>JBFHWK010000017.1:0-25149 GCA_041589075.1 Rhodothermales bacterium
ACATAAAGCGCAATCGACACGGCGGCCACAATCAGGCCGCCGAAAAACGTAAACCCTCCGGTCGAGAAGATCATCCCGATGGGGTCCTGGGAGAACGCGCCCAGATTCTCGACGATGTGGAAGAGTTTTGCGCCGGCAAATCCGGTGACGACCGCGATGACAGTGATCGTGCCCACGAGCGCCGAGGGACTGGCTTCGACCGAGCGGGCCTTTTTGCGTCCTTTCTCTTTCGTTTCGATCCGAACTCCCCGCAATCGACCCTCTTTGTAGAGCCTGTCCATCTCTTTCGACAGCAGCCATGCGGCAACGAGGACGCCGGTGGCCACCATGGCCCCGAACGAGTAAATCGGAAACGGAAGCTCGAATCCGAAGACATCTTTGAAAACGTCGCTCAGTCGGGGGTACATATGGGCCTCAGGATAGTCGGTGGGCTATAAACTTGTCGATCTTACCCAGTTCGACACGCGTCTGTTCGCCTGTCGACATGGTCTTCACCGACGCCACCCGATTTTCGATCTCTTCTTTTCCCAGGATGATTGCGATCGGCGCGCCGGTGCGGTTTGCCTCGCGCATCTGAGCTTTCATCGAGCGCCCGAGCATGTCATATGCGACGGAGGCGCCGCCCTTTCGCAGTCGCTGCGCGAGTTCGAACGCGTATCGCACCGCATCCGCGCCCACAGCCACGATGAAGATGTCCGGGGGCGCCGACACCGGTGGCTCGGCGTCGGTCGCGTGCTCGATCGCCACGAGGAGCCGCTCGATACCGGCTGCGAATCCGACGGCGGGTACGGCCGACTTGCTACCGATCTCACTCGCAAGAAGGTCATAACGTCCTCCTCCGGCCAGCGCGCTTTGCGCTCCGAGGACGGGACTTTCCAGCTCAAAGGCGGTGCGCGTGTAGTAGTCGAGGCCACGAACCAGAAGCGTGTCCTCGACAAAGTCTACGCCGGCCCGGGTTAGGAGCCGCTTGACCTCCTCGTAGTGCTCGCGGCTTTCGTCGCCCACAAAATCGATTAGACGGGGCGCCTTCTGCAGTAGGTCGCGCTCCGCCGGTTCTTTGGTATCGAGGATACGCAAAGGGTTCGTCTCAAGACGCTGCTTGCTTGTTTCGGTCAGGCGGTCCTGAAACGGCGCGAGGTATGACTTGAGTGCCTTGCGGTACTTAGGCCGGCTGTCTTGATCTCCCAGTGTGTTGAGGCGCAGAACCGTTTCAGTGACACCGAGCGCCTCATAGATCGCCATCATCGCGACGATTGTTTCGGCATCCGCAACCGGATCTGGCGTGCCGATGAGTTCTATGCCGAACTGGTGGAACTGGCGGTACCGTCCCATCTGTGGACGCTCTGCGCGAAAGCACGGACCAATATAGAAGAGACGCTGAACGCCACCTGTCTGACCGAGGTGGTGTTGCAGGTACGCGCGCATCACGGGAGCCGTGACCTCGGGCCGTAAAACGTAATCTGTCTTGCCGCGTTTGAAGGCGAACATCTCCTTGGACACGAGGTCCGTCAACTCACCAATCCCGCGGGCGATTAGTTCGGTGGGCTCCAGTATGGGAGTCCGGATCTCGTGCATGTCGAAGCGCGCCGCCACCTCCCGAATAGTCTGTTCGACATGAACCCATGTCGCGCTTGGCGGAATGGATGTCCCTTCGGACTCGTTCACGATAGGAAGGATATCGAACGTGCCCTTTATGTTTTTGAAGAGCCGACTCAAAAGGTGGGTGGGTTGCGTGTTGGTCTAACGGTCCAGTAGCTCCATTTCGCCGCTGGCGAGAATCTCCATTACTTCGCCGGCGTCTTCGGCGTCGAGAAGTGCGTTGCGAATGTGCGCCCGGTTCATCAGTCGCGAGATACGGCTTAGTGTTTTGATATGCTGCGAACGTGCCTCCTCCGGACCAAGCAGCAGAAAGAACAGGCGAACCGGTTGCTGATCGATTGACCCGTAGTCTACCGGCCGGCTTGAAATTGCGAGCGCCGCAAGCGTCTCGATGACACCGGCTGTCTTCGCGTGCGGCAAGGCGAGACCCCGGCCGACCCCGGTGGACATGATGCTTTCGCGCTCGAGCACGTCCTTCTTGACCCGCTCTAGATCGACGACCGCCGGGTGCTTCGCTATGAGTTTCATCATCGCTTCCAGTGCCTCGCTCTTCGACGAAGCCTGCATTTCGACAAGGATCGTGTCCGGTTTGAGGAGATTCGAGAGTTGGGTGTCCACCGTCAACATGCCTCTGCGCGGGATAAACTGTCAGGACCGGACGTTCGCTCGCCACGGCCGCTGTGGCAGTCGTGAAGTCTGACCTAGCCTTCAAATATACGACTGTTAGCGCTGCCTTAGTATGACTTTGGATCGATCTGAGCTCGCTCCAGAACAGTAGTCATGTCCACCGGCAGTGTGGTCTCAAACGTCATCGCCGAACCGGTCTTCGGGTGTTGGAACCCCAGAGACCGGGCGTGCAGGGCCTGCCGGCCGATCAGGTCAACGAGGTTTCGCAGAAATTTCAGTTTATTACGCGAGTGAGCGAATCTCCGGAGATCCGCTCCACCATACGTCTCGTCGGCGAGAATCGGGTGGCCGATGTGCGCGGCGTGTGCGCGGATCTGGTGGGTCCGTCCCGTGTCGAGTTGAAACCGGAGGAGCGCGAGGTTCTCGGACACGGCAACTGTCTCGTAGTGGGTCCGTGCGAATTTTCCCTGTGGTGGCTCGACAACAGCCATACGTTTGCGGTCGCGCTTGTCTCGACCCAGATTACTTTCTATTGATCCCCTCGCGGGATCCGGTATGCCAAGCACGATGCCTAGGTAGTCCCTTCTTGTCGTCCGTGCAGCGAACTGCCCGGCGAGCGCCGCATGCGTGACATCGTCTTTGGCGACAACAAGCAGACCGCTGGTGTCCTTGTCGAGGCGGTGAACGATGCCCGGCCGGATGGCAGGATTGTCGGGACTGGGTGGTGCCGCGTTGATCGTCGACAGGCCCGCATCGTCGTCCCCATTCTCGACGTCAGCCAGTGTGATTGCCGAAGCGCCAACATAGTGAAGGAGTGCATTGACAAGCGTGCCCGTTCGATTTCCGTAGGCCGGATGAACCACCATTCCTGCCGGCTTATTAACGACGATGAGCCAGTCATCTTCGAAAACGACATCGAGTGGGATGTCCTCGGGTACCGCTTCGATCGGCGGTGCACGCAGAATACGACACACTATGTGGTCTCCGGCCTGAACGACATGGGATGACTTTGTGATCACCCGATCGTTAACGCGGACGCGGCCCTCCCGTATACCACGTTGGACCTTGCTTCGCGTGGCATTCATGATCGAGCGTGCCAGAAACTGGTCGAGACGACCCTCCTCTCGATAGCCGGGAGGCACGTCGATGACGATCTCGAATTCCCTTTTTTCTTCTTCCCGTGTCACCGCACGTCCGGGCTGACGGCTGTTCGTTCACGAACCAGGTAGAATACCATGCCGGGTCCCTGTCCGATCCAACCCCTGATTTCTAGTGACAATAATAGCGACATTATCCGAGATCGCGGGGTCTCCGATAGTGCAACGAGATTGTCTACGTGCACGGGCCCGTCGGCGAGGAGGTTCACGAGTTCGCGTTCGGCCGGCTCAAGCTCCGGAGCGCGAGGTTGGTCGCCGGCAGCAACGGAAACTGTGTAGCCTGGCTGCACCTCCTCCAAGATATCCGAGACCTCACTCACGAGCTTTGCCTCTCCATCCCTGATGAGCCGGTTTGTTCCAACGCTGGCAGGGTGAAAGATGGATCCTGGTACACAGAAAACCTCGCGGTTCTGATCAAGTGCCTGGCGGGCGGTAATCAGACCCCCTCCGGTCTCTCTTGCCTCGACGACGACAACGCCAAGTGACATTCCGCTGATGAGCCGGTTCCGCCGAGGGAAGTTGACGGCGTCCGGCTTGGCACCCAGTGGGAATGCCGAAAGTACGGCGCCGGCGGAGACGATTCTTTTAACGAGGCCGCGATGTGGGGCCGGGTAGATCACGTCCGCGCCGCTTCCCAGGACCGCGACGGTTCTTCCTCCCGCGTCAAGAGCCGATCTATGTGCCACCGCGTCGATCCCGTAAGCCAGACCGCTTACGATCACATATCCCGCTTCGACCAGTCCGAGCGCCAGATGTCGTGCGGCCCGCCGGCCGTAGTCCGTCGGCGTTCTCGTCCCAACCAGCGCCACGCAGTGATCGAGACTGTCTGTTTCGCCGCGACACCAGAGGAAAGGAGGGGGATCGTGTATCTCCTTCAGCAGTGGAGGATACCGTTCCTCGTTCAGCCTGACCATGTGTACGCCTGCCCGGTACGCCCGCGCAAGCTGGTCTTTGGAGACCGACCGCGGATCCAAGTGTGCGATGTCAGCGGCAATGGTTTCTCCGATGCCGGACACACGCCGCAACTCGTGAACCGACTTGCAAAGTGCCGATGCAGCTGAGCCGAAACACTCCATGAGGCTTCGGATTCGGGAGGGCCCGAGTCCTGGCACCGTCGAGAGTGCGATCAGCGCGCGGGTCTCACTGTCAGCACCGGCACCAGGCAATCAGTTGCTTGTCCCCATCGCTTTTCGCGCCGACTGGATGCGCGTCCACAGCCGGTACTTGAGCGCATCGATACCGGCACCGGTGACGGCACTCACTGCGACCGTTTCCACGCCCGAGGGTAACGTTTGAACAATGGAATCGATGTAGGGCGCATCGACACCCCCCGGTAGTAGATCAGCTTTGGTGAGGACCACCAAGCGGTCTTTTTCGAGGAGTTCGGCATTGTAACTCTCGAGCTCGCGCAGCAGCGTATCGTACTCGGCCCGCACGTCTACGGAATCGATTGGAATGACAAGCAAAAGTACCGCGTTTCGTTCGATGTGTTTTAAGAACCTTGTGCCAAGACCTTTGCCTTCATGGGCACCCTCAATGATCCCCGGGATGTCTGCTATCACATATGACTGGTAGTCTTCAAGGTACACGACGCCTAGCGTCGGCACGAGTGTAGTGAAGGGGTAGTCTGCGATTTTCGGACGGGCCGCAGAGACAACCGACACGAGTGTGCTCTTGCCTGCATTCGGCAGGCCGACGAGGCCGACATCTGCAAGCAGCTTCAGCTCGAGGGTAACTGCGCGCTCTTCGCCGGGCTCGCCGGGTTGTGCGAAGCGGGGTGCCCGCCGTGTTGCAGATTTGAACTGGGTGTTTCCGAGACCACCTCGTCCGCCCTGCACAAGTACGAGTCGATCCCCGTCGTGTGTCAATTCGCCAATGAGCTCACCCGTGTTTGTATCCCGTGCGAACGTCCCTTCCGGTACTCGGAGGACAATGTCAGCACCGTCCTTGCCCTTTTTGTTCGAGCCCTCGCCGGGTAACCCGTTTCCGGCAAAATGATGGCGATTATACCGGAGGTCGAGCAGTGTGTAGAGCTGCTTGTCGGCGACGAGTATCACGGAGCCCCCTGCCCCTCCGTCACCGCCGTCGGGGCCGCCGCGCGGCTCAAACTTTTCTCGCCGAAACGAGACAGCGCCGGCGCCTCCTTTTCCGCTTCGCACCGTGACGGTCACGTAGTCGACGAATTTCATCACAAGAATCCCAATTCTTCACGGGCAAACTTTATGGACACAAGCACATTACCCATCTTCCGAGGGTGTCCCTAGTTTTTGGCGACCAGATCTGACTCGATCCTGAAACGCGTCATTGTGTATACCGATGGAGCCTGCAGCGGCAATCCTGGTCCCGGTGGCTGGGCTGCGGTGCTAAGATACGGCTCGCGCGAGCGCGTGATCTCCGGTGCCGAGCCGCAAACGACGAATAACCGCATGGAGCTTCGGGCCGCTGTTGAAGCACTCGAGGCAATGAGGGAGCCGGTCCGTGTCGAGTTACACACCGACAGTGCCTACCTTTCGCGCGCATTCACGGAAGGTTGGGTCGACCGTTGGGTCGCCAACGGCTGGCGCACCGCCAAGAAGAAGCCTGTCGAGAATCAGGACCTGTGGCAGCGGCTTGTCGCCCAGGCCGACCGGCACCGCGTCAAGTGGATCAAGGTGAAGGGTCACGCAGACGACGAGATGAACAACCGTGTTGACATGCTCGCCGTCGAGGCGATGAAAGCGGGACTGGCGGGGTAGGACATCCCGAAATCTCGGGTTTCCGAGTACGGCTCCGGCATTGGGTCGACGCGACCGTTCCGTGTCATGGCGGAGCGGAGGGGATCAGCCCTCCTAGTGTGCGGCTTACGGGGACCCTGCGTGATGGGCTCAATATCTCCCTTTTTGGTGAGATACCGCCCGTCCAACTTGCCCGGTTTGGCAAAACCGACTAGTCGGAATGGATCATGCCGATTAGTCCATTTGCATCTAACCGAAGACCCAGTGATCGGCTACTGTGATCTCCATTCACCAGAGTTCGTTTTGAGCCGACCTCCGAATGGCCGTCTGCGTCTGACTTGTGGCGACCCATTGGACAAGAATAGTCGCCGCACGTAACAAGAAATCGTTTGGCGTGAGGATTAAGTGGCGGTAATTGCGTCCGCCACTGCAATTTCTCGTTTGTTTATCGCCGTCCTCGCAAGGCACCTCGGCAAGCACAGCTCCGCTATCCGGCTCTGCAGTGTATTAGGAGGACAAATACCTATGGCAGAGGACACCACCACGCGGTACGAGCGCGTCAAGAACATCCTAAATGAGGCGGCGGGAGAGAGCGCGGCAGATTACGACGGCTTCGGCCGCTTTTGGAAGCTCCCGCTGGAGCAGCTACTGTCTCTCGAGATTTTCGGCGTCCGAATGATTTCTGAGGAGAAAGAGAGTCTTCAAAGCTCGTGCTGTGGCCACGAGAGTGGTCAGAGACCCGATGAAGAGGAAGGTTGTAACACGCGCGGTGCAACTAGCGGACTGGTCAAAGGACTGCGCGGCGAGGCGCCATTCGATGGTTCTCGTTTCCCCCGTCTTCCGTGGGGTGGCAGACCCGTCGCGAAAGAAGACATCCAGTTTATTTCCGACTGGATTGACGACGGATGCCCGTTGGATGACCGTGTCGTGATTTATGGCTTACAGGGCCTCGAGGCGACACCGGCCCTCGAACATATTAAGGCGGGTCAGCGAATTGAGGTCGTAGCGGAGCGTGCGTACCGGGTGTTCACGGGATCGCCGAACGCTTACAAGTACAAGCATGGGGAGCTGAAGCAGCGAGTGAACATCGACTGTATGAGCAACCTGCAGCTTGACAGGCTGCGGAAGGCCTTTCGCACTCTATACAGCCTCAATAAATGGCCTGAGGACAGCCGCAACTACAATAACCTGGCTTTGATCCACCAGAATCATTGTCAGCACGGCTGGGAGCGGTTCCTGCCCTGGCATCGAATCTACATGTACGAGTTCGAGCAGGCTCTGCAGGACCAGTTCCCGGACGTTACGATGCCGTACTGGGATTGGACGATGCCCCAATATTTCCCCTCGAGACCTGAAAAGGGATGGATTATACCGAAGGCACTGCAGGCGTTTCTCACGAGTGCATCCGTCGACGAGCTATCGACGCAGTTGAAGCTCAACAAGGCCAAAAAGAAAAACCTGCAGAAGCTTGTCGGTGTTCACTTTGCATCGCAAGCCCGCTTCTTTGCCGATGTCACGCGACTGATAGGTGCTGAATACACAGGTGGTGACAATCGCATCGCCTTTATCGACAAACTGCTCGCCGACAACGCACTGTGGTACCCGCTGCGGTATCCGGGCGAGTACATGTCCAATGGATCACCGTCCACCATAAATAAGGTGATCCACTACCATTATCCGACTGCCGAAGACATCCAGCAGATCGTATCACTTCGGACTTTTCGTGACTTTGGTGGGGGCAGTCTTTACAACGACTCTTTCGGATTCCTCGACCAGAATCCGCACAACACGATGCACATCTGGACCGGCGGGATGAACCCGAATTTCCGCCAAGATCGCAAAGATCGCAAGGACTTTGTAAAGGATCTTGGCTACGATCGAAACAGAGGTGTAAAGGTTGCCGGAAGACAGTTCCATACGCGCGAGGACATGTACAGCGAACCACAGTACGGAGACATGTTCAGCAACCTCACTGCCGCCTATGATCCCATCTTCTGGCCGGTGCACGCAAACGTGGATCGACTTTGGTGGGAGTGGCAGCAGTGTCACCCACACTCTCTTCCGGGTGATCTCGACCCGGTACTGACTCCCTGGAGCTACACCATCGCCGATACGCTCGACATGTATCGCTTTGGCTACGAGTATGTCAAGAGTGCTTACATAATTCCCGTAGGCCTGGATGCGCCTGTCGGACGTTTTGTGTCGCAGCCGATCGATATACCTGAACCGGTCCGCAATAATTTCAGCTACGCAGAGGTACGACTGCACCGCGTGCCACAGTTGCCGCGCTCCTGCTTTATCCGCGTCTTTCTTAACCAGCCGCGCGCAAGTGCTGCCACTTCGATACGCGACCCACATTATGCGGGGTACCTGGCCATCTTCGGACACGGTCCGTGCTACGGAGGGCCTGGCCACTGTGATGTTCCTCCTTTACAGGCGCGCAAGTACGACTTACGTCCGAGGAGTCACAACACGCCGCGCAACCATCGCATCAACATCACAGACTGTACGAGGAAACTACTCGAGAAAGGCGCAGAGACACTTCGGATAACGCTGGTTGTGATCGGCGTGGACTATCAGGAGGATCCTGATTTGCTTCGTCTCGAGGGGGTGTCGCTCAATTTCCTCGACTAGAGTTCACGATACGTTTGAATAATCGACGATAGTGTGACCATGCCTGCGGTATACAAAATACACCCCGGACTCGGCATTGCGCGACTCGGCAACAGTCCGGACGAATTCTGCATCTCTCCGGAGAAGCCGGCCGTGCTGCCGACGGCGTGTGATTCTCAAGGGAATCCCCTCCTATCGCCGGACGGCAAGTCGGAGCCCACGATTACCAAGTTCAAAGACAGCGAGGGGCGGATCAAGCGACAGGCGGCTCGTTTCCAGGTCTATGTCTATGACGAGGACAGCCCGGAGGGGCGACCGATTAAGTTGGGTGACAACATCGCTGGTGGCGGCAATGAGGGTGTGCTGGTGGACATACAGTGGCGGGTGTACCTGGCCAACAAAAAGGCAGTGTGGTACGATTTCGATCAGCTCGAGGGCGAACACGGTTATGCAGCCGATCACCGTAGACGCAACTCCGCCATTATGGACACCAATGATCGACAGCAGTTGGTCATCGATCCGGGTCCGCAGGTTGTGAATTGTACGGACCGCCGAAGGGCCGACTTCAGCCGAACGAATGAAATCTATGCACCCACATTTCCGCCGGAGCTAAAGCCTAACTCTATCGATACGCTCGGTGATGTCCTGACCGACGAGGCCGGACGTCTGCTCGTGCTTGGCGGCCACGGTCACTCGGGCTCCTTCCTATATAGCGAGTTTGGACAACCCCGCATCAACAACTACGCGAACAACGATGGGTGGTTCGACGACACATCGGATGGCCCCGTGATGGCACGTCTTGTTATGTACTCGCCAAACGTCGACCGTCTTCGTTTCGTCGACGTAGAGTATCCCGCGTGGGTCCTCGTCGGTTATCCCGCCTATGTACCACAGATTCTTGATATGGTCACGTTGGAGGAAGTCATCTATGATATGAACATTCGCAACTTCGCCTCCCGGACGGACCTCTTCGGCAAACCCGGCACTTTTGACAAACCGGAACGCATCGAACCGACCGACACAAATGCGCTGATACACTGGAAAGCCGGTACGTTGGAGTGGAATCCGAATTACAAGCCATGGTTCTACCGCGACATCTGGACCATATTGTTTCGACCCGACGAGTTCGACTGGCTCACGAATGTGCTTGCACAGTCCAACTTCCCGCACGACCAGACGGCGCGCGGCAACTTCGATGTTGAAAAGCTTTCTGTTCCTCCAGTCGTCAACGAACGCGCACTGCAAGCATGCAAGAAACGATGTGTCCAGAGAAATGAGTCCGGTGAACTCTTTTTGGATGCACTGACTGAAAAACTGACACTCATCGACAGCAGCTTCAATGCACGCCTTCGTCGGAGTCTGGCTGAATTCGACGAGGATTTGCGCGCGCTTATCGCGGGTTTTGAGGCACAGGGTCGCGACTTCTCTGAAGGCGATAAGGACGGCTACAAGGCCTGGCTAAGGGACCTACGAGAAACTTATCCTCAAAACCTGGGAGATAAGCTCTACGACCGACTTGGCAGTAAAATGAAGGCGATCCTAAAGCAATACATACGTGCGGTTCACGGAGAGAAAGGGCCGCCTGCGTTCGAGATGATCAAACAAGCCCGCGACGCCAATATTGAGCGTTTGTTTAGTCAGTACAAGGTTCAATGGCGTGCGCACCGCGACGAGGATGAGGAAAGGTTCGAAAAAGCCAAGCACAGGGTTGAGGAGGCAGCACGGAAGGCCGTCGAGGATGTGAGGGATGAGAGTGAACGTTTATGGCGGGAAATGGTCGAGAAACGCGATACCCTGTTCAAGAAATGGGGAACGCCCTTTCAACAATTGCGGAGAGAACTGGCCGAGGCTGTACAGAAGTACATACACAAGAACGTATTCGAAGTCCTCGCAAATCGTGTCGATGAGATCCTGGACAAGTTTCGGACCGAAAAGCTGCTGAACGAGTGCGAGCAGGCTTGCATAAAGAGTTGCACGTTCGACCCGTTCCGAGACTATCGGCGCTATCTGTATGAGCTGTTGCGTGAGCCCGGTGAGGAAAACCACTTTCGCCTTGGCGGCCAGCCGAATCAACGGACGTACAACCTTCCATTGATGCCCCTTCTAGCGGGCGACAATCCTATTTCCAACACGCTGCCTTCAAAGTTCCTTCGCCTGACCGACTATCAGTTGTTTCTCTTGCGCCAGTGGGCCGACGGAAATTTCTACAATGAGAAGTCGGAGGGATGGGCGGATCCAGATCCTTTCAAGCCATATGCCGCCTGGCAAAACAACACCGGCAGCGACCTGGACCGCGGCGTTTTGTCCAACCTTTTAGGCGGCGCATTCTGTCCAGGCGGTGAAGTAGGATGGATAGCTCGAAATCCAGCGATTTACCACGAACCTTTTCGGATAAAGGCGGACCCGGCCTTCTATTCATTTCGCCTGACTGCCGCGCAAGCGAATGCTCGTAGCGGTAGCATTCCCGACCAGGACTACGCATCCTACAGCGGCGACGCCCTCGGCCAGGATAGCGATTTTGACAAGGGACTGGAGCCTGGCGATTTGACGAAGTACATGGCCCTGCCCTGGCAATCAGACTTTAACGAATGCTCAACGCAGGATATCAACATCACCTACGAGGAGTGGAACCGCGTCTATCCTGAGAGTGAGGGAGACTCGCTCCTACAGCGTGAGGAGCAGGTTTGGGAGACCATGTGGTGGCCCGCTCATCGACCGCTTCAGACCTATGAAATTACCGGCGCCGCTGGCGGCGGGCCATCCTACCAGATGCTCAACTGGTCTCGCGGAATTCCCGCCACTAATGCCGGCGACCTAAAGATGGTCAGCGCCTGGTCTGAATTGGGATTCGTGGTTCGTAACCCTTTCGAGTCACCGGAGAAGCTAGACCAGCCGAGTCCGATAAATGGCCCAGTCAAAAAGTACATCAGCGTTGAGCGAAACGACTCGGAGGAAATATGAGCGAGAACCCGTTTGTCGGAAGTTGGACGTACCGCAGCTTTGTCAACGATCCGGAGCAATTCCTGGACAGTTCGAGCGGGGAGGAAAAATGCCGGAAACTGGAAGCGTTGGTTTTTGGAAACGGGACAATCGTGATTGAGGAAGGGCCGAGCGAGATCCTCAAGGGGACTATCGGCGGCACAGGGTGGCAACTCGATCTCTACGGCTCCCGAAGCTACGGTAACCCGATGGAGGTCCGCTTTGAGGGAAAAGGTGTCGTCTCGGGGTCGGAATGGATCTACTCGTACGTCGGCTACCTGGTGCCCGAGTGGCCAAACGGGATACAGCAGCGTACGGCTATGGTCGGATCCATCGTGCGTGTGATCCCGCATCCCAGCAGCGGTGGTGGCGTCAGTCCGGCCGGTGTTGTGGCGTCTTGGTATGCGGTGCGGCAGGATGATTCCTAGGATTCTCACTACGATCGCAATACACGAGAGACTGCCGCAAATGGCAGCTCAGTTATTTCAAAATACTCAATCACGCAGTTACACTCACACGTCGGCTGCTGCTCTGGAGGAACACCATGAGAGAATCACTTGTTGAGTTTGATGCCGTCGCGTATGGAGCAAGACCACATTTTCGCGCTGGCCGCTGGGTCGTGATGTCTTCGATTCTCTTGCTCGCATTAGTTGGCTGCGTCACACAGCGTGTGAACGTGCCGACGGCGCCTGCAACCACAGAGGCGGATACAAGAAACGATCAATACGCGACAGCGCCAGCCTTCCGCGAAGCCCCACGAAATGAGTCGAACAACGGTGCGCTTGTCAAAGATCTCTACGTCCAGTTCGCACAAGCAACCGTAAGTGGAGCAACCGACACCACAGGCAATCTCGTAGACACAATCTGGACACGAGCGTACGGAACAAAGCCCATCAGTGGGACCACGGTGCCGTTCCTTGACATCCCGGGGCCCACACTCGTCTTCCGCCCTGGCGAATGGTTGCAGATCAATTTACACAATCAACTAAATAGAGCGATTGACAGCTTACTGGGGAGTTACGAGGCAAACATCCCTCCCAATAGCCAGGACGATATTGAAAGACACGTCCCGGACGAGATCAACATTCCACACAACGCGGACAATACGAATCTGCACGTGCACGGAATGCATGTCGATCCAAAGCAGGACAACGTGACGTTGCTGATTCTGCCTGAAGATGACGACCCCAGCAACTACACACCCGCACTGCAGCGACTTATTCCGGACATCAACCAGTGGTGGCGGTGGTCCTATGGTTATCGCGTGCCGGCCGATCATCTGCCCGGTACTCATTGGTACCATGCGCACAAGCACGGTGCGACATCGACGCACGTCGAAAACGGAATGGCCGGTACACTGGTCGTGCGACCAAGAGACGCGGATGATGAAATCATTCCCGGTCTGTGGAAGAGTGGTCATGACCGCCTCATGGTGTTACAGGAAATTGCTAACTATGGGGTGCAACAAGGAGATGCCATCCACGTCGCAAGTCAAAGCAGCAGGAGCGATACAAGAACTACGGATTGGCCTGACATTACAGTCAATGGTGTCCATCAACCCGAACTCACGCTGGCACCGGGCCAGACAGAGCGATGGAGGTTCGTTACTGCCGGGGCAAACCACCGAACGTCATCTTACCTGTGGGTGGGCCAACTGGCGGCGCCGGAAAACATACCGCAAGCCCTACGGGACACACTGGCGAAAATCGAGACCTATGAGGATGCATCAAAGTATCTCGCCTTGGACCCCTCGTGCCCCCGGCTACCGGATAAGTTCGAGGTGGAAATACGGAAATTCGATGGCGTGGCCAGACTTGTGGCGCTAGACGGCATAACACTGAGCAAGGGCATCGACGTGACCTATCAAAGGCCCGTACTACTAGGCGCTGGCAATCGCGCGGACCTGATTGTCCAACCGTCGGCGGACGCGACAGGCCGCTTCTATGTGGCCAAAAACTTCGACACGGCGCCACCGCAGTACGTCCTCGCAGAAAACGCAAACTACGGATACTTATTCGAGGGAGAAGCAGGTTACTGGCGTTACCAAGTACTAACGACGCTTTGCGGTGGGACAGCGGTCGTTAACGGTACTGGAACGCCCTATAGCGACAACTTCATCCCGTACACCGAGTATTCAAACGAATCTGCAGACCCGTACAAGCTTGGTACAAACTTGACTGGATTCAAGAAATGGTGGCCGAAGAGCGTAGAACTCGATGGGTCTGCCAGCGGTGTAGACACAACGTCACTTGTACCTCTTCTGCGTGGGAAGCCTGACGGCAATGGAGTCAAGGTTGCGCCCATCAGCCCGGACTTCCGTTTTGACACAAGCGCAATCGGCTGGACCTTGAGCGGAGGCGCCGGGCTTGTCGATGCTCAAGTTCTCCTGACCGTAAAACTGGCAGGTGCTGCGGCTAACGACTGGAGTGTTCCGTCCAACGCCCGGCTAAGCACCCTAAGCCCCACAGGGTCCGGCAGCAACTTCGAGCATGGCATTCCCGCCTACGTATCGTCGATAGACGATGCCGACATCAAGGGAAGGCAAGTAATCGTGTTCGATAAGTCAGGGATCGAGTTCAATTACGGCAAGACAAGGATCAAACAGTTCACCCTCAACGGCCGGCAGTTCGATCTCGACGACAACGTCGGCAACGCGGAGGCCTCCGAGCTTATAGGTAAGCCTGTCCCGCCAGTGATCTTTGATCCGTTTGTCGCGGGCGACACACTTGGCACATACAGCTTTAACGGCGGAAAAAACTTCACGAACAGGGTGGTCGTCGATGGCGAGCCCGCTGCATTCTTTGCCAATCCCGGATACTACGTCCCAATCAAACTGGTCACTTCCGATACGGTCAACTATTACACATACGACTACGCGATGACCCCGGCGCCACCGGACTACGAGACGATCACCGGTCTTCCCGAACCCCGTGTACCCATGGCGACGACGGCTGAGGAGTGGCTACTCGTCAATAATTCGTCCACGTTCCACCCGTTTCACATCCACATCAACCCGCTCTTTCTCACAGAAGTCGGCCAGTTGAATCATGATGAGAAATGGGAGATCAAAAAGCTTCGGCCAACCGATCCCCTCGGTTACGTCCTCAACAATTGGTGGGACGTGGTCATTATCCCACCACATGGATATGTCAAATTCCGCACATGGATGAACATCCCGAACCAGAGGCCGGTGGAACCCAGCGATCCATATAGTGAAATAGTAGTGGAGGAGAACGCCAACGTCTTCGGCTCGTGGGTCTACCACTGTCACATCCTCCGCCACGAGGATCGCGGAATGATGATGGTGGTGAACGTAAAGCCTAAGCCGGAATAGCGGGTGGAGCGGCCAGATTATGACGTGCTGATCGCGGGTGGTGGACCCGCCGGCTGCGCCGCCGCGTTGTCGCTCCGAGCTTCTGCCCCGGAACTTTCCGTCTGCGTCATCGAGTCCTCACGCTATGCGGGAATCCGAATAGGAGAAACGCTGGCGCCGGTGGCTCGTCGAATCCTGAGACACCTCGAGGTCTGGGAAGAGTTCGAGAGCCTGAAACCTCGCGAGGTCCTGGGCTCAGTGGCGGCGTGGGGCTCTTCAGTTCTTCACGAGAACGATTTTATATACTCAGCCCACGGCGCAGGCTGGCATCTGGATCGAGTACGGTTCGACGCTATGTTAGCCGGGTCTGCGGAGGCTCGCGGTGCCGTGCTGCTACGCGATACACGCATGGAGCATATCGCGTACAACAATGATGCATGGCACGTCACTCTTTCCGAGAACAGCTCGATTGCCGCTCGCTTCTTGATCGACGCGACGGGTCGGAGTGCAGCCGTAGCAAGACGGCAAGGGGCGCGAGTCAAGCAAACCGACCGCTTGGTAGGATTCGCACAGTTTTTTTCCGAGTCGACGCATAGCGACCCTCGCACAATTGTAGAGACGTTCGCGGACGGTTGGTGGTACACGGCAGGCTTACCGGACCGCCGCCGCGTAGTCATATGTATGACAGATGCAGATATCGGTCGTCAGCTAGGCCTGAAAAAGTACGCCACCTGGCGGCAGTTACTGGACGAAACGAGCCATGTGCGGAAATACGTGAACGAGGCTCGACCGGTCGGACTTCCCTTGGTTCGCGCCTCGGAGTCCCGATGTGTCGAGGTACCGTCAGCCTCCACGTGGCTTGCCGTGGGCGATGCCGCCTCGATATTCGATCCGCTCTCTTCACTAGGGATCGTCAAGGCCATGAGGTCTGGCATTTTCGCTTCGTACGCCATTGCAGACTTTCTTCTTTCGGGCGACCAACGTGGACTTGCGAGATACCGGCGATTCGTGCACGATGATTACGTCGGCTATCTGCGGATTCGCAAACGGTTCTATGACGAGGAACGGCGGTGGCCGGACAGCGAATTCTGGGGTCGGCGCCGCGGCACTCTCATCCACGCGTAGCCGAGTCCAGCGGGCACGTATCGGAACCCGGAATGTCTTGCTTGACGGGGTTGGGAAAGTATTGCGTAAAAAGCCGCACCTTCCAGGCCACGTCATCCCCTGCTATCATTTGCACTAGATGAAGCGCCTCGTCGAGGCCCGACGAAATGCCGCCGCCGGTCACCCGGTTGCCATCTACTACATATCGAGGATAGCCGTCAACCACGTTGACCTTCCGATAACGTCTGAGGCACGGGTAAAACTTCCAGTGCGTAGTGGCCTTATAGCCGTCGAGCAGCCCAGCGTGTGCGAGCAGCAAGGCACCTTCGCACACCGACGTCACCCAAGTAGCGGACCTGCTTACATCCTTCAGGTAGCCCGTGTACACGGGATTGTTCATCTGGGCTAGCAGGCTCGAGGGGCGCCCGCCGGGCACCCATAGTAAGTCAAGCAACGGAGCGTTGGAGAACGTGTCTTCCGGAATGAGCCTGTGACCATCGCGTGTCTCAACCGGTTCGAGCGTCTCGGAAAGCAGAACGACGGAGATCGGGCGCTCCTCCCACAAAACGCCCATGGAGCTGAACATCTCGCAGGCAGAGGTCACGTCAAGCAGATCGACACCGTCGTAAAGTGGTATCCCGATTTTGAACATTGAATTATTCATGGGTCTAACCGATTTACTGAAGAGCGCCAGAATCGCAGCGGCTACGAGACCGCCAAGCGCCGCGCCGGCCACCATCCCTAAAACCATTCCAAGATGACCACTGACGATCGTGCTGCCGATCAGGCGGCCGATAATCGGCGATAGAAATTTTCCACCGAACGCCATCCCAACCAGCATCGATCCACCGAGGATTATCGTCAACATAGTCCTGCCGACACCACTCGACCTTTCTTGGCGGCAGTAACCGATGCAAGTCGGCGCGCAAAAGACAAGCATGAACAAGGTTGCCCAGCTAATCAACGAGAAGCCGCTATACGAAATGTGCGATCCATGGGCCTCAGCTGTAACGGCATGCGTGTTCTGCGCGAGCGGGTCGTCGATGAATATTCCCAGCAACATGCCGAATCCACCGAGCGCTGCAGTTGCCAGCAGTGAGCGAACGTGGCGGTGCCACTCGTAAGCCTTCCAGATAGCGGCAACCGAACCCGCCAGCGCCACGGTCACAAAACCAATCGTGACAGTTGCTGCAAGAGAAGAATGCTCTAGCCAGAGCAAACCTGCCCCTTGACCGACGACCGCCGCCGACAGCAGCCATCTACTGACTCTCTCTCTGCGGTCACGCCAAGTTTCGACTCTTGTGGCGACCATTGCCGGACGCGATGCTGTAGTATTATCGGAACTCTAGAAGGTGTATCCGACGGTTGCCATTATGCGAACCGGAGAACCCGGAAAGGCCTGTAAAAAGTCGAAGCCTCCGATCCAGAATCGCTTGTCGAAAGCGTTCTCTACATTGACCGCGAGTTTGAACCGGTCGATGGTGTAGAACGCCGCGGCATCAACGACGGTGTACGCCGGCCAGCGCGCGTAGAACCGCTCACGCGACTGCAGGTCTGTGGACGCAAAACGATGGCGCCGCGACGACACGCGATGCACACCCAGGCCCACGCCCACACCCGAGAATAGACCTCTGTCGATAATGTACTTGACCCACAGGCCAACCCGATGCTCTGGAGCACCCCACATCTCTAGGCCACGTTCGGCCGGGTCATCGGTTTCTAAAATCTTAGTCGGGTTGTACGTGTAGTGTGCGTTCAGATCGAGTCCACGCAGCGGGCGGCCAACAATCTCCAACTCCAGGCCCTCCGACTTGACTTCACCTATCTGCTCCAATACATCGTTGCCAAAGCCGTTGACCACTCCTGTCGGTTGCAGAACGTTCTTCTTAGTGATCTGGAATGCCGCTAAGGTGGCGACGAGCGATTCGTCGAAGAACGCACCTTTCGCACCGATCTCGACAAGCTGACTAGTCTCATGATCATAGGGCGCGTCATTGCCATCGGGCCGAAACTGCTCCGGCTGAAACAGAAAGACCGGCCCAACGGGTACGAATCCGCGCGAGAAATGTCCGTAGAGATTGATGCTTTTCGTTAGTCGGCCCACAATTCCAAAACGGGGGACGAAGATTGACTGGTCCTGAGCCCCGGCGCCTTCTGGCAATGTGTAATCACGAACGGTCCGGTAGAGCTCGTAACGAAGACCGACAAGGGCTGTCAGCCACCGGGCAACTTCGACCTGATCCTGCAGATACACGCCGATCGTACTGTATACTTCTTCACGGTCGCCAACGTCGCGATTCTTTCGAAAGACGTAGTTGGCGATGTCGTTGCCGCGATGCCGGTATACGGGGTTGCGCAAGTCGAATGTCAGCCTCTCCTCCACCATCTCCGTGACGGTGATGATCTCGCCGGACATCGTCGTGATCTCACGCTCAACGGGTACACGTTTGAAGCGAGCTTCCCAGACGGTGCCGCCGTCGGTATTGAAACGAATCCAGTCTACACCCGCCACCAGTGTGTGACGAACTCGGCCGGTACGGCGTCGGGCGGTGAGGTAAGCTGAAACATTGTCGGTCTGCGTGCGAACCAGTCGTTCCCAGTAACGCATCGCGCTCACGAGTTGCACTCCGTCATCCTTCCACTGATTGAGCGTACGATGCTCTGCCAGGTCCTCGCTCCACGCGAACCGCAGGTACGCGACATTCAAAGACAAGTCGTCTGCCAGCCTATGGTTAAGTGATCCGCTCAGGTATACATCCTGTACCTCGTAGCTGTCACTGGGCTGAGAGAGTGACTGTGCGATGTCAACATCGTCAAGGTTTTGAGCAGGCACGGCCACGCCACGATTGAGAAAGCCGTTGAACGTACCATAAACGAGTTCGGCGTTTAGTGTAGTCCGGTCGGTCGGGACGAACGTGACGGTTGGCGCCACCATGAAGGCGGAGTAGTTGTTGAAGTCGCGAAACGTATCGGTGGTCTCGAAGCCCGCATTGAGGCGAAACAGCAGCGAGCGCCGACTGTTAAGCGGGCCCGTAGCGTCGAACGTACCTCGGAGCGTGTTAAAGCTTCCGGCTGCAAAACTGACGGCGCGGCGGCTTTCCGTCAGTGGCTTCTTCGTAACCAGATTAACAGTGCCGCCCGGATTAATTCCTCCAAAGAGTACAGACCCCGGCCCTTTCAGGACTTCCACTCGCTCGATGTTGACCAGCAGCGGATTCGTGAAATAGCCGAAGCCACTGCGCAGCCCATTGATGAGGCGGTGGCCACTTGCGCTCGGACCCGTGTGGTCGCGGAAACCGCGCACAGAAATGTCATTGGAGGCGGTGTTCTGATGAACGCCGCTCAGGTTCTTTGTTATATCCGGCAAAGCAAACGCCTGCTGGTCGTCGATCAACTCTTTTGTGACAGTCGAAAGAGCCTGCGGGACCTCCAGCGGCGAGGCGGAGGTCTTGGTCGCCACGAAGGTGTATTCGCTGGTGTACGATGTCTGTCGTCGTCCGATGACCTCCACCTCCGGCAGCAGGATGTGGCTTTCGTCAAACGAGATGTCAACGCGGGCTGTCGCACCATCGACTAGCGACACGGTACGTCGCTGCGCCTTGTAGCCGATCCCGGAGGCAACAACCGTGTAGGTACCGGCGGGAACGGGTATGATTTGAAAAAACCCGTCGGCGTTGGTGGCTGCGCCGAGCGTTGTACCGGCCACAGATACGTTGATGTCGGCCAGAGGCGCACCTCGGCTGTCCGTAATCGTGCCAGCGATACTGTTCCGTTCGGATTGAGCCAGGCCCGTCAAGGGCAGTCCGAGAACGAAGACAACTGCGAACCCGAGTGTGCATGCGATCCTAGCAGTCATTACGCTGTGCAGTTTGGTAGAATTCGGCCCTGAAATAAGACTGCGATGCCATACAAGTCAAATCGAGCGCGCACGACCTGTCGTACAAAATGTCCCGACCGTAGAACGTGTTCTCAAGCCAGGTCATTTAGACCTTCAGAGCCGGGCCCCAGCCATGTGCCCCCTTTGGTCAGCCACGATGGCCATTGCAAGCCCAGCTTGGTCTGGAGCATCACCTCAGCAACGTTAAGCGCTCCCTGTACCCATCCCGGGATGTTTGAGTAACACTCCCCGACGATGTAGACGGACTCGCTGGGTCGTGGCTGAATGATCTGAGGTATAAGCTGGTACTCGTCCTGCCCGCCTGGCCACCCATGCCAACCTGCGCCCCACGGATCCTTCGACCAGTCCTGATAATGAGCATAATAGGGCTCGTCCGGAGGACTTGTAATTTCGGAGTATGGCTTGCCGAACACGACCTCGACCAGCTGCCTGTGCGCCATTCTGGCCATGGTGTTCGTGGCAGCTCGGGGTCCTTTACCGCGCGGATCGGCCGGTCTTGCATCGAGAGGTTGGCGCGTACCATAGGGTAGGTCGACCGGGACGACGGCTCCGGGAAGGTCGTCAAACGCGTCATTATACGGCTGCTCCAGAGCCTGCCAGAAGCGTTGTGCCCGCGCGTTCGTGTAGCTGGCAAGAACGATTGAAGGCCCGTCCTTGCCCGTCAGCCAGTAGTAGAACTGCCGGATCGGAAGATCGGTATTACTGCGCCCGCGCCGAAGCTTCGGATACGTGCCGTTCTTGGCCTCGCTGGCACCCGGATCGCCGGTTGATACGTCCGGCCCCTGCCACCACGGTTTCTTGTAGGCCATGAACAGGCGGATGGAGCGGTTGTCCAGCACAGAATCCAATAGACGCACGACTGCTGTGTCGCGAAAAAACGGTACGTCCTGATCCAACAACTGCAAAGCCCGTTTCGGCATGGCCAGAACAATGTAGCGGGCATGGACCCTGCGACATTTCTTAGGATCCTCGCGACACTGTTGCGTCGCCTGGGCCGGCGTAATCGTCCCTGACTCGCGCCGATAAAACAAAAGATCATAGCCGTCCGATTCGTCCGAAGGGTTCGATCTTTCGAAACGCACGAGCTGATGATTGAGACCGTCGAATGCTTCAGACGAGCCGATTGACTTATTACCGCCACCCATCAAGAAATCCTCGTACAGTACATCGGCGAAGTCTGAGTAACCGTTCTTGACGTGGTGCCACGCTGTATTGTCGTCGGGGAGAGACTCGTATGGGTACGCTTGCCTTCCAAAGTTGTCGCCTTCGTTGGCGAAGAAGAAGTCCTCGCGTACGGTGAACGAGACGCTGCCGCTCGTCCACAATGAGTTATACCCGGAGCTATCCTCCATGAACTGGATGGCCTCTTCGCTCAAGAACTCATGCATAAGCGACCACCACGGCCAGTCGATTAGTGACCGCCCCTTGACTGAGCCCGTATGCAGTGCATGCTGATACTCCAGCCTGTACTTCCGCGTCAGTTTCCAGAGCTCGTTGGCCTGTGTCTGATCGCCATTGTTTTCCGCCTGCTCCGCCAATCGGAAAGCTTGGTGGTACAGATACCGCAGGTAGCTGTAGCCATTCGGTTTTGCGACAGGGATCCTGGGCGTGATATAGCTTGATCCAGGAACTTCTGTGTCGGGCGGAAGGATAGGTTGGGGTGGAGCGGGCATGTTCGACGATTTGTCGTAGTCGGGTAAGACACTTGCAAATGCCTGGTTGATCACATAGGTCGACAGGTCGCCGGGCGACATCTTGCGCTCGGAAGGCCGTAGGTTATACGGAACCTGCAGATCGGGTGCGTCGGGATTACCGAGATTCTCCAATTGCTGCAGGCGGAATTGCTGCCCCCGCAGATAGTAGAAGTTCTCCTTGGCCTCATCAAATGGAAACGGCTGATACCAGGCTGGACTAACATCTCCGGGTGGATTATTGAAGAGCAAATTGCCGAGGTCCCGAAGGATGTGCATTTGCGGCTGAAACCGAAACCCGCCAAACTCTGTGAATTGCAGATAGTCCGCGTTGTTGTCTCCGGGAGCGGGCACCAATGGCAACTCCGCCGAAAGTAGTCGCCCCGCGACGCGGCCGGAGTATTCGAACACGCCTACGCTGAGCGTACCGCCACGCATTTTCTTGAGCTGTGCAAGCGGAGAGTTTGCGTCAAGGTCACCATGCAGCAGTCGGTATGCCACATAACAGCCCGATACTCCGGCACCAACGACCGCAACATCGAACTCATAGTCATTCTCCGGCGGTGGCACCGCGTCACTTTCAACGATACTCTGTTTCTCTGCAGCCAGCTCAGTTGCAGCACACGACGTGAGACTGACACCGGCTGCACCAACTGCGGCCGTCTTGATGAATTGGCGACGTGACTTTCTTTCTCTGGTTTTACTCATAGCGCGAAGATCCTGTTGTGACGACCGGCTCGGTGACAAGTCAGACGCTGCTTCACGGTATCCGGTATACGGCCCCGCATCGACCTGGTCGTTAGGGTTGTTGCGAGGTGGACGTATCAGGCCGCAGTCGTACTGCCCCAGCCACCTCGAAATGCAATTGTGTGTCTAGACCCGAACCGCGCTGACCATCCTGAAATACGAAGCTGAAGTTGTACCCATTCAACTGAGCGACGCCGTGGCAGCCCATGCATCCGCCCATGTTGGCCGGTGGCCTGAGTTCGCGATTGAATATCACATTTGCGTAGTCGGGTTCGAACTGCGAGCTCGTGCTCTTGATAGTCACTTTGTCCACATAGTATGGCGTGACGGTTACTCCCGGAGGCAGTCCGCGGAAGTTCTGCAAACCGTCATTGGTCTCCACCAGTAGGTTCGCCAGGAAATATGGCTGATTGTACTTGGCCGATGTGACCGAGTCGACAGGGACAAACTGGGTGCCGATCAGACGATAGTTGCACCAGACGGAGCCAGGACATCCCAGTGCCTGATGAACCGCTTTGTTGACGGCGGCCGTGGTCTCAAGTGGATACGGCCTTTGGCGGATAACGGGAATGGCACTCCGACCTGCAATAATGTTCGGAAAGGGTGTCGCCTCGATGTCGATAGAGTCAACCGGGGGTTTCTTTGCAAGAAAGTTCGCGTAGAAATAGCCCGTCGAATCGTTCACATTACCTAGTCCCGTGTGCTCCCACGTGGCAAACACAAAGGTGCCTCCATGCGCAAACAGCGAGTTCTCCAGATTCTCCTTACCGGCATGGACCCTCTGGATAATGTGAATTCCCAGCAGCCCAAAGTGGCCGACGTCATAGCAGGTTGATCCTGGGAGGCTCGCATCTGTCTTGTAGTAGATCCCGCGGGTCGTGTGGTAGGTCGATGTGTCCTCCACCGCCGGATCCAGCAGGAGCCACGCCACTTTTACTTGCACCGAGCCGATCGCCGGCAGGTTTTCGGGACTTAGCTTCGAGCCCAGCGTGGACAGAGTCTCGTAGGCGTGGGCCACAGTGTCCGCACGGTAAGCAAACTTGGCGTTAGGGCTTCGACCGGGGCCCTGTGCCGTACTTGTGCGGAATGGAAGCTTCGGATGTGCCCGACGAATCGCTTGGGGTGGCAGTGCCCGTCCAAAATCAGAGCGATCGACGCCGCGAGCTGCTGCAAATGCCGTTGAGTCGTTAAAGAAACCATTCCCAAGAATGTAGGCCCAGAAATCATAGTTTACCTTTACCTCGAAGTACACCGGGCGTGCGGATTCCGGATCTCGGCCGGGATCGCCCTTCCACACGCGTGGTCCGACCGGCGTGCGGCTGTTGACAGCCTCGGTGGAGGTGTCCGGAAATATATTAGTCGTACACTCACGAAGAGTCGGCTTCGTAGAATCGCTGAAGCCGGCGCAGAGTGTCGCGGCGGACTCGAGCGCTTGGGAAGCGACCTCAACGGTCTCGTCAAATGTGTTGTCTCCGGCTACGGAGGCCGCTTTGGCACCTTGAGAAAAAAGTCGAAAGTGGCCGCCCCGGGAAATCACTTGTGCGTGAAGACTCGAGTCAGCGCCCGGACACATAGGTAGACTACCGCCCAAGGCCTTAGGCTGCTGAGCAGGATCGAAGGTGATGTCCTGCCAGGCACTACGTTCGTCCACCGTCGCGTTAAAGAGCTCGCGTTTTTCCTTGAACGTTTCCCAAACGGTTACGTCGAAGCTACGGGCACTCTTGAACGTGCTTGTGCCACTTGGCACACCGCGCAGATATCCCGTAGGCTGAGTCGTGTCCACCTGAGCCGGCCAATTCATTGCCGCGAACGACGCCCAGGCCCAGGCGTCCCAAGTGGGACCTGCCTGCTGCATTGCCGACAAAGAAGCGTTTGAAGCAAAAAAGGAGGACACGTCAAAAGTATTCGGCGGTGCAGGGCAGTCCAGATCTGGACCATCCGGATCCGGCAAAGAAGTTGACGGCAGGCATTTTGTACCGTTGGAATCCGGTGTCGTCACACCCAGGAACAACGGAACGAGTGCCAGCACAAGTAGACACAATAGTACGCTTACTATACCCACAGACGTTTTCTGAATGTGCTTCACCATGCGTATCTCCCTCCGGGCAATCGGTTGCTTTGTCGTTTTTTACGTGTGACTGACCCCATGCGCAAGGTCGGTGAAGGCTAAACGCCGTAGCCATTCTGTATCAATTCACTAGTACAGAAGTACTAATCCACGCGAACGGGGATGATGATTCGTTGTGCGTCCGTACAGTTGAGGATCGCAAGCTATACGGAGGCCGCGTGATGACCAACGACGACAACTCGAAGGGTGCACAGATTCCCAAGTACGAGGGCCCCACACAATTCAAACGTGTTTTTGAGGCCGAGCGAGAACATCTCGGCATGTCAAATCAGGACGGCCTGTGCGGCCTGGCTATTTCCGGTGGGGGCATTCGGTCCGCTTCCTTCGGACTCGGCGTCATGCAAGCCCTGATGTGGGGTGGCGTTCTGCAGAAAATGGACTACCTGTCCACCGTCTCGGGGGGTGGGTACATCGGATCGGCGCTCACATGGTGGCTAAGCAAAAACGGGTTCGGGCTTGATGGGGAAAAACGCTTTCCGTTTGGAAAGAAATTCTCCGGAGCCCGTGAGCAGATTTCCGATGATCCAAATGCGGTTATCGACTTTATCCGACAACATGGAAGCTATTTGTCCCCGGGAA
>JBFHWK010000018.1:0-25111 GCA_041589075.1 Rhodothermales bacterium
GACCACGTCCTCAGGCTGTCGTCGACACCCTGGAAGGAGAGAGCAATCTCGACGTCGCCATCGCCATCCGCGTCGCCCATAAAGGCAATGCCCGACGTGAAGACCGGGTCACTGTCGCCATCACTGAAATAGCCTCCCTGCTTGTTCGCTCCCGTCTGATAGTATTGGGTGATCACGCCCGCGCTATCGCGTGTGACCAGCTCGAAGCCGGAAGTGTCGGCTTCGGGTGACGGCGTTGCGAACTCCTTTATGACGTAGTTGGCTGCATCACTCGGACTCCCGCCCTGATAGAGCGCCACAGCGACGAAGTGAGGCGGCACTCCGTTTCGGAAGTCGCCAGACGACTGACCGCTACCGCCAATTAGCACGTCCAGTCGACCGTCACCGTTGATGTCTCCGACGGCTGTGCCGCCGGCGTGGCCTGTACCGAACCGGATCAATTCACCAAAGACATTGGCTGGACCGACCGAAAGCACGTCATTCGTTTGATCGTAGTCCACTACGGTGACGTTGCCGGTGAAGAAGTTCGCATAGAATACTTCGTCGTTTCCGTCGTCATCCAGATCGGCCGCGACCCCTCCAAACAGGGCGACGTCATCGGGCCCTGTCGCCTTGTAGAACGGGTCCGGAGCACCCCCCGAGGTGTCCGCGAAGACGTACGTATCGGGTCCGGTGACAGTCGCGTTGAAGAAGTTCATGCTATTCCACGTGTGGTACGACAGCTCCGTCGTACCGTCACCGTCAAGATCGGCTGCGATAAGTTCGTAGGGGCTTCCGCCGCCGAACTTGCCGCCGTTCTCACGTGGTCCGAGGCGTGATTCGATCTCCCACGTTTCGAATCCCATTCCCGCTCCGTTGGGTTCAAACGACCCGTCCACAGAAAGCACGTAGAAGATGTCTCCGCCATCGAGATCGTTAGAGCCGTCCGATGGTACGAGCAGCTCCTGGCGCCCGTCACCATCAACGTCAGAGGCCTCCAGGTTTTGAGCCCGGCCAAACGTTGCGCCATTGGCGTCGAGCTCATAGTAGTTTCCAATGGTTGCCGGGAACGTGCCGTAGTTGTCGGAGCCGACGACACCGTCGTGCTCGTACACGTACGCGCCTATTTTGAAGAAGGCATTGTTATTCGTGTCGTAACCCGTACCGGCGATAAATGTGATCTCCCAGTTGCCGTCACCATCGAGATCCGTCCCGGTTGCATATCTGGAGTTGCTGCTCGATGAAGACGAGTCAATGAACGCTGTCGAGTAGACGAGCTCCCACGTGTCCACGCCCGAGCTTTCTATGACATGAACGCGTCCGCCGGCCGCATCGTGCTGTGCTACAAGGATCTCATACTTACCGTCCCTGTCGAGATCCCATGGCCCGGACAAGCCCCGTGCACCATTGTGTTCGCCAACGGGGAAGAGATCGGTTAGCTCGCCTGTTCGTGCCGGATTGAAAACGAGTTCCGTTGATTGCGCAAAGCTGCCACAGACCAGAAAGAAAGCTGCAACGAGAAATGATGTAGCGCGTGCCATCGTACCCCTCCATGTACTCGGATGTGCCGCTGATGCACGGATGATAGTCCGAGCAGGCTGGGAAGTCAAACGGGTGTGACGTCCCAACGATCTCCCACTCCTGCAACCGAAAGCGCGGTCAGCGTTCGGGTATTCCGGCCAGACGCAACCGATTTGATCGCTGAGATGAGCAACCGTTTACATATGGCAGAAACGCCGGCGAGAACCCCCGTACAATCGTCACGACTTGACTATCGTCCGGTGCATCACGCTTTCGCCGCGACCGTTATCAAAAGACAATTGCAACATGTAGACGCCGGCCGCGAGCCCCGGGCGCACGGAAATGGAATGCGTGCCCGCTGCAAAAACCTGCGATGGGACTGCGTGCACTTCACGGCCCAGAACATCGAAGAGCTTCACGCTTACGTTGGCCGTTACGCCCGTTTCGAAACGCACCCTGACGTCATCCGTGAACGGGTTCGGATAAGGGGCGTCGAGCCGGAGGGTCTCGCCGGTGTCCGGCACGTCCTCGACGCCTACGCCGGAGATCAGCCTGAACACCATCCGGTTGACGTTGAACCCGCCGGCGACGACCTGCAGTTTCAGTCGCTGCTCGCCTGCCTCCAGAGACACGCCGCGGAGTGCTGCCGTGACCCAATTCTGCCAGCCGCCCGTGCTCCCAATTAAGAGATCGCTTCCCACTGCCACATCGTCCATCAAGATGCGCAGCCGTCCGCCACCCGGGTCGCTGGCCACGCGTACCTCGATGTCGTAGATGCCGGCGGTCTCCACGTTAACGGTGTACGTGATCCACTCCGAGGTCTCCATCCATCCGACGTTGTACCTAAACCCCTGAGGGTCCGTCGACAGCTCGATGTCAACGCCGTCGTTACGGTACTTCGTGCCGTTGTTGCCGCCGCCGGGCGCACCGGTGGTCGCCGCAAAGTCCGTGTCCCAGTAGGTGACGGCTTGCATACCCTCATCGTAGTCGGCTGCGTTGATAAGTCCAGGAATGACGTGTTCCTTGAACGGTCTTCGCATCGTGCCGAAGTTCGGATCGAAGAGCGCCGCCATGACGCCGGACCGAACCTCGCACGAATCGAGGTCGAGACCTTCGGCCATCGCGAAGAGCGCATCGCGCGCCGCGACCGCATTCGGCCTGGGTGCCGTGCCTCTCCAGTAGTCCAACACGGCTTCGTAACCTGGCGCGAACGGTGCCGAGAGCGGACTCGTCGTGGTTTCGATCTTCTTGTGTGTCCACCAGTTTATGCCGATACCGTGCTGATCCATCAGCTTCGACACCTGATGAAACCATGTGTTGGAGTTTTCGCCGGTTTCGCCGAGCCAGAGCGGCACGTTTGTGTCCTGCCGAAGCCGGAGCAGGTAGTCGATCGAGTTCTGCCCCGTGCCGTTCCAGTACTTGTGGAACGCATATACCATGTTGTCATCGAACGGCCGGTCGAGCTCCGGGAAATGAGTCGCGTAGTAGTTGCCCTCGATGAACAGGATGTGGTTGGTGTCGACGGTCCGAATGGAGTCGGCGATGCGCACGTAGAGCGCCCGCAAGTCCGGATTGTCGAAGGGAGCTGGCGTGACGGGTTCGTTGATGAGATCATAGCCCATGATGAGCGGCTCGTCTACGTATCGCCGCGCAATCTCTTTCCAGATCTCGACGGTCTGATCCTGGTAGGGTACGGGTTCGGTCCAGAGCCGCGCGACGCCGTCGCTGTCCGAGATATTGCCCTCGTTCTGAGCGCCGGGTGCGGCGTGCATGTCCAGAATCACTGCGAGTCCGTGCGTGCGGCACCATTCCAGAAAGCTGTCGAGTTTTGCGAAGCCGTCTTCCTTGAAGGTTTCGGTGGCCGGGTCGTAGAAGAGCTTGTAGTGAAAGGGCAGGCGAACGTGATCGATGCCCCAGCTCGCCATCTCCGCGATGTCTTTCTCGTCGACGTAGTTGGCTTCGTAGATCTCATAGAAGCGGTCGGTGTCGGTCGATCCGATGAGGTCTTCGATCTGGTTGCGGATCGAGGTGGGCGAGCCGCCGTCTGGAGCGGCGATGTGCAGCATGTAGCCTTCGGGCATGAGCCACCCGCCGAGGCCCATGCCGAGTGGGACGACGGGGTTGCCGGCGGGGTCGAGGATCTCGGTGCCCTCGGCGCGGAAGAAGCCGGTGCCGTTCTGAGCGAGCAGGTCGGGTTGTATGGCCAACGAGTAGAGGGTAGCGAGCAGCAGTGTCAGAAGTGTGGGCCGCATATCGGAAAACATCGTTTTTCAGTAGTAAATCACGGATGAAAACCTTTTCACAACCAAAGGTTCCACCCGTAAACACCGCCTAACGGATCACCGGGCGGCACTACCCGAAGCGACCCCAACCGGGCAAGAACCTCCCGCTGTTTGTACGACAGTCCGACCACTGCGCTCCGCTCACGGCGCCGCATCCGAACATCTTCGACCCCACGACATACGTTTTCCCACCACCAGCCGTTTACGAAGGACGGAAGCACATCTTACACCGGACCAGCAAGCACGAAGAATGGATGCAAGGAGGATAAGACTATGAATATGCACCGCAGACACCCGTTCGCTCTGACCGCTCACATCTGCCTCGGATGCCTTATCGCATTCACCGGCCTTTCGGCCAACGCGCAGGACACAGACGACCCCAGCGGCCCGGCCGTGACCGTGCACAACGGCGGCTTCGCTGTAGTCCGAGAAACCTTCGACCTCGACGTCGGCTCGCGACTCACGCCGGTTAGCTTTACCAATGTAGCGGCGCACCTCGAACCAAACTCAGTGATTCTCCGCGACGTGTCGGGGCGACGACAGTTGCAGATCCTCGAGCAGAACTATCGCAACGATCCCATATCACAGCCCCTCCTGCTGTCGCTCTATGAGGGCAAGACCATCGACTTCCTCGTTTACAGTCAGGACGCCGAACCGGAGACCGTACGAGGGAAGATCATCCGCTCCGGTTACGTACCCCATCAGGACGCGTGGCAACGCTACGGCCAGGCATATTACCAGCGTCAGGTCGCACTGATGCAGTCAGCGGGAGCCGGCCAGCCGATCGTCGAAGTAGACGGACAGTTGCGCTTCTCACTCCCCGGGCAGCCGCTCTTTCCGGCGCTCACCGACGACACCATCATCAAGCCGACGCTTCACTGGTTGCTGGCAACCGACAGGCCCGGAACGGCTCCCGCGGAGCTCACCTATTTGACGGGCGGAATGCGATGGGAGGCCGACTACAACCTGGTCGCCCCGGAAAATGGCGACGACATCGACATGACCGGCTGGGTCACAATCGACAACAACTCCGGGCGCACGTTTGAGAACGTTCGCCTGAAATTGATGGCCGGTGACGTGAGCAAGATTCAGCCCGACGTCTACGGCGCCAGTTATCTCGCCCTCGACCAGTTGAATGCGCGCGAAATGCGGCAGCCCGTGTCCGAACGAAGCTTCGACGAGTATCACCTTTACAGCCTCGCCCGCCGAACTACGCTTCGCGATCGCGAAACCAAGCAGGTCGAATTTCTTCGGGCCGACGGCGTGACAGCGAGCCGGATTTACGTGTACGACGGCGCCTATGTCGATCCGAACCGCTACCGCGGCTGGGGTGCGGATGCGATTCGACAGGATCGCGCCTACGGCACCATCGCAAATCCGAAAGTCTGGGTGATGAGGGAATTCAAAAACGCGCAGGACAACAACCTCGGGATGCCGCTTCCGCGCGGGCGCGTGCGATTCTATCGACAAGACTCCAATGGCGATCTGGAATTCGTGGGCGAAAACATCATCGACCACACGCCGCGCGATGAGACCGTGCGCGTATATACGGGCAACGCCTTCGACCTGGTCGGCGAGCGCGAGCAGACCGACTACCGCATCGACAACAACAACGACTGGCTGGACGAGTCTTTCCGCATCAAGCTGCGGAATCACAAGGACGAGGCGGTCGAGATCGTAGTAGTAGAGCACCTCTACAGGTGGGTCAACTGGGAGATTCGCAACGCGACGATGCCCTTCAAGAAAGCCGATGCGCGGACGATCGAGTTTCGAGTCCGGCTTGCACCGGACGAAGAGAAGGTCCTGACGTATACGGCGCACTACACCTGGTAGGGCCTGCTCGGCCGATGCCCGCTAACTGAAGCGATGCGGGTAAGGACCGTGCTGACCTCCGTACGGCAACCCGTGCGAGGGTCTGTTTCCGTCTCGACGACACGCAGCGGCCCCACACCTCGCGTCGTGGATTCACCTACGAGTGGACAACGGTCGTGACAATAGGTTGCCGCGTCGTTACGTTTGGGCCACCTCGAATTCAGCGGCTGCCGGAGGGCATGCAACAATGGGCAACAATCTAACCGGTCTCATGCGCGCAGTGACGGCGAAGAATCCCGCCGAGCCTGAGTTCCACCAGGCCGTTCAAGAGGTCGTCGAGTCACTCGACGTCGTTCTCGATCGTCATCCGGAGTATCGCGCTGCGAGAATACTGGAACGCCTCATCGAGCCCGAGCGCGTGATCATATTCCGGGTGCCGTGGGTCGACGACCAGGGGACCGTGCAGATCAATCGCGGATATCGTATTGAGATGAACAGCGCCATCGGGCCCTACAAGGGAGGGCTGCGCTTTCACCCGTCGGTTAACCTCGGCATCCTCAAGTTTCTGGCGTTCGAGCAGGTGTTCAAGAACGCACTGACCACGTTGCCGATGGGCGGCGGAAAAGGCGGCTCGGACTTCGACCCGAAAGGAAAATCCGACGGCGAAGTCATGCGCTTTTGCCAGGCGTTCATGGCCGAGCTGTTCCGGCACATCGGTCCCAACACGGACGTGCCCGCCGGTGACATCGGCGTGGGCGGACGAGAGGTCGGCTATCTCTTCGGCGCCTACAAGAAGTTTGCGAACGAGTTCACCGGTGTGCTCACCGGCAAGGGTCTCGGGTGGGGCGGATCCCTCATACGACCCGAGGCCACCGGTTACGGTACGGTCTACTTCGCCGCCGAGATGCTTAAGACGCGCGGCGACTCGCTGGAGGGTAAGACGTGTCTCGTGTCGGGCAGCGGCAACGTCGCACAATACACTGTCGAGAAGCTTCTCGACTTCGGCGCCAAGCCGGTCACGCTTTCGGATTCGAGCGGCTACATCGTTGACGACGAAGGGATCGATCGCGACAAGCTCCAGTTCGTGATGGATCTGAAGAACGTTCGTCGCGGCCGTATCCGGGAGTACGCCGACAACTACACGAACGCCGTGTACACGGATGCCGATGCGAGCGCCGATCACAACAAGCTCTGGGATCATAAGGCGGACTGTGCGTTCCCATCGGCCACGCAGAACGAGATCAACGAAAAGGACGCGGCGAATCTGCTCGCCAACGGCGTGTACGTCGTGGCGGAAGGGGCCAACATGCCTACGACACCCGACGGCGTGAACCTCTTTGTGGACCGCGGGATATTATATGGACCGGGCAAGGCCGCGAATGCCGGCGGCGTCGCCGTTTCCGGACTGGAGATGGCTCAAAACAGCATGCGTTTCACGTGGACCCGCGAGGAGGTGGACGCGCGGCTGCACATGATCATGCGGGACATCCACACCGCATGCATCGAGGCTGCGGAGCGTTTTGGGACGCCCGGCAACTACATGAACGGAGCAAACATTGCCGGCTTTTTGAAGGTGGCCGACGCGATGATGGATCAGGGCGTCGTGTGATGTCGGCCGAACAGTCGCGCCGGGAGATCAGCGACGCCCCTCGCGCGTTCTACCGGTTGTAGCATCACTGATATAGGTGGGCCCTCCGCCGTGCACGCGACACGGGCATCAACGGGATTGAGATCCGAACGCCTCAAGGGGTTCCAGGACCTGATATCGCATCGGGTCCAGGACATCCTCCTGGTCTCAAGTCCCTATGAGTCGTTCATCCTGTCGGAAGACGGCAAGCTGAGCGAGCTGCTGCTGAGTCAATTCCTCGAGCTGAACCTGCACCAGTCGCCGGGTCTGGCGTGTCTGTCGAACGGCGCGAGCGCCCGCGCACTCGCCCGTTCGGAGCCGCGCTTCAATCTCATCATCACTACGATCAACGTAGGCGACATGGACGCGGCGCAACTGGCGCGCGAAGTCAAGGAGGCGCGGCCGAACATCCCCGTGGTCCTCCTCGCGTTCGATAACCGCGAGCTCACCCGCTTCTTGTCCCGCACCGACGCCTCGCACATCGACCGCATCTTCCTGTGGCAGGGAGACGTGCGCATCCTCGTCGCGATCGTCAAGATGATCGAAGACGCATGGAACGCAGAAGTGGACTGCGACCTTGGCGGCGTTCAGGTCATCCTGGTCGTCGAAGACAGCATCAAGTACTACTCGTCGTTCCTGCCGATCATCTACACGGAGGTCGTGGCGCAGTCGCAGCGGCTCATCTCCGAGGGGATCAATCTGTCGCACAAGATCCTGAGGATGCGCGCGCGGCCGAAGATCCTACTGTGCACGTCGTACGAGGAGGCATGGGAACGCTTCAACGATTACTCGGAGAACGTGCTGGGTATTATTTCCGACGTCGAATTTCCCCGCGGGGGAGAGGTCAGCAAGACGGCCGGTCTGGAGCTCGCGCGGCAGGTGAAGAACGAATGGCCCGACGTTCCGGTGCTGCTTCAGTCGAGCCGGCCGGAGAATGAGGTGCGGGCACGTGAGGTCGACGCGGAGTTCCTGGTCAAGGGGTCGCCTACGCTTTTGACGGACCTGCGCCGGTTCATGCTGGAGAACTTCGGATTCGGCGACTTCATTTTTCGGACACCCGAGGGTGAGACTGTGGGCCGGGCCCACGACTTGAAATCGCTCGAGGACTTGCTGCAGACGGTGCCCGTATCGTCCGTCGGTTATCACGGAGAGCGCAATCATTTCTCGAAATGGCTGAAGGCGCGGACGGAGTTCGACCTCGCTCACCGCCTGCGCCCGCGCAAGGTCTCGGAGTTTCCGACCGTCGAGGACCTTCGAGGCAAGCTGGTCGAGGCGATATCCGAGTATCGCAAGGATCTCCACCGCGGTATCATTGCCGACTTCGATCCGGACAATTTCGACATCGTCGAAGGCTTCTCACGGATTGGCGGCGGGTCGCTCGGCGGCAAGGCGCGCGGCCTGGCATATGCCCGGCACATGCTCAGCCTCTACTGGGAAGATGACGCGTTTCCCGGCGTGCGCGTAGCGGTGCCGGCGGCCGTGGTTCTCGGTACCGACGTTTTCGACCAATTCCTCGACGACAACAATCTGCGGGCCTACGCGATGAACGGCCCCGAGAACGACGAGGAGCTCGTCCGCCGTTTCATGGCGGCGAAGTTTCCGGAAGGCCCGAAACGCGACCTTCGATTGTTCCTGGAACATGTACGGCTCCCGCTTGCCGTGCGGTCTTCCTCTATCCTGGAAGACTCGCAGTATCAGCCGTTCACGGGCGTCTACGAAACGTTCATGCTTGGCGACCGTCTCGAGAAGCCGAACAAGCGCCTGCGGCTCTTGCTCCGGGCCATAAAGCGCGTGTACGCGTCAACGTATTCGTCGGTCGCCCGCTCGTACCTCGAGGCGACACCGTACCGTCTCGAAGAGGAGAAGATGGCGGTGATCGTTCAGAAGATCGTCGGCGCCCAGCACGGCGATCACTACTACCCGAGCTTTGCAGGCGTTGCCCGCTCGTTCAACTTCTACCCGTCGCAGCCGATGCAACCCGAGGACGGCATCGTGGCCGTTGCGGTCGGCATGGGCAAAACGGTGGTCGAGGGTGGAAGCTGCATCCGGTTCTGTCCGAAGTACCCGCGGCATCCCATGCCCTTCTCGTCGATCGACGATTTCCTCGACAGCTCCCAGCAGCGATTCTGGGCGCTGCCCGTGAAAACATCGAACATGCAGGAGGAGCAACTCGGAATCGATGTTGCGTTGAGCGACGGCACGGCCGGCCGGTTGGCATCGACGTTCGACATGACTGCCAACGCGATCCTCGACGGGACGGCGCGGGAGGGCGTACCGGTGATTACGTTCGCGCCGGTTTTGAAGCACGGCATCTTTCCGCTTGCCGACATTACGAGAATGCTGCTAGACATCTCAGCCAGGGGGATGGCGCACCCGGTCGAGATCGAGTTTGCCGTCAACATGGATGTTCCGAAGGGTCAGCCGCACGAGTTCGGGTTCTTGCAGATGCGGCCGCTGGTGCTGGCGGGTGAGGCCGAGGATATCGACATGACGTTCGGCGACCGGAGTTCGGTGCTTTGCTACAGTTCCGTTACACTCGGCAGCGGGCGCCTCGACGACCTCCGCGACGTTGTTTTTGTCGACCGGCGTCTATTCGAGCGCGCGGGTACGGTCGACGCCGCTGCGGAAATTGCGCGGATGAACGCCCGGCTGGTGAAAGAAGGGCGGCGGTACTTGCTGATCGGGGTCGGGCGTCTCGGATCGACGGACCCGTGGCTCGGCATCCCGGTGAGCTGGACGGAGATATCCGGCGCCCGGGCCATCGTCGAGGCGGGTTTTCGCGACGTCGCCGTGGCCCCCTCGCAGGGAACGCACTTCTTTCAGAACCTCGTCTCGTTCCAGGTGGGCTACTTCACAATCATGCCCGGCGACACACCCGACTTTGTCGACTGGACGTGGCTCGAGGAACAGCCTGCCGTCGAAGCGGGCCGCTTCGTAAGGCACCTCCGGTTTGATCAACCGATCGTCGTGAAAATGAACGGCGTCAAGAAAGAGGGGTTGGTTCTCAAGCCGAACAGCACTTAGTCGGGAGTTCCGAGTCCTGTGCCCGTAGCCTTCATCTCGCCAGCAGCATCGCCCGCGCTTCCGAATGCGCTCCCGCCCGCAGGCGATACACATATAGACCGTCTGGGAGACCGTTGGCGGACCAGGTCACTGTGTGTTGTCCCGCACTCTGGACCTCGGCCACCGGCGTCGCCACTTTTCGGCCCAGCACGTCATACACGGCCAGTTCGACCGTAAGTGGCTGCGGCAAGACATACGTGATGCGCACCGACTCGGTGAACGGACTCGGGTAGCTGTCACTTTCAAAGCGCGAGGGTCGTCCCTCTTCCGCAATTCCGACGGAGCCGCCACCGGTCTTGATCAGGTAGGCATCCCCGTTGTTGCCGAACGATCCGGTGTGCCCGCCGACGACATACGCACCGTCCCGTGCCTGGAGTACCGCGTAGCCTTCGTCGAAGGCGTTCGAGCCGCCAAACGTTCTCGTCCAGAGAGAATCTCCGGATGCGTCGGTTTTCACCAGGTACACGTCTCGCTGGCTGCTGATACCATAATCCCTCGTGCCGCCGATGATGTAGCCCCCGTCGCTCGTCTGCTGTACCGATTCGCCGTCTTCGATACTGTCGAGGTCACCTATCATGTTGGTCCAGGCGACATTCCCGTCTGCATCGGTCTTTGCCAGAAAGACCTCATGATCCCAGAGGCCAACGGCAACCCATCCGGCAACGATATACCCGCCATCACTCGTCGCGCCCACGGAACGGCCCGTGCCGACTCCGGCCGGTGCCGGAAAGACTTGTTCCCAAAGCATATTGCCATCGGCATCGGTCTTGAACAGCCAGACGTGGCTGCCTCCGCCCACGACAACGTAGCCACCGTCGGAAGCTTGCAGCACGCTGCCCGCCATGTCAAAAACGACACTCTTCCGAAAAATCTTTTGCCACACGATCGTACCATTGGCGTCGGTCTTAAGCAGCAGGATGTCCATTGCACTCGTTGCGGCGACGATGTATCCGCCGTCAGTGGTTTGGCGCACGGCCTCCGCCTCGTCGTTGTCCGTTCCGCCATAGGTCTTCTCCCACTCGACGTTCCCGGTGGCGTCCGTCTTGATCAGCAGAATGTCTCTTTCGCCCGCACCGGATGATTGTGTCCAGCCGCCGATGATGTAGCCGCCGTCGGCCGTTTGCCGAACGGATTTCCCATCGTCGTAATCGGCACCGCCGTAGGTTTGCGTCCACATCACATCTCCGGCAGCATCCGTCTTGATCAGCCAGACATCGTCCAGGGCGCCGGGGGCGGATCTGTAATATCCGGTTAGTGCAAACCCGTTGTCGCTAGTCTCTATGACGTCGAAGGCTCCGTCGTCGGCCGTGTCACCGTACCACCGTTCAAATCCTGTCTGGGCGATGGACAACTGGGTAAAGACAAGCGTGGTGGCGACGATGAGGATGCGTATCTGTGTCTTCATAGTTCTCCTCCTTGATCGTTTACCACAGAGGCTTCCGGGCGGCGCGTTGGGGATGTTCAGAAGTCCCTCGCCAAGCACACGGCTCGGCATCAACGGGCGCCCGACACGGAAGAGTCGACGGGGTGGGAAGGCTGCCGCCTTGCAACACAGACCGTTCAAAGCTGATCCCCTCGATTGAGTCCCTGCCGGTCACATTCACGGAGAGCACCGCTCCGATAATCATAAGAGGTGGTCCCTGCCAAAAGCTGCAGAGAAGGGCGACAGATCGTGTAGTGCGAGGCCCCACAACTGCGAAATACCGGTCTCCGAGGTCTTGTGAACGGCTAAAACGCAAGAACCCGGAGCGTCCTGCCCCGGGTTCTTCCTTGTCTCGATGAGTCCTGTAGCTACTTGCCCTTGCCGCCGCCTTTGCCGCCACCTTTCGGTTCGTCGTTGCCGCCGCCGTTGTTGAAGTACCCCCATCCGAAGGGCTCCAGGTCGAGGGCTATGCGCCACTTGGTCGTGCCGGGTGGTGCCTTCTTGACCGCCGTCTTGGATGCCATGTAGATCGCGTTTACGACCTGCGTCGGCGATGCCGTCGGGTTCTTTGAGAGATAGAGAGCGGCTGCGCCTGTTATTTGGGGCGCTGCCATGGACGTGCCCGTCATCTTCAGGTTGCCCGTGGATCCGTAGGCCAGACTCGTGATGTTCTTGCCTGGAGCCAGGATGTCGATGGCGGTGCCGTAATTTGAGAATTCGGCGAACACGTTGGGGCTGGTGATCTTGTATGCACCCACGGTAATGGCCTCATACACGTGTGCCGGAGTCACCGTCGAAGCGTCGATGCCGTCGTTTCCGGCTGCAATCACATACGTGACGCCCTTGGCAATCGAGTTCTTGATCGCCTGATCGAGCGCGTTGTATTCCCATGTCCCGACGTCGGCACCCAGGGAAATGTTCACAACCATCGGGGTCGACGGATTTAGCTCTTTTTGCGCGGTCACGTACTCGACGGCCGCAATCGCGGCCGACAACTCCGCCTCACCCAAATTGTTGAGCACACGGAGGCTGTGGATACGCGCTCCCGGAGCTACGCCCACTACGCCGTCCTCGTCGTCGATGGCGGCGATCGTTCCCGCGACGTGCGTGCCGTGCTCCCACACCGGACTTTCAACAAGTGCGTCATCCGCAAAGTTGACCACCTCTACAACATTTAGGTCGTCATGGGAGATTCCGGTGTCGATCACATAGACATCCACCCCCGTTACTTCACCAGATCGATCGCCTGATACTGTCCAGCTCTGATCGGCACCGATTTCCGTGAGGTTGGACGGGAGCTGCTGTGAGGAAGAGTTTTCTGCAAGGACAGGACTTCCAGAGAACGGAGGAAACTTCATGTCCGGCTCGATCCACTCGATGTCCGGATCGGCTTCGACGAGCGCCAGGAATTCCTCGATTGTCATCAAGACCCCGTCTACCTTAACGGCAAAGCCGTCGATCGACTTCTCGTAGTTCTTCTTGATCGTAACACCCGGGTAGCTGTCGTAGCGCTCGAGCACCTTGTAGCGCTCCAGGACCTTCGTCATGCCTAGGACAAAGTCGTTGGAAGCCGCCAGCTCCTCGTAACGCTCGAGGACTTTTGTCCGGGAAAGAAACTTGGCGCGCAGCAGGTGATCGTGCCGCAGCTTGGAATAGGGGCTCACACTTTCCGTGAGTTCCTGCGAGCTTTCGACGAACGAAGAGTCGGCGCAGCCGGTGAAGACGGCCACGATCAGCAAGAAGGAGAGAGCCTGGAGTGAGAAGAGGCGCGAAGCTTTCATCATCTGAACCAGAGTTTGAGTCTCTGGTCCTGCCCGCGCAGATAGGACCGCTATGTAACGAGCGCCGCACGATCGTGCGGGTACGCGAGCCGACTCGCAAAAGCCGACCGAGCCCGTTTACTCCATCCGTACAGAGGACGGATGGTTTTGCCTCTTTTAGGAGGCGAACGATAGTCCGAAGTAGAACAGCCGGGGAAGCCCCCGGGGCGTCTCGAACCGGCTTCGGACGTTTTTGAAGCCGATTAAGGACACCTTACACGAGAGGTATCGGCAGCTCCACGTCAATCTTAAATCGGATTCCTTCGGGCTAAGGCCCCCGTTGGGGGAGACGGACCTTCCGTAATGTCCTGTGATTCCCTTGTTCACCATGCGCCTTTCGTCTAGCTTCGTCCCCAGGGAGCCAAGGCGTCGAGCTGGACGGCCGGAGGATGCCCGGGAATGACAGGAAGAACAATCGGACGTGGTGATGAAGAACAGACTCCTCGTGCTTCTGGTCGGAGCGCTCGTTGGGCAGACGATGACGACAGATGATGCCGCCGCACAGGTGCGCGACTCCCTTCGCAATGATTTCGGAATCGAACTGCTTGGCAAGGCGCTGATTTACAGCCTGTCGTACCAGTACATGGTGACGCGGGCGCTGGGCCTCGAGGTAGGCATGGCCGCAGCCGGCGGCAGTAACGACCTGGTGGTAGCCTTTCCGGTAGGCGGCCGAGTCTACTTCTCAACCAAGTCGAACTCACCGTTTCTTACGGGCGGAGCGATCGTGATCACCAGCGACTCGTTCGACGACGACTTTGGCACGACCGCCGGTTACTTCGGGCTGGGGTTCGAGTACCGTGCGCAAAGCGGGTTCCTGTTTCGTGGCTCCGTGTACTCGCTGGTTGCCGAGGGCGGCTTCTGGATATGGCCCGGGCTGAACCTGGGCTACGCGTTTTGAGCAACCGACTTGTTCAGTCTCTAAGTTCTTTCGCGAGAATATTTCGGAAGCGCGTCGCGCTGATGTAATGGTCTTCCAGCAGGCGGCCGTCGCGTAGCAAGCTGAACACGCCGAAGCCCGACGGTGCGGCCTGCGCCTGCCGCGCAGTGGTCAGCTTCTTTATAGTGAGATCCACACCGCGATCGGCCGCGACTTCCGCCAGTGCGACCGCCGCCTTCTCGTGCCACGGGCACTGATCGGCATACACGAGGTGCCATCCCTTGTGTTTCTTCTGACGGCTTTCCCAGTCGCGCAGTCGCGGGTCGGAAGCAGATGATTGGATTTTCTTTGCGAGCAGCTGGAACCGGCCCCGCTCATGGACCTTCGTGAAGCCGTTCTTCGTGAAGAGCGTTGCGTTGGCCATCCACGGTTGCGCGCTCGTCATAACACAGATACCAGCCTTGTGCTGGTCCCGCGCGTCGCGCTCACAAGCTTGTACGAGCAGAGAGCCGAATCCTTTGCCCGCGTGCTTTTTCGACGTCACGAAGACGCAGTGGATGAAGAGGTAATTCGGAGCGTCGACAGGCCGCCACGCGTGTTCGGCCGGCACGTACTCGATGAACCCGGCGGGACTCCCCGGGCGGTCGTGGAGGATCTTGAGACGCAAACCTTCCCTGTGCCGCTTCCTGAACCACGCGACCTTACGCTGGAATCCAGGGGCCGCGGGATTCTTCAGACAGTAGAGCCCTTCGTCGCAGACATTGTCCGGCGTCACGTCGATGAGGGTCGGCGCGTGGGCATCGTTTTCCATATTGCGCTCAGTCATGCGTGCTGAAGGCTTAAACGCCTTGGACTGTTATCCCGGCGGCCAGGTGTTCGCGAGCCGAGCCTTCTCCTCCTCAACGCTGGTCGGAATGACGCGAGCGATCCAGCCCCCTCCATACGGCTCCGATGAAACGGCACCGACGTCGGCATTCAGCCTCGCATTGGATTGTTCCACGCGACCTCCGAAGGCACACCACGCCCGGTACACCGTGCCGCCACGCTCCTTGACGTGTGTGAGCACGCCGCCCTGACGCAGCATTGTGTTCGACGCCGGGACTTCGACCGCTTCGACTGGGCCGATCGTACGGAGAAAAATATCTGTCAGACCGAGTGTGAGGGTTCCGTCCTCCTCGACCCGGCCCCACGAGTGCCCATCAAGAAGAAACAGTCCGGACGGGGCTCTGGAGCCTGCCGCGCGGCCGACCAACTGACGTGCCCGTGTAATCGTACTTATTAACTCGTCAACCGTAAAGGGCTTCGGCAGAAAATCTGCTGCGCCGCTTTCCAGTGACAGAAGCACGTGCTCGGTATTGGCATAGCCGGTCATGCAAACCGAAACCATCGACGAGTACTGTTCTCTGCAGAGGCTGACGAGCTCGATGCCCGAGGCCCCCGGCAGTTTGATGTCGGCAAGCAGTATTTCAGGCGTTCGGGACTGTATCTGGCGCACCGCCTCCTCAGCAGATCCGGCCATGCGGTAGTGCAGAGCGTGTGCCGATAGAATGCGTTCAATCGCACTTAGCACGACGTCCTCGTCGTCCACGACCAGAATATCGGACAGAGACATTCCTGCACCTCTAGTTCGTGGAGCCCGCGACAACGGCCTCTTCTTCCTTGGCAGGCAATCTGATCGTAAAGCGTGTACCCGTGCCGGGCACGCTCGACACCTGGATGTCTCCCGCATGGTCCTCGACGATTCCCCAGACGATGGCCAGCCCGAGGCCGGTGCCCTCGGTCCCCTTGGTCGTGAAGAACGGATCGAAGATCTTATCCATGTGCCGTTCGGCGATTCCACTGCCGGTGTCCTGTACCTCCAACTGCACGGTCCTAGACGATACTTCCGGGCCGTCGTGAGGAATGGCCAGGCGCGTTGTCACGGTAACCGTTCCTCCCCGTTTCGGCATCGCGTCCGCGGCATTGACGAGCAGGTTTACGACTACCTGTTCCATCTGACTTGAGTCGATATTGACGGCCGGAAGGTCTTGCTGAAGGTCCAGTACGAGTCGCGTCTTCTGCAGCGCGAAGTGATGTCGCACCATGCCCGACGCCACATGAATGACCTCGTTGATGTCGGTCCATCGGGGCGCCGACGGGGTTTGTCGGGAGAAGTCCAATAGTCCCGCCACGATGTCTCTGCATCGCTTCGTCTCCCTCACGATCACGTCCACGTCCTTCCGAAGATCCGGGTCCTTGATCTGACTCTGGAGAAAGCTGCTGTAGGTAAGTACACCGGTCAGCGGGTTGTTGAGTTCGTGTGCGACGCCGGCCGCGAGACGACCCACGGATGCGAGCTTGGAGGACTGGAAGATCTGTCGTTGGGCCTCCGCCAGGCGGTGCGTCATCTCGTTGAACGACGCGCCGAGCTGGCCGATCTCGTCGTGGCTGCGCACCGGCACCGAACTTGAAAGGTCACCCGCGGCAACACGCTGCGTGGCTTCAACCAGCAGTTCAACGGGACGCAGCACGAACCGGCGCAACAAAGCAAATATGATGACGCTGATGGCCGCCATTACGACAAGAGCGAGCCAGATTATGAGCACGGTCCCGGCCCGTCGCTGCCGGTCGACCTCCTCGAGCGGAAGCGTGAGGTCCAGCACCCCGAGAACCTTCTGGTCCTCCGCATGGGCGTGGCAACTCGACTGCCAGCAGGAAGGCTCGTTATAAATCGGGTTGACGATGCCGAGGATTCGAGATCCAGCGTTGATCTCGAATGTGCGTGTTCGATCGCTAATAGGAAGACTCTCGAGTGGACGGTCCTCCGCATGGCAGCCATAGCAGGCTTCCGCCCTCATGTCCACCATGTGGCCGATGTCTGTCGAGTCGGAGGAGTAAATGATCTCACCGTCTTTGTTGTACACGCGGACCCTGTCGATGGCCTCCTGCCGTCCGATCGTGTTGATGATCTCATGGACGGACGATCGCTGATTCAGGAGCATGTCGTAGCGCGTGCTGCTCTTGACCGTCTCGCTCAGTTGCTGAGCATAGCCTTCGAGGTCCCCAACCAGGTGCGACTGATAATTCTCGACGACCAGAAAGGCGAACAGACCGATGATGATCGCGGACGCCAAACCACCGGCAACGATTAGCTTTGTGCTGAGGCGCAGCCGCATCACTTTGCTCCCGGCGAAGTATTCAGGTACCGAATTAAGACGATGAAGAGGACCAGGAAGCAAATCAGAAGCAGATACTCCAGTCCCTTCGTCTCGAAGATGTTCACGTACGTATAGGTTTCCATCACGACCTCTCGTATTCGGGTTCGGCCACCGCGCGTTCATAGACGGGCATTCGGGTCACGATCCACCTGAACACCCAGATCTCGGCACAGATGATCATCAGCGTGACGACAATCTCCATCCAACTCGGGTAGTAGTGGTTCGGCACGTTCCAGTTGAACGCGATGATAGAAACGTTCATGCGATTCAGTAAGACACCCAGCAGCGTGAGCACGGCAGCCAGCCGCACAATGCCGATGCGACGGTTTCGAACACCAAAGGCAAAAAGAATGCATGGAACGAGCACAAGTCCTACGACTTCGAGCACGTAAAGTAAGCCCCATGTTTCCCCGAGGAACTCCCAGTGACCTTCATGCAAGAAGACGAGCAGTTTGAAGAAGTAATACGCGAACATCGTGATCGCTGCCCCCTTCGCCAGTCCGAAGATGATATCCTCGAAATCGAAGTGTCCCATCCTGACACGATCGCGCAACACGCGGTGGCTTATCGTCCCTTCCACGATAATCATAGAAAGACCCGCGAAGATGCTGGAGACAAAGAACAGGATCGGAATAAACTCCGTGTACCAGAGCGGATGTATCTTCGACTTTGCCAGCAGAAACAGCGCGCCCAGTCCCGACTGGTGAAGGGTTGAAAGGGTTACCCCAAAGATGACGGCGGCGAGGGTGAGCGAATGCAGGAATTTCCGGACGCGCCGCCAGCCGAGCCACTCGGCAACCACCGCTGAGAACTCCACGAACTCCGCCATCATGTACAACAGAAAGTGCCATGCGACGAGGAAGAGCACCGAGTTGTACCCGAAGTCATTCCCGATTATCGGATTGATGATGTTCCATGGACGGCCCAAGTCCAGAACGAGAGCGCCCGCATAAAAGATGTACGCCAGCAGGCCGTTCAGAACCGTGACGCGCACGATGGGCATGTACTTGCGCGAGCGCATCACATAAACGGCGAAAGTGATCACATACGCGCCGCCGGCAAACGCGACGCCCGTGACCACGTCGAAACCAATCCAAAAGCCCCAGGGGAACTCCTGAGAGAGGTTCGTCACCGACCCGAGTCCCTGGGTAAATCGGATCACAAGGATGACGACACCCGCTATCATGATGGGTATCGAGATCACGTTGAATGGCGTCCAGAATCCGACCTTCTTGTCGATGGCCGGCGAGCCGGGCGAGATAAGCGCTCCGCTACTCATGTCCCACCTCGTCCGTATCGTTCCTCCGGTTCATCTCGCCGATTTCGGGTCCGTCGTCGTCGGACAACAATCGCATTCCGTACAGAAGAGCAGGTACGGCGAAGAGTACGACCGGAACCGCATACAGGAAGTCACGCGTGAACTCCGGGTACGGCGTCGTTCCGAGGTCGGTCCTGAATCCAAGCTGCTCGAACGGCACGGCGGAAAGGTATAGCCATCCCGTCCCGCCCACTTCGTGCTCGCCATAGATCTTGTGCACGTAGCGGTCAGGGTGATTGTAGATGCGCATGCGTGCGATCTCCATCAGCTCGCGCTTGGGGCCAAATGTCAGCGCGTCGGTCGGACAGGCCTTGACGCACGCGGGCTCTTGTCCCTGTTGCAGCCGCTCCCAGCACATGTTGCATTTCTGGATGCGCGGATTCCAGGAGTGGTACTCGAACTTCGGGATGTCGAACGGACATGAGACCATGCAGAACCGGCATCCCATGCACTTATCGGATCGCCAGACGACCGGGCCTTCCTGTGTCTTGTACATGGCGTTGGTCAGACATGCTGCGGCGCAGGCCGGCTGCCAGCAGTGCATGCATTGCTTCTTGACAAACACCTCCCCGGCGTCGGTATCGTAGCGGTTAACAACCGTCCACTGCCGCTCGGTCGGTGTCCGCTCAGCCTCCAGTGCACCGTCGTTCTCAACATCAGGAACATGAAGATCGTGGGCCATGCCACACGCTATCTCGCATGAGCGACATCCGATGCACCGGGTCGTATCGACCAGGACGCCGACAAACTCAGTGGGGTCTTGCGAGCTTGCAGATTGCGGCTTACCCGCGACGGCACATGCGGCCGCGGCGGCTCCGGTTTTCAAAAAATCTCTTCGGTCCATGTAGCCGTCTCGCTGTTGATCGACCCTCAGTCGCTGGTCTCGTAGTGACAGGACGCGCAGCTCTCACTGGCATCCAGACCCGTGCCTGAGTCGTGACACGACCAGCAATTGCGATGCGTCGCGACCTTCAAAGAGACCGTCTGATCCGCGATCCCACTCGGGCTGCGGACATGGCAGTCGCTACATGCACGCGGACCCAAATCGAGGTTCTCCTCGGTATGGCATGTCTCGCACGTGATCCAGAGGTCCTCGAAATACTCCTTGTGCGGCGTTTCGAAGGGCAGAGCCGCTGCTTCATGATGACACTCGTTGCACTCTAGCTCGAGATCATCGACATGTAAATCGTGGTCAAAGACCCCGGGCGGCGGGAAGACGACATCGCTGAGCGTCGTGGCGACCATCGTGGAGTCGACGCCATCGTTCGCCGCGGGGACAGAGCCACAGGCCGACCAAATAACACCCAGTAAAGCCAGCAGTACGAAGGCGATCGTTCCTAACGGGGCGGGCTTGTTTCCGAACATCACGAACCTCCGCTTGCTCTGTCGCGAGGCATCACCAGCTTTCCGCGGGTTCAGCCGGCCTATCCTGCGGACGGTTCAGAATCTCGACCGCAGATAACGCCCCTTCTCCTTCTTCTCCTTTGTGTGCCTCCACCGTCTCGACGAATCGGTCGATCTCCTCCTGATACCACTCGATCGCTTCGGCACCTATGCGAAGCGAACGCAGTTCCTCTGCAAGGTTGGACGGCTCGATGCCGCAGAACCAGCCCCGGTCGTACGGCTCTCGAAGCATCAGCTCAGGCTCATCGAAGAGACGCTCATTGACCGTCGTAACCACGCCCGAAACCGGGGATGTAAACGACACCGCATGAGTACCGCTTACCACTTCGAAGAGGACCTCGCCCTTCTTCACCCTGTGACCAATTCGCGGCGGACGGATTTCATCGATCTCGCCCAGGATCTTCAGCGCGAAGTCGTCGAGACCGAGCAGCAGGAAGCCGTCCCGGCACAGGCAGACCCATGAATGAGCAGGAGAGATGAAAAGACCTGCCGGCACGTTGATCGTTTTTGGTTCGACCGAGCTGCCGGAAGTAGGCGTAACGAGATGAAGCTTCGGTCTTCGCTCTTTCTCGATGCGATCCTGTCGGCGGATCAACGACTTTCTCGCGAAGTCGACGAGCTCGTCGGCCGTAAACGGCTTCTCGACATAGTCCAGTGCGCCAAACTTCATGGCATCGACGGCCGAGTCGATCGTGGCATATCCCGTGATCATGACCACGTCGATGTCGGGACGGAAATGCTTTACGGCCTTCGTTACTTCAAGGCCGTCCATCTCGGGCATCTTGAGGTCCGTGAAGACGAAGTCGTAGTCGTTCTTTCGAACGAGTCCGAGTGCCTCCTTACCGGTCTCGACGGTATCGACGTTGAACCCGGCGAGGACCAGGATCTTTCGGAACGATTCCAGCACGATCGACTCGTCATCGACGGCGAGGATGCGGGCCTTGGGATCGGCGACTTCGACGCGCTTCAGGCTCGGCGCCTCCTCGGAGTAGTCGAGATTCAGTCCGACCTCGAGCGCCTGCTGTCGCTCCTTTCGTTCCTTGCTCTGCTGGTACTTCTTGAGAGCCAGTCGCGCGGTCAAGTCGACGATTATGAAGACCACGACCGTGACGACCACCATTAGGGCAACCATTCTATCACCCTCCTGTAACCGAGACAGCATGTGCGGCTGCACGGTCCATGCCCTTCCACGGAGGATCCGCCGGCATCACTCGCGGGTAGCGCCCGTGTCGGGCAAGTCCGCAACCGGAGTGCAAGAACGCCCCGGGGTTAATTCCTTGGTGACGGGGGTCTGAGGACGGAATCGAGAGGGAATGTCCTGCACGGGCTGTCGGGCGGGCGGCGGCATGCCGGGCGGTGATCACGGAAGCGCCAACGAAGGGCAACCGCCGTCTCCGGAGACTGCGATTGGGGCAGATTCAGGCTTGATAAGCCCTCTCGACCAAGTCAACATGACACACCATCGATTTCGAACAAGGGGTAGACGAGACAGCCGGGCCCACTAACAGTCTACAACTGAGCTCCGCATCACTCGGTCGACACCTGAAACGCTCGTGAGATGACGAACTTGTTCCCGCTTTCAAAGGAGGCGTCTTCCCCGAACACGATCCGCAACCTGTATATGCCGGCTTTTTGCACCATAATCCGTGCCTGATAAACGAAGTCGGATTCGAGCATCATGGGACGCCCATCACAGAGCGCGATGCAGAACCCGGCCGGAGGGTACTCTTCCTTCCACTCGTCAGGCGCCTCGAGCCTATCCAGGCCAATGAAGGGGCGGCCACAGCAGTGATTCACGAACACCGGTTGCCCGGTGTTTCGGATTGTCGCGCTAATCGCCTCTCCGACCTCGTAGTGCTGCCCATCGGTTTCGATCAGCAGTCCGCCCACCCGTCCGGGCGCGTCCGGCCCAGCGATTTGACATCCTGCAATCAGGATCACGAACGGCGTCAATAGCCCCACGATCTTGCCGTTGCGCCACCTCATCGTTCAATTTCGAAGGTTACCAAAGTTGTCAAAAGACGGCTTGAAGGCCTACTACTAACGACCTTTGCACCGAGCCGGTCAAGCAGGAAATGGCTGCCCTCTGCGTCGGGGTTGCTTCCACGGGCTTGCGGCCAGGATTGGCGGCCTTGCTAGTCGGAAGCGACGTTGATATGTGAGGGCGACTTACCACTCGGGCCCTGCCGTTACCCATCCGGCCGCAACTGCACTCCGATGATCAAAATGGTCATGATGATGGTGGTCCCTGTGCGGATGTTATCGTGGTCAGCCGGATCGCAGGAACCGGTCCCATGAGACGTAAGAAAGCCACACAGTTCCCGGTCTGCCTTGCCCTGCTGTGTATCGGGTGGACAACGGCCGGCGCACAAGAGCCGTGTGGACCCGGTACGGCCGCCGAAGATATGTCCGTCAACGGGGTACTGACGCGGGTTCACAATTCCGGGAGCCTCTTCTACAGCCCGGCATCGCAAAGCCGGTTGTACGAGGTGCCCAAGGGTACCGGCGCCAATCCCATCTTCAACGTCGGTCTGTGGATTGCTGGAGCGCGCGACAACGTCGCTCACTCAGCCATCACGTCGTACATCGATACGGATTTCTGGATCGGTCCGCTGGGACCGAATGGTCGGCCCGTCGTCAACTGCAGGGACTACGATCGCATCTGGTCAGTCTCCGACGCAGACATCCGAGAGTACGAACTGACGGGCACTCTCCCCGCGAACATGGCCGACTGGCCATGGCGGTCGGGAGCTCCAGTACACCGCGGCGACAACGCTTACTCGGACTACGACCCCGGAGCCGGGGATCGTCCACTTGTTTACGGTGACCACGTATTATGGTGGGTGATGAACGACTATACCCTCCGGCCGGAGCTGTTCTCGAATACACGTGGCCGGTCGCCCTTGCCGGTCGAGGTAGCAGTGGCAGCCTTTGCTTCAAACGGGCTTTGCCAGATGAAAGGCCATCCCTTCGAGCGTGAGATCGCCGCAGCCCTTTCAACGACTACCTTTTATCGGTACGAGATCCGCTACCGAGGTGACCAGTCGCTCGACAGTGCCTACATCGGTTTCCTGGTCGATGCCGACCTGGGCGACGCCGGAGACGACTACATGGGCTCCGATCCTGGCAGGTCGCTCGGCTTCGTGTATAACGCGACTGATATCGACGGCAACTACGGTCACCTCATCCCCGGAGTCGGAACCATCGTCAGGGCATCCGGGCCGGACGGGTCGCCCATCAAGATGGCCGCCCTCACCTGGCATGGAACGGATTTCCAACCGGGGCTCCCACCGTATATAGCCGACGATTCGAATGCGCATCTGCAGACACTTCGCGGCAGGTTCTTCAATGGCACCAGGATGAGGGAGATAGGCTACGGATTACCGCTCGATGCCGGTGACCATTTGTTCACGACATACCTCTTCAGCGGAGACCCGCCAGCGTTCTGGAGTGAGGAAGACATCGATGGTCTAGGGACTCGATCCCAACCGGGGGATCGACGGTACGTCCAGTCCGTTGGCCCGATGACGCTGACGAAGGGTGACACCGCGATTGTGGACCTGGCGATCATCTGGGCCGGACCATCCGACCGGTTGACGTCGGTCTCCCTTCTGAAGGAGACCGCATCGCGCATACTCAGCGTGTGGGATGATGTGTTGGTCTTCGACACACGCGACTGCCGGTACCAGCCGCCGGAGCAGCCAACGGTCCTTGACCACCAGTTCGCCCTCGGTATATACCCTAACCCGGCTGCGGAACACGTGACATTCGAGTTCGAAATCTCTGGGCCGGGACAGGTTCGGATATCAGTGGTTGACGTACTAGGACGACGCGTCGCGATGCCAGTCAATGACTCGTACGAACCCGGCCGGCATCGCGTGGCCGTCATGATGTCAACGCTTGGCCCCGGTGTCTACTCGGCACAGATCGAAACAAACGGCCGGTTGGGCGCTCGTCCGTTTGTGATCGCGAGGTAGAGATGAAGCACTACGTCACCACGTACATCATGTGCGCGCTGCTCCACTTATCCGCGAGAGTGGCATATCCGCAGGAGCCCTGCAGACCTGGCACCGCTGTTTCGGAGCTAGCCTCCAACAACGTCCGGGCGGTTCTGACGAACAACGGCAGCCTATTGTGGACCGATCCCGGTGAGCCGACTCCGATCTACGAAGTGCCGAAGGGCACCGGCTCGAACGCGATCAACACCGTCAGTGTCTGGATCGGCGGGATGGTCGGAGACGAATTGCGCATGAGTGCCGCCCTCTACTCGGACTTCGAGCTGTGGCCGGGCCCGCTCGACGACGATGGCCGGCCCCCGACCGACTGCACACGTTACGACCGCATCTTCAGCGTTTCGGAGGATGACATCCGTTCGTTTGACGAGACGGGAGTTGCGACCGCCGACATACTGGACTGGCCATGGCACCTCGGTGCGCCCGTCTACGACGGCGACGGCGATCCGAACAACTACGACCTGACCGCCGGCGATAGACCTTACGTCTACGGTGACCAAACGCTCTGGTGGATCCTCAACGACACCGGAAACCGCCACGCGTCCACAGAAACGAGTCCGCTCGGCATGGAAGTCCGCTGCACCGCGTTCGCAGCCGGAAGCCCCGATGTATGGTGGGTGCCGTACGCCACGCAGTATCGGTTTGAACTGGTCTATAGGGGACAACAGCCGTTGGAAGATACTTACTTCGGCATCTTCGCCGAGACCGATCTCGGGAATCCCTACGACGACTACATCGGCTCGGACTCGACACTTGGACTGGCGTTTACATACAA
>JBFHWK010000019.1:0-24575 GCA_041589075.1 Rhodothermales bacterium
CATAAAGGAGGCGGTGGACTTGTCGACGCCGAAGGAGGCCTCGGCCAGAGACGGCACGAAGATGATCACGGCCTCGCAAAATCCCGTGGCGGCCGTCAAGATCACTGCAAGGCGGGCCTGGCGCGTAGCGAAGATTGCCGGAGGGATGATCGGGTTGACCGCGCGCCGGGTCGAGAGGTAGAAGGCGCTTCCGAACACAGCGGCGATCGCGACGAACACCCACACGCGGGGGCGCAACAGGCTTGAGCCGAAGTCGGTAGCGTTGATGCCGTTGACGCCGTAGGCCAACGACGCGAGGGCGACCGACACCAGAAGAAGGCCCCGCAAGTCAAAGCGTGAAGTGACGAGGGTTGTTCGAGCCACGGGCACACGACGGCGGCCGAGTGCGAAGGCCACGGCAGCCAAGGGCAGCGTCGAAAGAAACAGCCACGGCCAGCCATAGCGAAGTAGAATGCCGCTTGCAGCCGGCCCAACGATGAAGGCCAACCCGAACACCGAACCTAACAGACCCAGTGCGCGGCCCTGCTGCTCCTTTGGAAACACGTCCCCGATCACCGCGCTGGAGACGGGAAAAATGCCGGCGGCACCAAAACCCTGAATGGCACGGCCCACGAGGACGACCTCGTACGGAGGCGCGGCAGCGACGATGACAGCGCCCACCGCGAACAGCGCGATGTCCAAACTGAAGATCCTTCGTCGACCGTACACGTCCGCCATCTTCGACATCAACGGTACGCCGACAAAGTTGAAGAGCACGAACACGTTGAGGACCCATGCCACGGCCCTCTCGTCGATGCCGTAGTAGTCACGAAGCGCCGGGAGCGCGGGTCCGACCATCGCGATGTCGAGAGCGGCCACCAGCACGGCCAGGAACAGCACGAGGAGCACCGACCGCTTATTCATCTCGCCCGCCAATCGTCTGCCCCCAAAACGTCCCTGATGGTGTGAATAGCGCGATCTGACGGGCGTAGTCGAGATATGTTCTCACGATCGAGGAACCGGCGCCCGCCGTTAATACCACCGCCCCCCTGCCGATACTAAGTTACGCCCCGACAACTGTTTACGCTTCAACGGTTTGTCCGGACTCCGGTAAGGAGCTAGCGCCGGCCGCAGTCCGATCGAATCCACGCGAATGGCCCTGTCGATTCCCTTTCGCACACTTAGCACCAAGCTTGTGGCGTTCATGACGGTGCTGATGGCACTCGTCGCTGCCACCATCTTCGTCTTCTTCCCCTCGCGACTGGAGGATCACGCCGTCCAATCGGTGACGAAGAAGGCATCGACCGTCGCGGAGATGACCGCGTTCGCGCTGGGGGCCAGTAATCATCTGAAGTCGCCTGAGAACGTCAAGATCGTGCTTGACGCCTCGGCGCAAGTCGAAGATTTGGTCTACGCGATGGTGTCGGATCCCAGCGGCGCCGTGGTTTCCGAAATAAACCGCAACCCGATGGACTACCCGGCCGCTGCCGAAGTCCGCAAGCCTGGAGGCATCTCGCAGCGTGGAGACATCTACCGGATTCACCGTGCGATTGTCGCTGATGGAACGGTGATCGGTCGACTGCATGTGGCGATCTCCCTGGCGCCCCTGACTAGCGAGATGACGCGCAGCCGCCGCATGACCGCCGCCGCCAGTAGCGTGATTGTCCTTCTTGGAATCCTCGGCGTGTATTTCCTCGGACGGTTGATTACGGCTCCGCTGAAAGAGATCGTACGCATCGCAGATCGAATCTCGGAGGGCGACCTCAACGAGCGCGTCGATGTCAGATCAAACGACGAGCTCGGAAGACTCGGACGGTCATTCAACGAGATGGTCGACTCACTGAAGACGGCCTACCAGCAACTGGAGAGTGTTAATGCCACGCTCGCGTATCACTCGCAGGATCTGCAAGCAGAGGTTGCACAGAAGCGCAGAGCTGAAGAAGCGATGCGGGCAAGCGAGGCGAAGTTTCGAGCCGTAGTCGAACACGCGACCGACGTCGTCGCCGTACTCGCCGACCACGGACGCATTCGATACATGTCGCCCGCATCTATTCAAATGATGGGCGTCGCCCCCGAAACTCTCATAGGCGGCCTGGCCGGTGACCATTTGCATCCCGCCGATCGACACGCTTTCGAAAGCGCCTTGTCACGGGGCACCGAGGGTAAAGCTCGTGTTATCGAAGTCGAGGCCAGATGGAGGCACGCCAACGGCATGTGGCGTTACCTCGCCTTCCGCGGACGAGACTTGAAAGGCTTCTCGGGAATCGACGGCTTGCTGTTCAATGTAACCGACGTCACCGATGCAAAACGAGTCGAGGCCGAACTCACGCTGGCTAAAGAGAAGGCCGAGGGAATGGTCGTTCTCAAGGACACGTTTCTGACCAACATGAGTCACGAGATCCGGACTCCGTTGACGGGCATCCTGGGTTTTGCCCAGATTCTACGTTCGGAACTCGACGACGATCATCTCGAACTCGTTGAGCACATTCAGCGCAGTGGACAACGATTGCTTAACACGTTGAACGCAGTTCTTGATCTCGCCGAGCTGGAGGCCCTATCGGCGAGACCCGAGCTGGAGAGAGTGGCCGTTGGGTACCAGGTACGAGAAACGGCTCATATCGTCGCGCCCGTCGCACAACTGAAGAACCTCGAACTCACGCTGGACCTCCCGTCCGAAGAGGTTTACGCACTCGCAAACGCAAACTGCATGCAGCGCGCACTCACCAATCTGGCCAGCAACGCCGTTAAGTTCACTGAGGAGGGCCGAGTAACCATAGCGGTGCGCAGCGAGGACAGCCACGTCGCAATTACCGTCTGCGACACCGGCGTCGGCATATCACCCGAATTCATGCCCTCGCTGTTCAGCGAGTTTACGCAGGAGTCTACCGGCAACGCCCGCCTTCATGAAGGCAGCGGACTTGGGCTGGCGATCACGCGGCGGTTGATTGACCTCATGAACGGGACCATCTCCGTCGAAAGCGAAAAGGGACACGGCACAAGCTTTACCGTCACGCTGCCACTTGCCGACCAAGACACTTCGCGTATCACGGGCATGCGAATGGCGGGGCCGTCATCACTCAAGGCCGTTCGCCTGACCAGTGACCGCAAAGCTTCGTGACAATGTGGAAATCGGTTGGAAAGCACCGTTTATAGGAACATTATTTGTTGCGTACGCTTTCGAAAGGCCAGTATGACGAAATGGCAGCTCCTGCTGCACTCGAAAGATCACCATGCCAACGTACGTTTATAAACGAGAAGACGGATCTACGTTCGAATTCGAACAGCGCATCACAGAAGATCCTCTCGATGTGTGCCCCACTACAGGCCAGAGCGTGGTCCGGGTGATTAGCGGCGGGACCGGGCTCATCTTCAAGGGCTCCGGTTTCTATCTAACCGACTACGTACGCAACGGCTCGCAAAGCGGGACGTCCGACAAGAACAACTCGGCCAACGGTGCTTCGGCGGAGAGCAAGACCTCAAAGGAGGCCGGCTCGTCCGACACGTCGGCGACGACCAAGAAGCCTGACGCAAAAAAGAGCTAGTCAGCCGGTTCAGGCCGCGCGTACGGCCGACTCAATAATGCTGATAAAGGACTCAGACCGCAGGCTGGCCCCACCGATGAGCCCACCGTTCACATCCGGCTGACGCAACAGATCATCGGCGTTGTCCGGCTTCATGCTTCCCCCGTACAAGATTAGGATCGAGGCACCGACTGCGTCGCCATAGAGCTTCTTCAGAAGTGTTCGGATGTGCGCATGCATCTGCTGTGCCTGTTCCGTCGTTGCGGTGTGGCCGGTGCCAATCGCCCAAACCGGCTCATAAGCGACAACGAGCGCGTGGTGATCACTGACGGAAACCTCGTGCAGGCCGCGCTCGACCTGACGGGTAACAACTTCCTCCGCTTGACCCGCTTCCCTCTCGCTCAAATGCTCGCCGACACAGACGATCGGTATGAGCCCGGATGCGATTGCCTGCTTCGCCTTCAGGTTCACGCCTTCGTCGGTCTCCCCAAAGAACTGCCGTCTCTCCGAATGCCCGAGGATCACGAATCGGCAACCCACGGCCGTGAGCATCGAGGCCGATATTTCGCCGGTGAACGCGCCCGAATCCTTGAAGTGCATGTTCTGGGCGCCGAGGACTACGGAGGAGCCGTCGATCTCCCGGGCGACGTCTGCGAGATTCACTGCAGGAGGACAAATGACCACGTCGACATTCGGATGCCGGCCCACGGATTCGGCAATATCGCGCGCGAGTTCGACCGCCGAGCTCACGTCAGTATTCATCTTCCAGTTACCGGCAATAAGCATCATGTGTCACCACTTGGACTTGGACTTGGAGAGGGTCAGGCCGGCGGCTCAGAGACTACGGCCTCGGCATCGTTGATTATAGTGCGGATCGAGCCGGGACCGACGTATTTCCCGACGATATTGCCGTTCAGGATGAGAACGCGCTTTGGCAGCACGCGGACGTTGTACAGCCTGGCGATAGGGTCGTCATGGCCGGCCGGCAATGCGAGCTGAAAATGGCTCTGATCTCGCGATTCGAAAAAGGCCTCGTTGAGCGTTGAATCCGTCTCGACGGAAATCGCGACGGTCGCCACGCGCATCCGCGCGAGCACGGCTATCAGCGTGTCGCGGGCAGCCAACTCTCGGCGGAAGCTCTCGTCTGTGGGACCAAAGAACTCGAGCAAGAGCGGCGTCGTCTCGTTGTCAATCGCCGTAAAGCTGAATTCATCCCCGTCCCAGGTACGTGCCTGGAAGGTTGGGGCGGGCATGCCGGGCATCAGGTTCTCCATCTCGTACACGGCGTCTTTTGCCCAGTCGGCCCACGCGGACTTCGGATAGGTGCGACTGAGCGCACGCGCGCGACCGACTGCGCGATCGACCTCGCCGCTATCGACAAGTGCCATCACAACCTCCGACTCGAGTGCGGCTTCAAGATCGGAGCCTTTGGGCAATGCGGTCTTGAACGAATCCAGCAAAGCTATCGCCGACTCAAGTCCACCCAGTCGAGCCTGTGCGCGTCGAGCTGCGCGTGCGACATCTTCAAACCCCGCGCGATCGCCAGCGATAATTTGTGCGCGTCGCACTACCAGCGAATCGTCTATTCCCTCCATCAACAAAATGGACTCCGCCGCCGCTACATCGGCTCCGATCGTTCCGGCAAATTGCGTCCGCAGGTTCCAGTACATGTCGGCGGTTCGACGGAACATGCCGGCGTGCGTGTCGGACGTGATCCGACCCGACTGGAGCAGTTCAAGAAAATCGCGGTTGTGGAGCGCCTTCGTGTTCCTGTACGCGAGCCATGCCGCGTTCTCCGGCGAACGGATAACGATCATTCGGCTGGCGACGGGCACGCGCAGTCTCATCGTTGCCGAGTCACCGTCAGCCACGACGATCTGGCCGTCTGCCACAACAGCACCCCTGCGACTTACGACGAGGGGATACACACCGCGCTCAGCGGCCAGGATCGACATGCGGAACGCCCCGGTACTATCGGTCACGGCGTAACCCAGCGTGTCACCTGAGCCATCGGCCGCCGCCACCAGAATCTCGAAGTCTCGGTAGTCCGGGATGGAATCGACTTCCGCACGCACGATGACCTGTCCATCGAGGTAGCTCCGGACGGGCACGACCGGGTCATCACCACCACACCCCGCACCGACGGTTAGACCCGTCGCAGAGATCAACGCAATAGCGACCGACCGATACACGCTACGCATTGCCATCCTCATCCATCCCGGCAAGTTCCCGCTGCAGCAGGGCTCGCACGACCTTTGGATCGGCCGCTCCCGAGAATTGTCGCATAACCTGTCCGATGAAGAACCCCAGCAGTCCGGTCTTTCCGGCGAGATACTGATCGACCTGACCGGGATTTTTCTCGATGACCGTTTTTACGAGTGGTAGAAGCGCCGCCTCATCGGACACCTGCACGAGGTCGAGCTCGCGAGCCAGGGATTCGGCGTCCTTGGGGTTTTCCAGCATGGTCTCATAGAGTGTCGTCGCCCCGGTCGAACTGATGCGGTCATCAATCCGAAGCACAATTAGTCCGGCCATGCGGCGGGCGTCGATCGGAAACTCAGACACCGTCAGGTTCCGCTCCTTGAGTGTACGCAGCACATCAGTCATGAGGACATTCGAGACGGGCTTCGCGATTTCCTCCGCTACGCCGGCGCCGGTCTCAATGAGTGCCGCAACGACGTCATCAAAATAGTCTGCCATGGGGCGCTCCTCGGTCAAGACCGCGGCGTCATACGCGGGCAGGCCGAGCTCTCCGACAAGACGTGCTCGCCGCTGCTCGGGCATTTCGGGCAGCCTGTCGCGAAGCGTCTCCAGGGTCTCCTGCGTGACAACCATCGGCACGAGATCCGGGTCCGGGAAATACCGATAGTCGTGCGCCTCTTCTTTGGATCGCATCGAGCGCGTGACCATCGCCTCAGCATCCCAGAGCAGCGTCTCCTGGACTACCTGGTCCCCTTGACGAAGAATCCCCTCCTGCCTGGAGATCTCGTACTCGAGTGCGCGCTCGACATTGCGAAACGAGTTCATGTTCTTGACTTCGGTTTTGGTGCCGAAGTCCGTTGAACCAGTCGGACGTATTGAGATGTTCGCATCGCACCGCAACGAGCCTTCCTCCATGTTACCGTCGCAGATACCGAGGTAGCGTACCGTCTGTCTGATTCGCTGCAGGTATTGTGAGGCTTCGGCTGGAGTACGGATGTCAGGCTCGCTTACGATCTCGATCAGGGGCACGCCGCAGCGATTGTAGTCCAGTAGTGTTCGAGACGGATCCAGGTCGTGAATGGACTTGCCGGCATCCTCCTCGATGTGGATGCGGGTGATTCCGATCCGCCGCACGCCTTCATCGGTGTCGATGTCGAGCCAGCCCCCGAAACAAATGGGGTCCTCGTACTGCGAGATCTGGTAGCCTTTCGGGAGGTCGGGGTAGAAATAATGCTTTCGGGCGAATTGCGATCTAGGTCTGATGGAGCAGTTGGTTGCCAGCCCCATAAGGATTGTGTATTCGACCGCACGTTCGTTCAGGACCGGCAGTGTGCCCGGATGACCAAGACTGACCGGATCGACCTGTGTATTTGGTTCCGACCCGTAAACAGCGGCTTCCGGACTGAACACCTTGGCAGCGGTCGTCAACTGACAGTGGACTTCAAGTCCGATGACAGCCTCGTAATCTTGCACCGCGGACATATCGTCTAAGAGGGCGCGAACGGCAGAACGCGAGAGGATCAGTCTTTAAACTTCTCGTGTATCTCCCGCGCGTGATCCTGAGTCTTGGGACGCTTTATCACGTACTGTATGACGCCCCGCTCATCGATGAGAAAAGTCGTGCGCTTCGTACCCATGTACTTTCGTCCGTACATGTTCTTCTCGCCGTATACGCCATATGCTGCCACGATCTTTTTCTGATCGTCGGCGATCAGCGGAAAAGGCAATTTGTGCTCCTGTGCGAAGCCCGCATGCGACTTCACATCGTCAGTCGATACGCCAACGACCGCAATGCCGGCATCCATCAGTTCACGGTAATGGTCACGGAGATTGCACGCCTGCTTGGTGCAGCCGGACGTGTTATCCTTCGGGTAGAAATACAGAGCCAGCTTTTGCCCCCGAAAGTCGTTCAGTCGAATCGTCTTTCCGTCCTGGGTTTTTCCCGAGAAGGCAGGGGCCTTGTCACCGATCTCGGGCATCGTGGCGATGTCGGGCATTATATCACAGCGTTGTTAGGTTAGCGCACCAGTACGTAACCGGTGAAGATATCTACGCAGGCCCGGCACGACCTAGAGGATTCTGCTAATCTCCTCAGCCACGGATTGGTTGAAGGTCAGTACGTTAGAAGCCGTTCAAGTGCCTCGCCGAAGCGGGCTCTGGCCGAGAAGATTTCGCTTTCCAGATTCGGAGAAAACGGAATGGGTAGGTCCTCACCGGCAACGCGTACCGGCGGTGCGTCAAGGTACTGGAAGGTCTCTTCGGCAATCGTCGCTGCGATCTCGCCGCCGAATCCGCCCGTGAGCGGCGCCTCATGCAGCACGAGCGCGCGGCCCGTCTTCTTGACCGAGTCAATCACGGTAGCACGATCCCAGGGAGCCAGTGTCCGGAGATCGACGATCTCGATTTCGCGGCCCTGCGACGCCTGCATCTCGGCTGCCGCGAGTGCCCATTGCACGCCGAGCCCATAGGTCACGATTGTAGCATCAGTCCCGACTCGAATGATCCGGGCGCGGCCGATCTCGGTCGAATAATGACCATCGGGTACCATTCCCTTCAATGATCGATAGAGGAACTTGTGCTCAAAGAAAAGCACGGGATTGGGATCTTCGATGGCGGCGATGAGCAGTCCCTTGGCGTCGTGAGGCGTGCCGGGGACGACGACCTTCAGCCCCGGCACACTGGTGAACCAGGCTTCCACGCACTGCGAGTGGAACGGTCCGGCGCCGATGTGACCGCCATACGGCGCTCGAATCGTCACGTTCAGTGGTTGTCCCCACCGGTAGTGGGTCGTCGCCAGATTATTGACCACCTGATTGAATCCACAGGTAATGAAATCGGCGTACTGCATCTCGACGACCGGCTTCAGACCGCAGAGAGCCATACCCATTGCCGCACCGATCGCACCGCTCTCGATGATCGGCGTGTTCCGGACACGATCCCGACCGAACTCGTCCAGGAAGCCGGCGGTCACCTTGAAGACGCCACCGTATTCGGCGATGTCCTGGCCGAATAGCACGACATCGACATCTTTTTGCATGGCCAACCGCAGCCCGTCGGTCACGGCATCGATGAATCGGATCTCAGACGCGTCCTTCCCGGGGTCGGCAGCTTTCGCCGTGGCAGGTGCGAATACGTCGCGCTTTTCGGCTTCCGGCGAGCTCTCTACCAGCGGCTGCGCCAGCGCGAACTCCGCTGCGTCGTCCACCTCGGCTTCGAGCCTTTTCCGAACCGCCTCGATCTGCTCACGCGACATGATCTCCTCCTCCAGCATCGCGGCGCGGAAGCGTTCGACAGGATCTCGCGACATCCACTCCTCGATAAGCTCAGGCGGCACGTACTTGACACCGGACGCTTCCTCGTGTCCGCGCACGCGAAAGGTCTTCATCTCCAAAAGAGTCGGTCCACCGCCTGTGCGTGCCAGCCGTGCGGCAGCCGTCACGGAGCGATAGACCTCCATGAAGTCATTGCCGTCGACACGTTCCCCGGCCATTCCATAGCCGGCTGCGGCATCGGCGAGGTGCTCGACGGCCATGGCCTCTGATGTTGGCGTCGACAAACCGTAGCCGTTGTTTTCGAGCACGAAGATCACCGGCAGTTTCCAGCAGGCCGCAAGGTTCATGGCTTCGTGGAAATCGCCTTCCCGTGATGCCCCATCGCCCACGAAGACCGCTGTCACGCAGTCCTCGTCTCTATACTGCGCTGCGAACCCGAGACCGCAAGCCACCGGCAGCATAGCCCCCACGTGCGAGATCATCCCCACTATGCGCTCTTGCGGGAGACCGAAGTGAAACGTGCGGTCGCGACCCTTCGTGTAGCCGCCGGCGCGCCCCATCAACTGACAGAAAAGGGGCCGAAGCGGCACTTTACGCGTCGTCCAGACCCCCAGGTTGCGGTGTGTCGGGACGATGTAGTCCCGCTCCTCCAGCGCGAGAGCGACGCCGACCGCAATGGCCTCCTGCCCGTACCCGCTGAACCACTTCGCGATGCGACCCTGGCGAATGAGCCGCAGCATCTTTTCTTCGATGATCCGCGGCATCGCCAGCGCAGACCACGCCGCGACGAGGTCGATCTCGTGAGTCACCCTTTCTTCAGCAGACATGTGTGATGGGAGCTACCGTCCCTTACCCGAGAGTGCCGTGCGAACCGTACGGAAGAGGATCTTCAAGTCCATACGCAGGCTCATGTTCTCGATGTAGAACAGATCGTATTTCACCTTTTGCCGGACGTCAGCCAAACTGGCGTCGTACTTCCACTTCACCTGTGCCCAGCCGGTTATGCCCGGCTTGACGCGGTGGCGGCGGTTGTAGAGCGGGATCTCGCCGGCGAGTTGTTCGACAAAATACGGTCTCTCCGGACGCGGTCCTACCAGGCTCATGTCGCCCTTGAGCACGTTCCAGAACTGAGGGATTTCGTCCAGCCGCGTCTTGCGCAACCAACGGCCGACCTTCGTGTAGCGTGGGTCATTCTCGGTGGCCCAGACCGGTCCTGTTCCGTCCTCCGCATCGAGGCGCATGGTGCGGAACTTATTCATCGTGAAAATGCGGCTGTCCCGACCGACGCGCTGTTGGCGGTAGATGGCCGGTCCCGGCGACGTAACGCGGAGCAGAACCGCAATCAAGATCCATGCAGGTGCGCCGACGACGAGAACGATCGTCGAAACGACTACATCGATGAGGCGCTTGGTGCTCTGCTCCCAACCCGGCATCGGCTCCGGCAGCACTTCGATAAGCGGCAGGCCATACATGTGCTCTGTGCGTGCCATGCCGCCTACGACGGAATAGAAGTCCGGCACGAGTTTCAGTCGCACCGGCTTTCCGTCGCAGAGGCGCAGCACCTCCATCAGCGGCTCCTGGTCCTCCGATCCGAGCGCAATCAGGACATCCTGAATAGCCAGTTCATCGATGAGCCGAGGCAGCGCTTCGATGGTTCTCACGGAGGTTTTGGGTCGCGTCTCGGTGACTACGTCCGCCGTGTTGGCAAGAACATCCGTGTCTGCCTCGTACGTGGAATCACCATCGTATCCGCGGGGTGAGCGCTCCAGCCGCACGGCACCGACAATGTTGAGTCCGGCCTCGGGGTACTGGGCGACTTCGTCATAGAGACGTTCGACATGGTCACTCCATCCGACGATGAGTGCATTGTGCGCACCGTACCCCCGTGTGATCAGGTACTTCTGCACCGAACGGACGAGGATACGCCCAGTCGCGACGGCAACGGACACGGCAAGCCAATAAAACAGAATTGCCATTCGCGTCGAGCCGGGCTGCAACGCATCAATGTAGATGGCGAACACCAACACGAAGATGCCGATCGCGACGGCCTTGAAGAGGGAGACGAGTTCGTCGAAGCGGCTGTCGGCGTAACGCTCTCGATACAGCCCGAAGAACGTGAAGAGCGTTAGCCAGTAGGCAGTGAGCGTTGCGCCAACGAGTTCCATGCCCACCGGGTAAAGCTCGGGAACCCCGAACCATTGCCAATCGAACCGGACCTTATAGTGCAGAAGGCTCGCTGTACTCAGCGTGATCGCGTCCGCAACAACCAGTGAGATGAGTTCGATTTTCCTCGACAAGAGATCGCAAGTCGTATGCAGATAGACCCGAACGAGTGTCCGGTTGGAGCTGTACCTGTCAAAGGTATGAAAACTTTACAGTTCCCGGCATGGCGCCGGTTCGTGGACGCGGTTCGGGCGCTTGTTCGAATAAGTCAGCGCTTGAGCCTAATTTCCGCCTCCGAGAAGCTGTGAAGCGGCGCGGACAGAGGGATGCGAGAATCAAGTCGGGAACCATGGGCAACAGGCAGCGCGCTGCGGTGCGTAGCTGCGATCCTCTGCTCCATGATCGTCGTGGACGGGACGCACGCCCAGGCGAACCGCATCGTGCCGGTGAACGACTGGTCGTACGACGTCATTGAGCGCTTCCAGCGCCGGGGCTTCATGACCGATCTGGATCCGACGGAACTTCCTTACCGCGAGGAGCAGATCAAGCGTTCTCTAGCCGGAATACCGAGGGCGCGGCTTAGTCCGGTGGAGCGCAGTTGGATCCGCCTTCTCGAAAGCGAATACGGTTCGCAACAAGGCGACCGCATGGCTGCCGGGTTTACGTTCGGTGGAGAGGCCCGGTCCACCAACAGCCGGCGGCTCGATCCTCTGCGGCCGATCGGCGACGCTGTCCGAATCTACCAGGCACTCTACCTGCACGCTTTCATTGATCGCGGCGATTTGATCGCGCAGATTGGCGCGCGCCACGACGGTTTCTACGATCGCGATCCGGACGGCTTCGACACCGGGCTGCGACTGCAGGCGCGAAGCGAGGATGCGTACGTCGGATTTGGTGGTCGTTTTATTTCAGTGTACGCGGGCAGGTTCGACAATCACTGGGCACCTCGCCACGATGAGGCCCCGCTCCTGAGTAACAACCCGCGCAGTTACGACCAGTTGAAAATCCGTGTCGGAGGCTCGCGTTTTTCGGTCCACTCCGTGCTCGGTGAGCTCGACAGCGTTACGGGCGACGGCCGGTTTACAGGCGTTGCGGGGGATGACTCGGTGGCGACCGGCAGTGAGCGACGCTACATAGTTGCGCATCGGTTGGATTGGCGCCCATCGCGTCACGTGCATGTGGCCATGCTGGAGTCTGTGCTTTATTCAGGACGAAATGCAGGCATTTCACCTAAATACCTGCTTCCCACACACGTCTGGTTGTTCGAGGCAGACAACGTTCCGAAGAACGACGAGAACAATGCGTTCTTAGGAGGGATGATCTGGCTGAACTTCGGGCGGACTACTATATACGGCCAGCTGGTGATGGACGATTTTGACGTGCTCGGTTCGGGCGAGCCCGCCTCCTTCATCCTTTCGGGATCTGCAATACAGGCGGGTATTTTTGACCGCGTCGATGTCGGTATTCGTGCCACGCTCGTCGCGTCGCGGACGTATAACGCGCTGCAGAATGAGGGTAAGTACGTTCACCTGCTGCGCGGGCTCGGCACACAGTTCAGTGACTACGTCCACGGGACGGCATTCGCCGACATTTATCTCGACGAGTTTGTGCGAGGCCTGACGGTCTCGGCGCGCATCGACGTGCTGGCACAGGGCGCTGCCGACATTCGAGATCCTTTTCCGGAGGACGATGAGGTTCCCACGATTCTGGTTGGCCAGGTTGCCGACACGTATCGAAGTTCGGTCGAGCTGAATTACCAGCCGGTGCGCTACTTTTGGGTACGTGCTGACATCGGACTAAACCACGTCAGAAACGCAGATCACGTGAAAGACAGGACACGGACGCGTTTGGTGGGATTGTTGCAGTTCGGCGCCCGCGTATCGCTTACACACGTGTTCTCCGAGTGATGTAAAGGACCGGCGGCTATTCGAGACGGAAGCGAAATGTGATGGCACCAGTCTGGTTTTCCTGCGGAGCGTTAGGCGGCAATGGGTTAAAGCGCCACGTGCTCAGCGTCTCCATTACCGACTTCTCGAGTGCGGGATTCCCCTTCATCAGCGGGATACGCTGAACGATTCGCCCGGTAGGATCGACCGTAATGCGGATCTTGATGACAGCGTTGACCTTTTCGCTGTAGTCAGGCACGGGTGCCGTGACCGGTACGCGGTTCAGGCCTTCGATCTGGAAGGGCGCCGTCTTTTGCTCGTCCGTGCCGGTTCCTTCGGTGCCGCTGTTGGCACCGCCGCTACCCTCCGGAACGCCCGCGCCCGAAGGCGCTGTTTCCTGACGCGGCGGTGTGGGCCGCTCCGTGCGAGTTCGCTCCGGATTCGCTTCGGTTAGCGGCGAAATCGTCTCGGCTTCCGACGACGAGACTGCCTCTTCGTCCTCCACAGTCTGATCCGGAACGTCGGTCGGCCGTGCCTTGTCCGGGGCGGACGACTCAGGCTGCAACTGCTCCGGTTGCGTTACCGTCGGCTGGAGCGCGTCCGGGTCCGGTTCTGCAGAGCGCTGCACGGGCCGACCGTCCATCACGGGCCCGAAGTCCACCTCGATAAAGCCGATTGGCTGCACCTCGGAAGCGCCCGTCACGACAAAGGATAGCAGCAGCATCAGCAGACCGTGCGTCACGACGCTGGCGGCCATCCCCACGTAGTCATTCTTTCGATTCGCCTTCTTCATGTGTCGCTCAAACGCTGGGCTACTTCTGGTGGTGGGTTACGCTGAGCCCTCGTTCGCCCTCGGCAACAGATTCGGGCTCAGCGCCCGAAGTCCACTGCTGCTGCACGATGTAGCGCGGACGCGCCTTGACTTCATCGTAGACCCGCGCCAGATATGCACCAACGACGCCAAGGAAAAAAAGTTGTAGACCGCCGAAGAAGAACGCCGTGAAAATCAGTGACGCCCATCCCGAGACGACACCCGGATCGAAGATCCGGACCAGGACCGTCCATATCAGGCCGGCAACGGACAGGAGGGCGACCAGGAATCCGAACTGTGCCGCATAGCGAAGCGGCCGGTCGGAGAATGCGAGAATGCTGTTGAACGCCAGTTGGAAGCGCCGGCGGTACGGGTAGTGGCTGCTGCCGGCCGCCCGCGGCGGCCGCTCGTAGCTGACGCCGATCTGGTTGAAGCCGAGCCACGAAATCAACCCGCGCACATAGGGCTGCCGCTCCTCGATCGTGCGATAAGCCTCTATCACCCGGCGCGACACGAGTCGGAAGTCGCCCACGTCGACCGGCGCGTCAAGGTCGGCCATGTGTTGGAAAAGGCGATAGAAGATCGCCGAAAACATCCGGGTCATCCAGGAGTCTCCCTGCCGTTTGCTTCGGACGCCGTAGACCACGTCGTACCCTTCGCGCCAACGCGCGACCATCTCATCGACGACGTGCAACGGGTCCTGGAGGTCGGCATCGAGTACGACCGCAGCGTCGGCGGTCACTACGTTGAGCCCGGCGGTAATGGCAAGCTGGTGGCCGAAGTTGCGCGAGAACTGGATCAGCGTGTACCCGGCGAGACTATCTGTCAGCTCCATGGACAGGCCCGCCGTTTCGTCGTCGCTTCCGTCGTCAATGAGAATAACCTCTACGACGAAGGGGCGATCACGCCGGAACTCCTCGACCGCCGCTATCAGCTTTGGAAGAACCGCGACCTCGTTAAAGAGAGGGATGACCAGTGCCAGCGTGCGACGCGGACCGTTGTCGTCAGTGACCATGTTCATGCGCGCAGCGGAGCGTGCGGTCAATCGCTCGTCTTGTTGCGACGAAGTCCCGGCTGCTCGAGCGTGAGCTTTATGGAGATGCGGTGCGAGTACCCAAGATCGGAAACGAGTCCCGCAAAATCCCCGAATCCGTAGTCAACCGACACCTGTTTCAGGTTGATTCCTGTGCCGATCGACGGCGTCATGTCGAAGCCGTAAGCTTCCGAGTGTGTGATTCGGTTCAGGCCGGCGCGAAATGAAAGCACGTCGCGGTAGGTGAACTCAGCACCCACGCGCGGGTGAAACGACACATTTCCCAGGTTGATCACGTTCGCCTGCTGTCCGTCGAAGGCGAGGTCGACGTCGAAACCGAGCACCAGTGCGTTCTCCCCGGTGGGCAGAATGATACCGGAGCCGAGCCGCGCCACCGGCAGCACGAGTTCCGTCCCACCCTCGGGTAGTTCCTGACCGAAGACGTCCTGGATATTCTGGAGCTCCGCCTGGTTGACGCTCCAGCTTTGCAGCATCGTCGAGACATCCTGGATGTTCGCCCCGATTACGTAACGGCCTGTTCGGTACTTGATGCCGAGGTCGAAGCTGTACCCCCACGCGTCCGCGAAGTCGCCGATCGAGCGGCGGATAACCTTACCGGTGACTCCGATCGAGAGCCGATCGCTCAGTGCGCGTGCATAGCCCACGAAGAACGCGAAGTCGGCGGCCGAGAACGACTTGAAGAAGCTCTCAGGGTTTGGTTTGGGCTGGTCGCGCTCCGGGTCCCACGCGTCGAGAGTATTCTTGATATCATTGACGCCGCTTCGGAAGAACGAGATTCCGACGGTCGACCGCGCGTTGATTGGAAAAGCTGCACTGCCGTAGTCGAACGAGACGACGCCGGCGAACCGTTCTGCGTGCATGTAGGCGAACTCCGGATACGACATATCGGAGAGGCCCGCCGGGTTCCAGTAGCCGGAGCTGACGTCGGAGGTCAACGCCACGTGGGCACCGCCCATCCCAAGAGCGCGCGCGCCGACACCGCCCGCCAGGAAGTCGGCACCGTACTTCGCCGTCTTTTGTGCCGCTGCCGGCGTCGCGGCCTGTGCAAAAACGACCACGAGGGCGATGAAGCTGGCGCGCACAAAGGAAAATGGCATCGGCTATTCTGCGGTGTGTGGGAGAAGACCCGACGTCTGGATAATTAGTTACTTTGCAACACGGTTGCGAACCGGCCGTTCCCCGCGGAGCGAGGTGGGCTTCGAAATGCCCGTCGCGATCGGCACGTCATATCTGAAATCGTCGCCAATTGGTCGAATCTGAAGCATGAAGGTTGTTCTGAAGCACGGAAAAGAGAAATTTCTGCAGCGCGGCTATCCGTGGGTGTTTCAGAACCAGGTGCACCGCGTCGACGGAGGTCCGGCTCGCGGCGACATCGTGATCATTGAGGATGCCTCGGGCAAAGCGTACGGTCAGGGCTTCTTTCATGACGAATCTCAGATTGTGGTGCGGTTTCTGACCGGCCGCACCGACGTTGAGATTGACGACAAGTTCTTTCATGCCAGAATCGCACGTGCCGTTGAACTTCGCGAACAGATGTTCGGCACGACGACGCATGCGCGCCTCGTCTTTGGAGAAAGTGACGGCATCCCGGGTACGATCGTCGATCGTTACGGCGATGTACTTACGTGGACGACACTTTGCTACGGTGTGGACAGGCGTCGGGACGCCTTCCTCGACATTTTGAGCGAGGTGCGCTCGCCTGTCGCGATCGTCGAGCGCAATGACGCTGACCTTCGGGATAAGGACGGCCTCGAAGAGAGGTCCGGCGTGCTGCGTGGAACGCTTCCTGATGAGATCGTAATCGACGAGGCCGGTGTTCGTTACAGAGTAGATGTTCTTAACGGCCCCAAGACGGGATTCTTTATCGACCAGCGAATCAACCGTCAAGCTGTGCGGCTCTTTGCGAGAGGCCGCAGCGTCCTCGACGTGTTCTGTGCGGATGGTGGGTTCGGACTTCACGCTGCTGCTGCCGGCGCTGACTCGGTCCATGCCATCGACACATCGGAGCCCGCGCTGGACAGACTGCGATCGAACGTCGAGTTGAACGGCTTCGGAGACCGCTACAGAATCGAACAGGCGGATGCGCTCGACCGGCTGACTTCGCTTGCCCAGGACGGGGTCACATACGACCTAGTGATCCTTGACCCGCCTGCTTTCGCGAAGAGCAAGCGGCATCGCGAGTCAGCCAAGCGCGCCTACCAGTCCATAAACATAAACGCGTTCAAGCTCCTGGCGCCTGGCGGTATCCTCGTCACGTCTTCGTGTTCGCAGGCGATCGACGAGTCGCATTTCGAAAAAATCGTTCGATACGCGGCGCGTGTTGCCGGGGTCGCGACGCGGCGGCTCGCGCGCGGATCGCAGTCTCCGGACCATCCCATCCTGGACACGATGCCGGAAACGAGTTACCTGAAGCTGTTCGTATATCAGAAGCTCGCGGACGAACTGCCGTCTTAGGCGGCACTGGCCATCGGTGCCTGGCGGCGCAGACGTACCGCGAAGCCGCCGTCCAGACCGTGCCGGTGCGGAAGCGTGGCAAAGAAGCCGCGGGCGGTGAGCATCGACTGCGGGACCAGTCCCACAACCGACTCGATCTCGAACTCCGGATGCTGAACCAGAAAATCGTCCACTCGATACTCGTTTTCCTCGGGCTCGATCGTACATGTGCTGTACACGAGCAGCCCGCCCGGCCGGACCAGCTCCGCGGCAGAAGCAAGCAACCGGTCCTGCAGCAACGACAATGTGCCGATGTCCTCGGGGCGGCGACGCCACCGCAGGTCGGGTCGCTTCGCCAGGACACCGTGACCGGTGCACGGGGCATCGATGAGCACGCGGTCAAAGGTTGCCTCCGGAAACAGGCTCGTAAGATCGGTAGCATCGCCCTGCACAAATGTGACGTTGCTTACGCCGAGCGTCTCAGCGGCTTTTCGCGCCAGCCCGAGGCGGGCCTCGTTAGTTTCGACCGCAACAATCCGACCCGTGTTGTGCATCCGGGCCGCTGCGTAACAGAGTTTCCCACCCGGGGCTGCACAGCAATCCAGCAGCGTCTCTCCCGGCTCCGGGTCGAGGACCCGAACCACGAGTCCTGCCGCTTCGTCCTGCACCGCGGCCTCGCCCCGGGAAAGGATACCCGCACGCACCACGTTCTGCATTGAGGATACTCGGATGAAGTCGTCGAGATGAGCGGAGAGATCGACGGACACATTAGCCGCCTCTAGTTCCTTAACGAGATCGGTGCGATCACGGCGCTCGTGATTCACGCGCAGCGCGAATGCGGGACGGGCGTTGTTCCAACAGAGCAAGTCCCGAGTTTCGGATTCGCCCAATCGCTCGAGCCATCTCTCAACCATCCAAGTCGGATGTGAGTGACGGATGGCCATCCGCTCCGCGAGTGAGCCCATCGGTTCGGGAAGCCGGTTCCGATGTTCGACGACGCGGCGAAGCACGGCGTTGACGAGCCTGCCGGCTCTCGCACGAACCAGGCGCTTCGCAAGCTCGACCGACTCATTGACCGCGGCGTACTCAGGCGTAGCGGTCTCGAGGATTTCATAGGTACCCACCCGCAAGATCTGACGAAGCGCAGCTTCCATCTTCTTGACGGGCCGGCGCGAATATGCGTCGATGACGAAGTCGAGCCATCGCCGCTGGCGGGTAACACCGGCGACGATCTCGGTCATGAATCGCCTGTCACGCGTGTCGAGCTCATCGTCGACACTCAGAAGTCCGACGAACGCTCCGCCTTCTTCAATACGCAGGAGCTGCTCGACGACTGCTGCTCTTGCAGTCACAGTAGTACGGCTAAGGGCTCAGAAGGTGTGGGCTGTCAGAGCAAGCAAGATAGCGATATGTCCCCGGCCATTCGGCCCGGGCCACCCGCACTACATGAACAGGCTTACCAGAGACGGCCGGTCGATCTGTTTCAGCGTCACGGTGGACCTCCAGCCGTACGCCTCCTTGAGTCGGCTTTCGATGATCTGCTCGGCAGTTTCGTCGGTGCCCTCCTCGATCACGACGGCCAGACCCGTGCCGCGGAGCTGATCCTGGAAGGAGAGGTGTTCTCCGGATGGGAAATTGAACGGCATGTCCTCCAGGGTCGTGTCGACCTTGAAGAAGTGAACGCTAACGGTGTCCTGTTCGGTGCTCTGAGCCATACACATGATGCGTGCATCGCCATTCTCTGTCTTAACGACGGCGCCGAAGTATTTGGGGTCGAAGCTCATATTCGGGTGGCCTTGTGTAGGTCAGACGAGTCAGTTCGTGTCATGATCCGCCACTATAAGTTATCGACGGCCACGGGCGGGTCATAAGGAATCCGCGGGCCTGTCAGAGGCTGGCACGGCCGAGATTGCGTGCCGCGCGATTGGCGGCGGTCAGCAGGGGATCTATCGCCGGTGCGATCGGCGGGTTGTAGATGAGGTCGAGGTCTCGAACGGCGTCGACGGTCCAGCCTTTCCAGATGAGCGGGACGAGGATGTTGGCGCGAAGTGCCGCCCCGTCCTCACCCACCAGTGTGCCACCAATGAGGCGGCCTCGAGCACGGTCGACGACCAGCTCCACATAAAGGCGCCGTGATCCCGGATCGACCGATACGCGCGAAAATCCCTCGACTTTCTCCGCGAACGCGTCTATTCCGGCGTCACGAGCTTCGGCGAGCGAAAGGCCGACGTGGGCCACCTCTAGACCGAGTGCCCTGACAGCCGAAGCGCCGACCACGCCCGGAAATCGCGCTGGTGCTCCGCGACCCTGACGGGCAGCATTCTCGCCCGCGACGTGGCCGGTCCGAAATGCGGCCGGCGAGAGCGGGAGATATATCCACGCGCCATCGACCACGCGCTTTGTCATGACGCAGTCGCCGCAGGCCCACACGTTCGGCGCGCTGCTGCGCATGTGCTCATCGACGTCGACACAACCGTTCGGCGTAACTCGAAGACCGGCGTCCTTTGCCAGACATGAGTTCGGCGAAATGCCGATGGCAACGATCACCAGCTGACAGCCGATCCGTTCTCCTGCGTCCGTCAGCACGGCGTTGACATCTCCTACTGCATCGTGTTCGAACCGGACCGCCCGTTCTCGCCGTATCTGGAGGCCGCGTGCCGTGAAGTGCGACGCGACGACAGGTTGTAGCGCGGGCGAAACATAGCGATGCAGAACACCGGACGGATCGAGTGTCGTTGCCCGGATACCTCGTGCCATCAGACTGTCAGAGATCTCAACGCCGATGTACCCGCCACCGATAATGACCGCGTGATTAATACGGTGTCCGGCCAGCCAGTTCTTGAGATCGACTGCGCCCTCGAGGGTCCGAATCGTGAACACGTTTGGCGCGGATGCACCATCGATATCAAGCGTGTCAGCGGTCGCACCCGTGGCAAGTATGAACTTGTCAAAGCGCTCTTCTAATTGTGCGCCTGCGGGCGGCTTCACGGTCAGCCGGTTGCGCGCGGGATGAATCGCCAAAACCGTGTGACCCGTCCGAGCAACGACACGCTTCTCTTTGAGAAAGCGCTTCGCATCGAACTGGACCAGTTTCTCCGCACTATCGACCGCATCGGAGATATAGTAGGGAATCTCGCATGCACCATAGGAGATGTGAGGGCCCTGCTCGAAGAGAACGACTTCGGCAGACGGATCGGTCCTGGCCGCTTGCGCGGCCGCCGCAGTCCCTGAAGCCACTCCTCCTATTACCGCTATTCGCTGGACGGGCATGCTGTTCGCGTGTGTTGAATGGCTTGCGGAGACGCACACATCGGTGCCCACGCGCCATCGCGTATTTTGCCTAACTTGGACGCTGCCGCCACCGCCGCGAATATATCACAAGCCAGTCTAATGACACGACTTGAGCACATCGGCATCGCCGTGAGAGAACCAGCCGCAGTGGCCGAACTCCTGGAGCGGTTGCTGGGCATCGAGCAATACAAGACGGAGGAAGTTCTGTCCGAGGGCGTGCGGACCCACTTTCTGGACGCGGGCGGAGCTAAACTCGAATTGCTCGAGGCGTTGAACGACTCGTCGCCCGTGGCGAGGTTTCTGGAGCGGCGTGGCGAAGGCGTTCACCACCTTGCCTTCGAGGTCGACGACGTAGCCGACACGATTCGCCGAGGCCGTGAGCTCGGTCTCGTCCCACTTTCGGAGGAGCCAATACCGGGCGCTGACGGCAAGCACGTCGCCTTCTTCCATCCGAAGAGCACGCACGGCGTGCTCATTGAAGTCTGCGAGTCGATCCATCGCGACGAAGCGGGACCACGAGAGGCGGGCTGACGGTAAGAAGCGGCGATGCAACGGGTCTTTTTCCCATCTACCACTTCCTGCACCAGCCCGTGAACGCCGCCCTTCAGGAGAAGCTGGACGCATTGCCGACTCGTCCCGGGGTTTATCAGCATAAGGACTCGGAGGGGCGGGCGCTGTATATCGGCAAGGCGAAGAACCTTCGCAGCCGTGTCCGTTCGTACTTCCAGGAGAATCGCCCGCGTGACGGCAGGCTCGCCGCGATGATCAGCAAGATCGACGATGTGGAGGTGATCGTCACTGACACAGAGGTCGAAGCGCTGATCCTGGAAAACAACCTTATCAAGCGCCTTAAGCCGCGCTACAACATCAACCTGCGCGACGACAAGAGCTTTCCTTTCATCTGCATCAAGAACGAACGCTTCCCGCGTGTCTTCCCGACACGCCGCGTCCGGCGCGACGGTTCGCGGTACTTCGGTCCCTACACGGACGTGAAGGACATGAAGCTGATGCTTCACACGATCCGCCAGATCTTCAAGCTTCGAACATGCAGTCTGAGACTCGATCCAGAACCAATTGCCGCAGGGAAATACAAGACCTGCCTCGAGTATCACATTAAGAAGTGTGCGGGACCCTGTGTGGGTCTTCAAACGGAGGAATCCTACGAAAACACGATCCGGCAGGTCGAGAAGCTGCTCGAGGGAAAGACACGCGACCTCATTGCGCTGCTCGAGGACGAGATGAAGCGTCAGGCCGGGTCGATGCGTTTCGAAGATGCCGCGGACTTGCGCGATCGGATCTCGGCGCTGAAGAAATATTCGGAGCGGCAGAAAGTGGTCAGCCAGGATCTCATAGACCGCGACCTCTTTGCGCTGCACCTCGACCGGGTCGAAGATGTCGGGATCGGCGTGTCGTTTAAGGTGCGCGACGGCGCCGTTCTGGGCCGCCAGCACAAGCTCATAAAGCGAATCGAGGGACAAACCGACGGCGAAATCATGCAGTCGTTTGTCGAGCGGTACTACACCGAGGCCACTTTCTTCCCCGATGAGGTGTTGCTGTCGGTGGGACCCGAGCACCCCACCGCGCTTGAGGCCTTTTTGCGGGAGAAGCGCGGAAAGAAGGTCCCGCTCGTTGTTCCTGAGCGCGGGGACAAGGCGGCACTGATTCGCCTGGTTCTGGCCAACGCCCGGCTGCTGCTGAGCGAGTACCAGCTCGAGAAGGCAAAGCAGGAAGAGGGTCGCATCCCGCAGGCAGTCAAGTCGCTGCAAAAGGATCTCCGACTTCCCTATCTGCCGAGGCGCATCGAGTGCTTCGATATCTCACATCTGGGCGGCACCGGGACCGTGGCGTCATGTGTTGTGTTCGAAAGCGGCAAGCCTCGGAAGAGCGACTACCGGATGTTCAACATTCGGCGCACGAAGACCGGCGTGCCGGACGACTTCGAGGCGATGCGCGAGGTTATCAGTCGGCGATACACGCGGATCAGCGAAGAGGACGGGCCGTGGCCGGATCTGGTCGTTGTTGACGGTGGCAAGGGGCAACTGTCGAGTGCGGTCGAGGCCTTGAACGAGATCGGTGTGTATGGGAGATTCCCGATCGTCGGGCTGGCGAAGCGGCTCGAGGAGGTCTTCTTTCCTGTCGATACGGAGTCGCTGTTCATTCCGCGCACGAGTGCTTCGCTGCAACTGCTGCAGCGGATTCGAAACGAGGCGCACCGGTTCGCAATCACGATGCAGCGCAAGCGACGCAAGAAGTCGACGCTGACGTCTGAGTTGTTGGAGATAAGAGGTGTCGGCCAGCAGACGGCACGAAAGCTTGTCAAGAAGTTCGGCTCGGTGAAGAAGGTGCGCGAGGCGGACGAGGCGGCGTTGGCGGAGGTCGTGGGCCGCTCGCTGGCGGCGGCGGTGCGGAGGCATTTCGATGAAGGGTCCTCCCCTTGGTAGCCAACTCTCAGCCCCCCCTGTAGCCAACTCTCAGCTTCCCCTGTAGTCAACTCTCAGCTCCCCCTGTAGTCAACTCTCAGTGAGGGGGGACACAACGGGTTTTTGAGTCTCCCGCCTCGTGGAGGGGGGACTTTGCAGCGCTCGAGTTTCCCCCTCCTCTTGAGGAGGAACAGTCCACCTTTGTTTCCCCCTCCTCTTGAGGAGGGGGTCAGGGGGAGGAGGACAACGTCATCCCCGACCCCGATCGGGGATCCATGTACCGGCGGACGCTTGTCGCGCCATCGGATGGATTATTCGCTCCGCTCATCAGTCGCCACTGGTATTTCTTATACTTGAATCTCACGACCGCCATCTCACCGACCCCATGCTCAACTACATCTGGGCCGGGCTGATCATCTCAAGCCTGGTGTTCGCCCTGGTCCGGGACGTTGCCGACTTGGGGCAAGACCGGTATCGAAACGGACAGGAACTGGTGGTGAGCGTCGAGTTTCCCGATGGCTATAGTGCCACCGAGCGGCGAGTCGCGGCAACCGTCAGAATCGATCCGGATACCTATCAATCGCACTACTCTACTGGGGACGCGCCGGCCGATTCGTATTCGGGCATACTGGTGCAGACGGCTGAAGGACGACAGTTACGCTTCGCGGCGGAGGTCGGGCTGCCCGAACCATTGGAGACGATCCGAAAGGTCGCAGGCGGCCGCGACGATGAGCTGCAGGGCGTCGTGACATCGTTCACACCCGATTCAGCCGGCGCGTCAGCGGCGGCAGCCCTCGTGTTTCCGACGGTGCGCTTCGTGAAGATGACCGACATCGCGCAGGCCGCACTCGACTTTGCACAGACGGCGGTGACGCTGGCGATCGGGCTCATTGGAGCGCTTGCTCTCTGGCTGGGTCTGCTGCGCATCGCCGAGCAGTCGGGGCTTCTGTATACACTCGTCCGCATCACGCAGCCCGTACTTCGCAAACTCTTTCCCGAAATACCCGACGGCCACCCGGCGATGGGCATGATCGCCCTCAACCTGACGGCCAATGTGCTCGGCCTCGGCAACGCGGCCACACCGCTTGGGCTGAAAGCGATGGAAGAGCTTCAGACGCTCAACCCGTCCGAAGACACGGCCACAAACTCCATGGTCATGCTGCTCGCCATGAACACGGCGAGCGTGCAACTGGTACCGCCGGTGCTACTTGTCGCGATCATGGGATTGCAGATCAATCAGCTCATCTTTTCGATCGTAATCGTCACCGCATTCTCACTGGTGGTCGCGATCACTGTAACACGCCTGCTCGGAAAGCTGAAAGGCTATCGCGAGTCGGACCCGGCGATCCTTGCTGCCGAACAGAACGGTGCACCTGACGAAACACAATCCGACTGATACGATATGGATACCGTTCGCACCATCATCGACATCGTCTCCGTCTTCGTCTTGCCGGCGATGATTGTGGGCTTTCCGCTCTACGGTTTGTACAAGCGCGTGCCCGTCTACGAGGAGTTCGTAGAGGGTGCAAAAGAGGGTTTTGAC
>JBFHWK010000020.1:0-24365 GCA_041589075.1 Rhodothermales bacterium
CGACGGCGTCGAGGATGTCGTCCGCGCTCCGGCAGAGATTCCATTCACCGACCTGAAGCAGTTCCTTAGGTTCGCCGAAACGCAGGGCGTCGGCGAAACGATCGCGCAGCCCCAGGTGACTGTACAGAGCGGCGAGAAGGGCACGATTCAGATTGGATCGGACGTGCCGGTTCAAGTACGTGACTTTGCAGGCAACACGGTGACGCAGTTCTTCTCGACTGGTATCATCATCGACGTGACTCCGACGCTGGTCCGCGAACCCGCGGCCGACTCCGCGGGCGCTCCGATGATCGAGTTCGTCCACATGAACGTGAAAGTCGAGAAGTCCGGAAGCCGTCCGTCGTTGGCCGGCCTGATCATCGACCGTAACACCGCCAACACGCAGGTGCTTCTATTGGATGGTGAGCAGACCGTCATCGGCGGGCTGTACTCGACTGAAGAAACCATCTCGCGTGCAGGTGTGCCGTTCCTGAAGGATTTGCCGCCATGGTTCTTCGGCCTTCGCTACCTCTTTGGAAAGACACAGCGGACGACGAACCAGAAAGAGCTTATGATCGTCCTTCAGGCCGAGCTAATCGATCCGCTAGACACGCGCACACGGCGCCGCGGTCAGATCGATCTGCTGGAGAAGACACGACGTAACGTTGAGGAAGCCTTCGACAAGTTCAACCGCAACGTCGGCGCGTCCGTGCCGGAGCCAACCAAGTTCCGCGAGCCGGAAGAGTAGGTTGGCAAAACGTATCCGTAGGGAAAAGGGGGTGGCACGTGCCGCCCCCTTTTCTTTTTCCGGGTTGCATGATGCGGTACAGGAAACCGCACGAAGCCTCGTCTGCCGGGTGCCGTAACGCCACCGGGTCCACCTGATTGCGAATTCGAATTACAGTATGTTGTCAACATTGGCGTGTACTCCTTAATGACGTCGCAATCGGTCAATGCAATCCGCGTCTGTGCCACGCCTAAAATCGAGTTCACCGACCTCGTAGCCTGTGCACGAGTGACTTGTGCCTTCCACGTATAGAATAGCGATGCTTCTGTTTGTCGGCGGCTGCGGTGCCTTTTCCGTACCGGTCGAACCGCAAACGTCGACCCCGCTAAGACCGTTGTGGAGCACGTCCGATATTCGCGGGCATCTGGAATTTCTCAACGGGAGCGCGGTCCGCGGAAGAGCGGATGGAACTGTCGGCTACGGCGTGGCCGCCCAGTATGTCGCTCGGCTTCTGGGTGAATATGGCTTGCAACCGGTCCAGGGACGCGATTTTCGCGTTCTCCATCCCGTGTCCAGGAACGTCATCACGGGAGCGCGACTGCGCGTTACCGGCATCGATTCCATTTCGTTCGTAGCGGGACTCGACTTCTTGCCGGATCCAAAGAGTAGCTCGATCCGGGGTCTGTACGGGGAAGTCGCGCGTACGCCAAAAGACGCAGCTCAAGGAGCAGCCGTCGTGCTGTCTGCAGAGGCCGGCATGGCCGAGATCGTTGAGGCTCGCGAGGCGGGAGCCACGCTCATAATTGTAGAACGCTCCCCACGCCCTGCGTACGCGCCGAGACCTGTCGTCGGAGTCGGCATCGTTCAGGCGTCGTCATCAACCGTCTCGCGAATCCTCGCCGGCGCCGTTCCGAGCTCGGCGGTGCCCGAAAGGCTGCGGCTGCGACGCGCAATACGTGCGGAGATTTTTGCAGACTTCGACCCGCTTGCCTCCGGCGTAAGCGTCGTCGGCTATCTACCCGGGAAGCATCCGACCCTGGCACGCGACGCGGTGCTTGTGTGCACGCACCTTGATGCGGTCGGGAGCTTCGCGGGAGTCGAGTTTGCCGACTTTGACAATTTTGGTGTCGAGGTTTCCGCGCTGCTGGAAGTTGCCCGGCAGTTTGCCGTATTCTCGAACGTCACCCGAATCCCGGAGCGAACTTTGATTGTCGGTATTCTTTCGGGTGGGACGATGCGTTCTGACGGCCTGTCAGCGTTATTGAGTCAGCCGGTTTGGGACAATGCTCGTATTCATTCGATGTATTACGTTGGCGAGCCGGTGAACGGCAGGCAGGAGGTCGCAAGCATTGCCTCGGAAGCGGGCGTGCGAGCGTCATTCGTAACTTCGCGTGACACAATACCGAGGTTGGTTGTGCCGCGTAGCGCAGCGGCTCGGGCGTCCGGAAAACAGGCCCGCGTACACTCGAGCGAGAGCTACATTCCGGCCGCGATGGTTGCGGCCCAGGATCTCGCCCGACGCCTGCACCTGCTGGCCGGTGCCGATCTGATGGCGGCCACGCCCATCTCTGAGACGGTCGTAAACCGGTGAGTCGGACTGCTTATCACCAGCGGCACCTTGTAACGGTCCATCGGTGCTACTCGAACACGATCCCAGTGAAGATCTCCAGACCCATGTTGTGAAGCGGTGCGTCGGGTCTGTTGCGGATGTCTGAGCGTCCAAACGAAGCTCGTGCACCGAAGAGCACACGCTCGCCGATAATGTCCGTCGTGACACCGGCACCAACCGTGAAACCGAAATCGGTCGTTGACACAGACTCATCCGACTCGCGCTGCCGAAGGCCTCCGGATCGCAGGCTCCATTCGATCGTTGCGTCCAGCTTCTGTGCCAGGTATGGTCCGGCGAACACCCTCGGTCGAAACCGCCCGCCACTATTGAAGCTGTATACCAGCAGTACCGGGATTTCCAGATAGGCAATAGTGGACTTGACTCGAAGGGGAGTCGGATTGTTGCTTACGATAGCGCTGTCGCTCGTAGCTCCCTTGATGACGTATCGTAGCTCAGGCTGTATGGAGAATCCGCCGGGGAACACAATGCCGAGTGTGACTCCGGCCCCAAACGAGGTGCGGAAATCGAACTCGGTGTTCGCGTCGCCACTGAAGGTCGTCGCGGACAGCGCCACCTGCAGGCCCGGTTCGAAGTCCTGGGCGCGGGCCGGACGCACCGCGGCGAGAAATGCCAGTATAATAGCAGCCGCCAGATACGTTCTCATTATGCATGGACCGTTTGTTGCGCGAGAGGCGATCATCGGTGCAGACTAAGGTAAACGATAGCACGACACATCCGGACGGACTCTCGGAACCTGCGTGGTCCGTGTCAAACCGCTTCTGGTTTGTCATCGGCTATGTCTGGGCCGTCATCATGACGGCGATTTTTGCCACCGGCTTCGCCGTTGCGAGACTTCTGACCCGTCGTCCGGACGTTTTCCACTTCTGGGCGAGCCGCTGGGGTCGCGCTTTGCTGCTCGGCTTTGGGGTAAGGGCGCAGACAAAGATGAAGTCAACGTTGGACTGCCGCCGCTCCTACGTTTTTGTGGCAAACCATCAGAACCTCCTCGACATACCGATACTCGCCTCCGTTCTTCCGTGCTCGTTCGGATTTGTAGCCAAGGCGGAACTTGAGAGGTGGCCGTTCCTGGGAATAGCACTCAAGATGTCGCCGTCCGTCTTCGTGGCGTCGCGCGATCCGAGGCGGTCCCTGGAGAGCCTCAGGCATGCCGGGCAGGAGATTCGCGAGGGACGATCGGTTATCATTTTTCCGGAAGGTGAACGGACCTATAGGTCGCAAATGGTTCCCTTTAAGAAGAGTGCATTCGCTCTTGCAGCAGAAGCACGCGTACCCGTCGTACCCGTCACGATAGTAGACGCGTACCGGCTGATGAATGAGACACGATTTGCATCACGGCCGGGACGTGTCCGCGTTGTGGTTCACGAACCCATGTCTGTACAAGGGAGTTCTCGGGCAGAGCTGGCACCGTTCATCGAGTCTGTCAGGACTATGATTGACTCCGAGCTGGAGTAGGACGCGGCTCCGACCCAAAAGAATACTAGGTAGCCGCGACGTATCTTGGGCCACACTTCCAGCTCGAAATGCAACACATGCGCGTCACACTGGATCAAGTACGTAACATCGCCTCGCTGGCAAGACTGCACTTCTCAGACGATGAACGGGTAGAGATGGCGCGGCAGATGACCAAGATCCTCGAGTACATGGACAAGCTGAATGAACTCAGTCTCGAAGGGGTCGAGCCCATGTCCCACGTATTGGATCTATACAATGTTACGCGCGAGGACACACCTCTTCAGCGAATCACACGCGACGAGGCACTCTCGAACGCTCCTGATGCCGGTGACGCCTATTTCCGTGTCCCCAAGGTCATAGACTAGCCACTTTCCCCACCCCTAACCGTTAGATGGGCCGCGGCAAGAAGGACAGGCGACACACAGAGACCACGTCGACGCAGACCCCGTTCTTCTGGGAACGAATCAGTCAGCCAAAGCGCCACGCCGTGTGTTTGCTGCTGCTTTGTTTGACTTCCGTCGCGTTCTTTGCGCCGATTCACTTCAAGGGCAAGACGGTCCTCGGCTCCGACATCGTTAACTGGCGGGCGGCCGCTCAGTCGGTCATCGAGTATGAAGAGGAGACCGGCGAGTACGCCTTATGGGCTGCCAACTTGTTCGGCGGCATGCCGGCGTACATGATCAAGTACCGGCAGGGAGTGCCGCAGATCGATACCGTCGTAGGTCTACTCCGGCGTGTCATCTGGCCGAGCTCTCATTTCATCCTCCTTCTTGTCGGCACCTACCTACTGGCGTTCTTTATAACGCGCAACGAGTGGGCCAGTGTACTGAGTGCGTTTGCTTTCGGGTTCACCACCTACATACCAGTGATCCTCGTCGCAGGACACAACACAAAGTTCATTGCGCTCTGTTTTGCTCCATGGCTGCTCCTGGCTTTCATGTACGGAGTTCGACGAAGCGGCATTCTTCCGGCACTGCTCTTTGCCGTGGCTCTTGCGGCGCACCTGCGCGCTAGCCACCCGCAGATCACGTACTACGTGTTGTTCGTGATGCTGGCCCTGTGGATCGGCGAGGGCGTTTCAGCGATAAGGAGCGGCCATGTAGCGGCGTTTGCGCGAAATACCGGGTCTCTGCTCGTTGGTGGATTGCTAGCCGCGTTGATGATTGCCCAGCCTTACCTGGCCCAGTTCGAGTACAAGGCATATACGATTCGAGGGTCGGGCCCCGGTGGATCCGCCGGCGGTCTGGCCTGGGACTACGCGATGCAATGGAGCCAGGGCTTCTTGGAGATGATCACGCTTGTGATCGCTGACGCCTTCGGTGGATCAGAGTCGTACTGGGGCCCGAAACTGTTCACTGGCGGGCCGCACTATGTCACGGGAGTGGTATTGTTTCTCGCCGTCGTCGGTGCGGTAAGGGAAAGCTCTTCGACCGCGCGATCACTTGGTGTCGCTGCGGTTTTGATCCTGTTGTTCGCACTGGGCTCAAATCTCGAGGTGCTCAATCGGCCTATGTTCGAGTACTTCCCTCTGTTTGATGCGTTCAGAGTCCCGGAGACATGGTTGGCTGTGTTTGCCCTCGTGGCGGCCCTGCTGGCCGGAATCGGCATCCAATCTTTAATCGACCGACCTCCACGTTTGTCGCTGCGCGCCGTAGAAACCGTCGCATATGTTTTGCTTGTCGGTGTGGTCCTCTTTCTTGCCGTTACCGGCGGCGCCGGTTTTGACTACGAGAAAGAGGGTGAGAAAGCCAACGTGGTCCAGCAGATCGCCCGCGCCAATGACGTTCCACCGCAGGATCCGCGCGTACTGCAGGCGGCTGAGGACTTCATTGCCGGGCTGCGCCAAGACCGGGCCGACAAGCTGCAGGGGGACGCGTGGCGGACATTCGTCTTTTTGGTGCTGTCCGGCATCTCGATTGGCTTGTTCGCGGCGGGAAGGTTGCCCCGCGCGGCACTGCCGGCCATTATGTCGCTGCTGGTCCTGATAGACCTGTGGGGTGTGGGTAGACGGTATCTCAGTGAGAAGAACATGGTCCGGCGCTCGGCTATCGAGCGGAACATCCCGCAATACGATTTCGACCGCTACATTGTGCAGCGTAAGGTCGAGGACGGCGAGCCGTTCCGCGTCTTGTCGCTCGAAGGTAGTCCGACATCGACTGCTCGCCCCTCGTATTTCTACGAATCGCTGAGTGGCTATCACGGTGCGAAACTTCGTGTCTATCAGGATTTCCTGGACAATCTTCTCGTCACGCCCGATGGACGGTTGAATTTGCCCGCGTTGCGCATGCTCAATACGCGCTTCGTCGTTGCATCGTCGCCGGTCGTGGGTACGACACAGGTCTTTCGGGACGAACGGACGGGATTGTCAGTCTACGAGATCGACGACGCATTGCCGCGCGCGTTCTTCGTGGACTCGGTCCGCGTCGTTGAGAGTTCCGAGGAGGCGTGGACAGTCCTTACATCTGAAGATTTTGAGCCGGAGCGGGTCGCGGTTCTGGAGGAGCCGATCGACCTGCCGGTGGCCTCGCCCGATTCTGTTGGCGAAGTGCAGCTTGCAGATCTCTCACCGCGGCACATCAAGATTGCGACGAAGACCTCGAGTCGCCGCCTGCTGGTCTTGAGCGAGGTGTTTTATCCGGCCGGCTGGAAGGCTACGATCGACGGCGTGCCGGTCGACATTCATCGCGTGGACTACCTGCTTCGTGGCGTTGTCGTGCCGGAGGGTACGCACACGATAGAATTCGTCTTCGACCCTTCGTCGCATCGCGTGGGACTCTGGGTTGCCTCGGCGGCGACGATTCTCGTCTATGGTCTTATCGCGATCATACTCGTTCTGCGGTGGGTTCGACGTCGAAAACCCGGCGCCACTGAAACGGGTCCGTGACCCGGACGTCTCGTGCGCCAGCTTCTTTTCATCAGCTACTACTTCCCGCCCTCCGGTGGGCCCGGCGTACAGCGGACACTGAAGTTCGTCAAGTATCTCCCTCAGTTCGGGTGGCAGCCCACGGTGCTCACGGTCGACCCGAAGCACGCATCATATCCTAACGTGGACACGTCACTGGAGGCCGAGGTGCCCTCGGGCGTCGAGGTCATCCGCACTAAGTCCTGGGATCCCTACAGCAACTACGCCAGGCTGATGGGAAAGAGCAAGGACGAAGTCGTTGGTGTCTCTTTCGCCGGGGAATCCGACCCCGGGCCGCTCCAGAAGGTCGGCAGGTGGATCCGAGCGAACATCTTCATCCCGGACGCGCGTGTCGGTTGGGTTCCGTTTGCCCTGACCAAGGCACGATCCGTCCTTCAGAAGCAGCACTTTGACGCCGTCGTTACCACGGGGCCACCGCACTCGACGCACCTGATTGGCCTGCGTCTTGCGGGAGGTCGTGGTGTGCCGCAAATACCGTGGCTGGCAGACTTCAGAGACCCCTGGACACAAAGTGATTACTATCAGGATCTACCGGTCACACGGATTGCGCTAGCGGCGGATCGCAGATTGGAGCAGCGTGTCCTGTCGAAGGCGAATCGTGTCGTTGTCAGGTCGCCAACAATGAAGAGGATGCTCCGGAGCCAGGTTGCACGCGACTACGAGCTCGTCATGAACGGGTTTGATCCAGCAGACTTCGACGAGAGCACCTATGCGCGCGGAGATGGCATAGTCATAAGACATCTTGGCAATATGCCGGCGGCACGCAACCCGGACGCGCTTTGGAGAGCGCTGCGCCGCCTTGAGGACATTCGCGGTGATGTTCGCGTCGAGCTGGTCGGAAGCGTCGACCCGGTCATTGTTCAAGCGGCGGAGCAGCAAGGTGTTGGCGCACACGTCACGGTTGGGCCTTACGTAGATCATGCGGAAGCAATTCGACTGATGAAGTCCGCCGACATTCTTCTGTTGGTGGTGAATAACGTAAAAGGCGCGGAAGGAATAATGACGGGCAAGTTGTTCGAGTACATGGCAGCCGGTCGGCCTGTGCTCGGTATCGGTCCGGTTGACGGCGACGCCGCCGAAGCAATTGGTCGCGTATCGGCGGGAGAGATGTTCGACTATGATGATGCCGCGGGCGTCTCCCGGTTTCTGGCCGAGTACGTGGACGCCGTCCGAAGTGGTAAGATCGTCACGGGCGCGTCGTGGGAGGCTTCCCAAGCGTATAGTCGCGTAAGCCAGTGCAAAGACCTCTCGGAAATCCTGACGCAAATGACTCGGGGTGGACAAACGACTCGGAGTGACCGATAGTCACGTGAGAATCTGCAGCGTAGTGGGCGCCAGGCCCCAGTTCATCAAGGCTTCCGTTGTCAGCCGCGCGCTGTCGGCCATCGGGATCGAAGAGGACCTGGTCCACACCGGTCAGCACTATGACCGCACCATGAGCGATGTCTTCCTCGACGAGCTCGAACTCCCGGAGGTGAGTGTAAACCTGGAAGTAGGTTCTGCCAGCCACGCCGTCCAAACAGGTTCCATCATGGTTCGACTCGAGCAGTACCTTTCAGAGTCCGGCGCCCATTCGATGCTGTTGGTCTACGGCGACACGAACACGACACTCGCCGCGGCGCTCGCCGGAGCGAAATTGCAGATCCCTGTTGCCCATGTTGAGGCCGGCTTGCGGTCGTTCAACCGCGCAATGCCCGAAGAAATCAATCGTATCATAACGGACCGGCTCTCGGATCTGCTCCTTTGCCCGTCTGAGACCGCGGTGTCAAACCTCACCGCAGAAGGAATTACTCAGGGTGTCGTCAATACGGGCGATGTCATGTACGACGCACTGCTGCGGTACCTTCCGAAGGCCAGCCGGGCCTATCCGCTCGAACAGATCATTCCCTATGGAACCGGTGAGTACTACCTCGCGACGGTGCACCGCCCCGAGAACACGGACAACGTCTCCCGGCTTGCTCGAATCGTTGCCACTTTTGGCGCACTCGATAAACCCGTCGTCTGGCCAATCCATCCCCGCACAGCGGGGCAACTAAGCGAGCTCAACATTGAAACGCCTGATCGCGTGCGAACACTTTCACCTCTCGGATACTTTGGAATACTCTCGTTACTCGACGGAGCCGCAGCCCTACTCACGGACTCTGGCGGTTTGCAGAAGGAAGCTTTCTGGCTTTGCAAGAAATGCGTCACGCTTCGATCCGAGACCGAGTGGGTGGAGACAATAGAGAGCGGCTGGAACGTACTGGCAAACTCAGATCTCGCCAACACGCAGCAGTTACTTGATAGGCCCGCGCCGGCTGGACTTTCGGCACCTTACGGCCAAGGAGATTCGGCAGTGCGTGTCGCAAACGCACTGAAATCCTTCCAGACGTCAAGGCCGCGACGAGACTAGTCGTTGATACGTATCGACGAGCCTATCGTTCAAGTTTTCGATATCGAACTGCTGTTCTACGTGACGTCTGCCGGCAGCGCCCATTTGCGCCCAATGATCTGCGCGTTCCAGCAGCTTGAGCAGGCCCGCCTTGATCGCTGAATGGTCTCGAGGCTGAACCAGCACCCCGCTTTCTTCGTGCAGGACCAACTCCGGGATACCGCTGTGGAAGGTGCTCAAGACCGGTAGGCCCGATGCGGCTGCCTCCATGATTGATGTCGGAATGCCTTCTTCGTCAAGGTTCGAGGCCGTAACGCTCGGCGCCAGGAAGATGTGGGCCCAATACAACAGCCTGGATACTTCGGAGCGGTCTTTCCAACCGAGTAAGTGGACCCTATCACCGACACCGAGATCGCGTATCAGGGTTTCAAGTTCCTCGCGCAACTCTCCGTCTCCGACAATGCGGTACTCAACGTCATGCTCGCGGCCCAGCTCGGCCACGGCACGAATGGCGTATGAAAGTCCTTTCTTTTCTGACAATCGGTTGACTGATATAAGTCTGAGTTTTTCTCCTTCAGACTTGCGCCTTTCTGCAAACGCAAAAACATCACTGTGTATGCCATTGTGATGCACACGTAGCCTTTCCTGGCGGCAGCCGAGCGCGACCAGCCGATCCTTCATATGCTCACTCAGTGCCATGAACAAGTCACCTTTTTGAAACAGGTGGCGCTTGTAAACATTGCTTCCATGCACAGACGGGTATTGTGTGACGTCGTATCCGTGAAACGTCGTTACGAGCTTGCCACCAAGAAGACCCAGTTCTCGAAACAGTGCCCCCTTGATTCCAGCGGGTCCAAAGTGACAGTGAATCACATCGTACTCGTGCTTTTTTGGACCAAGTGATTCAACTCCATGCAGCAGTCTGAGCGAGTATGCATGTCTTCCATACCTGATAACATTGAGAGAACGAAGCGTTGACATTGGAGACCTTGCGAGGCTGCGAACAAAGACAGGCAACGCCCGAACATAAGCTGCTGGACTTGGACTGGGCTGGCGGAAATATGTCGTGCGGTCCAGGAGAGAGTAGCGCGCGACGTCAGCGTGCACAAAGGGTTGCTCGCCACGATGACTTGCGTAGATCGTGATCGAATGGCCTCTGTCTATCAGTCCTGTAATCTGATCTTGTACGAACGTCAGAGAGAGACCAGGGAAACGATGTAAAAGAACGGCGATTCGCAGACCGTTTGACCTGGGTGCAACCTTTGCGTCTGCGTCAATCATGCTTTTCGGAGTCTGAGAAGACCCTGGTCTTGTATCAAGGAGTCCCTTGCGGGTCCCCGGAGGAGAATTTCCGATTCTGTTCGGTTATCTGGCGTAGTCCAGCGGATGCCCATGAAATCCCCACTCTGCGAAGGATGATGTTTTCCCCTCGTTGGTACTTTTCGAAACGACAGGACTCCAGCGCCGCAAACAGTGCCTCGCTGCAGCCAGGTTTGAAGCGGTCGTGCAGCTCCACCGCGATAACGGCGACGCGTTCGAGCCACGACGTACTATCCGTGAAGATTTCCTTTTCGGCGCCCTCTACGTCGAGCTTTAGCAGCACGATTTCGTCAGGTGCTGCCTCGTCCAGGATCTGCGCGATGGTGACGGCGCCGACATCCTGGAGGGCGCCGGGCGGTGCCTCACCTACCTGAAAGGTGCTCTTGGATTCATCCGGGTTCTGGATAATGAGCCTCGTCAGGTGCGGCCACAGCGCGGCGTGTACGACCCTGACCTGCGCATCGTGCGCCGTATTCTTGCGTAGCAGGGCCACGTTCGATGCTTCCGGCTCAACGGCCACGACGCGCGCTTGCGGGTAGATCCGCCGGAAATAGCGTGTTGCCAACCCCACGTTTGCTCCGCCGTCGACGATCAGCGTCGGGCGCACGACGAATGGCATCCGGTATTCTTCGTCGAGGAAGACCTGTCGGAACATGGATGCGTCGGAGGTGCCGGGGCGCAGGAAGATTGGCGCCGGATCGCCAGGCACGCGAACACGAATCAGACGGCCGTCTGAGGGTGTTGACCGAAGTTGATACCAGAGCCACGGCCCGCGCACGACGCCGAAGGCCCGCACATGCCGCCAGATGTTATGAAGGGCCAGGCGCTTTGAGGCCGGCAGCGCCGCCCTGACCAGACCGCGAATACGTGGAATCATGGCCGATAGCTCCCGCTAAAAGGGCACGGCTTCTGTGCTAACACCGTATACATGCAGGTCTAGCGCTCTGTCTTGTCGACTCTCTCCATGCGCAGGCGAACGCCTGAATGAGTAAACCAAGGGCGTCTATCAGCCACACGTCCCAATCGCTCGCCGAGGACGACTGTTCCACAACAGACGTCACGTACCACGCTGTCGGCAGCGACGAGCGGCGTCACTGACTCGGAGGCAACATCAAGCCTCTTGCTTCCATGGAGTCGACAATGAATCATGCGGGACTCCATGAACACGTCATAGAATTCCTTGATTCGAATCTTTTCCATCAAATCTGGTTACCCTCGCACACCGTTCGTTACAATATTACCGATCGCGAACTGACCATACAATTTCGGCGGATGTTACCTTCCTAACTCCTGTTAGCAGCTGGCGGAGAAGTTGTCTCGGCATCGAATCTTGATGGTCCTCGATCACCCGTTCCCTCATGATATCCGGGTAGAGAATGAAGCGCTGTCTCTAATCGACCGAGGATACGAGATAGCCGTGCTCTCGATCGGACCGGATCGAAGGCCGACGACAGAGATGCACAAGGGCATCAAGGTCTTCCGCAATCGCGTATCGGCGCAACGCCGCAACAAAATGCGCGGACTTGCGGGAAGCCTGCCGTTACTGAGCTTGCACGTCGCGAAACACGCGAGAAGAGTGCACTCGGTTTTCCCCTTCGACGCCCTGCACATGCACGATCTGTACCTGTTTGGAGGCGGGCTGCGAGCGGGTCGGCAGCTTGGCGTTCCGGTCGTTGGCGACCTGCACGAGAATTGGGTGGAGGCCCTGAAGGGGTATGCCTGGAGTACAAGGTTTCCGGGACGTCTGTTCGTCAACATCGATCGATGGCAACGGCTCGAGAGGCAGTGGACGAAGTCGGTAGACAGGCTCATTGTCGTCGTCGATGAAGCTGCGAGGAGGAACATTGACAACGGTGTTGCTCCGGATCGGGTCGTCGTCGTTTCGAATTCACTTAACGTCGACGAATTTGCATCCCACCAGATCGACGAGACCGTTCTCGCCGCGCACGCAAGTCCTCTTCACCTTGTCTACGTGGGTGGCTTCGATCTACACCGGGGTCTCGAGACTGTCCTTCAAGCGATGCCTGAAATCCTCGGCGAAGTTCCCGATGCAACGCTGACTTTAGTCGGGGAGGGACGGAACGCCGACGAACTCCGGAGATTGAGCGAGAATCTCCTCATCGAACACGCGGTCCGTTTCGAGGGTTGGCAGCCCCATTGGAGACTGAAGAGTTACATGCTCGCCGCCGATGTATGTCTTGTGCCCCATCGGCGAACACCTCATACCGATGCTACCATCCCTCACAAGCTATTTCAGTATATGTTCTGCGCAAAGCCGGTTGTCGTGTCGGACTGCTTGCCGCTCAAGCGCATCGTCCAAGAAACCGAATCCGGACTCGTGTTTCAGCACGACGATCCATCTTCGCTGGCGCAAGCCGTGATAAAGCTAGCGGCCAGATCAGACCTTCGCGAGTCTATGGGTGCTCGGGGCCGGGCGGCGGTAGTCGGTCGATATAATTGGAGGGCCGAAGCCACGAAGCTCGGCGAAATGTATCGCGGACTGTTCGATGCAGATGGTGAGTCGTTAACGCAGCCTTCGTACGATTGAAAGAGAGGGCACAACATCTAGCTCGCCAGAGTGCGTTCTACTCTCTCGGCAACATCGCCGTAAAGATCGGAGGGCTTGTTCTCGCGCCGGTACTTCTGAACCGGGAGTACCTGGAAGTAGCGTCCTACGGTTACCTGGCGTTGCTGCTCGTCAGCGCCCAGCTTGGCGTCCTAATTGTGGGTCTCGGCGTCTCCTCCGGACTTTTGCGCTTCTGGACGCATCGGGATTTCAACCAGCGACAACACGCACTGGCAACAACAGCGCTGCTTCTCACCGTTGGAATTGCCGTTCTCATACCCGGAACGATCTACCTCGTCTTTTCGGAGCGTATTGCCGTCCTGCTCCTCGACGATGCTGGGATGCGACATCTCATCGGGCTCGTGCTTGTTTACGTAGGCTTCAAGGTGATCGGGGCGGTGCCGCTGACCGTCTTCCGGGTGCAGGAGCGGCCGCTGTCATACGGTGCCGTTCAGATGCTCGAAGTGGCCCTCCTAGTTGGTCTCTGCTTCTACTGGCTCGTCTTCTCGGGACGCGCACTGGAGGGCGTTCTACTGGCCTATGCCGCGGCGGCCGGAGTCACGACTATGGTGTCGTCTACGGTCGTGTTTGTAAAGATGAAGTGGAGGTTTGACGTCACCGTGGTGCGGCCACTGATTCGATTCGGAGCTCCACTGGCCCTCGCGAGCCTTTCAGCGTGGGTACTGAACTCGAGCGACCGATACCTGCTCAAGTGGCTCAGCAATCCTGTGGTGATTGCGGAATACGACTGGGCCTCCCGCGTTGCGGGGATTGTCAATATCCTTTTCGTTCAGAGCTTTCAGCTCGCGTTTATCGTCGTCGGTCTCAGGAGGTTGGATGACAACGACGTATCGCTTCATAAAGAGATGTTCAGACATTACGTCGTGTGGACGGGATGGGTAATGGTTGGTCTGGCCATTTTCTCGGAAGACGCCATGCAGCTAATGGCATTCGTGTTCGCCGTCGATGCGAATTACGTCGAGATCTCAACACTCGTTTTGCTGGTCGGAGTCGGATTCTGGGCCTACGGGGTAAACCAGATCGTGTCGAGCGTTCTCACGGCGGCGGGAAGAACGGGGGTTGTCGCTTTGTGCGTTGGGATCGCAGCCGCTACGAATGTCGGTCTCAATATTCTGATGATTCCGTCTCTGGGAGGGGCGGGCGCTGCAGCGGCAACCGCCCTGGCGTTCATCGTGATGACCGGTGTCTCAACGACATTCGCGGAACGCATAACGACCGTTGGTTATGAGTGGTCGCTGGCGACAGCGGTCCTGTTGACAATTATTGTGTTATTCGGTGCCTCCTCGGTCGGTGACGGCTTCGCTGCCGGACTCCGAATACCGTATAGGCTCGGAGTTCTCGCATGCTACTTCCCGCTGCTGCTGGTCACCCGCGTCTATCGGGTCGGCGAATTTATGGGCGGACTGCGGACCATCAAATCGATATTGACGCTCGATGGCCGCTTGTCTTCGGGCCGCTCCGGTTGACAAACGCAGCACACCCGTCTATATTCGTTTTCGGTAGCACGCGGTAGCACGCCACCGGCAACGCGGCGTGCTTCCGCGCCGTTCTGACACCCCTCGTGTCGACTTGGCACGCCAACAAAACGGATCGCTCGTCTTATGGCTGAAGATTACGGAATCGCGCTCGGAATGGTCGAAACGCGTGGGCTCGTCGGAGCGATAGAAGCTGCCGACGCCATGGTCAAGGCGGCAAGGGTTCGCCTCGTTGGTAAGGAGAAGATTGGGGGCGGGTACGTCACCGTCATGGTCCGCGGAGATGTTGGAGCGGTGAAGGCTGCGACGGACGCTGGTGCGGCCGCGGCCGAGAGAGTCGGAGAACTCGTTTCGGTACACGTCATTCCGCGGCCTCATTCCGACGTCGAACAGATCCTGCCGACGCGGCCCGAATAGCGGCCGGAATCATTATCGCGCCGGCACCGGGGCAGCACGCACGACGGCCGTGCCAGCCCGACAAGGACTCTAGAGCTAATGGGCGCCTCTTCAGAAACGGCTCTCGGGATGATCGAGACGCGTGGCCTTGTCCCTGCGATCGAGGCTGCGGACGCGATGGTCAAGACCGCAGAAGTGCGTATCGTCGCTGTGGAGCAGACGGTAGCGGCGCTCATCACTATCCACGTCTATGGTGAGACGGCAGCGGTACAGGCGGCTGTCGATGCCGGTCGTGCTGCTGCCGAGCGCATTGGCCCCGTGCTATCCGCCCACGTGATACCCCGCCCTGATTCGGAAGTCAGGGCCTTGGTGGAGGCCGAAGCGCAGTCTTCCGGCCGAACACAGCGGCGCGACTCAGCAGGAACCGTACCCGGCGCGCCATCAGCCTCTTCATGGGGCCCCGAGACGCTCGAATCCATGACCGTCCGGGAGCTCCGAAATCTAGCCCGTAACACACCGGGCTTCCCGCTGCAGGGGAGGGAGATCGCGATGGCCAACAAGAAGCAACTGATCGATCTCCTGAGTCGACACGGATAACAACCGGAGACGAACAAAATCTCGTCTGCCGCATTTCCTCCGAGTCATAGGTAGGCTTTCCCACGACTCACTGTGTCGCTTCCCTCCGAAAACGGCAACACGAGCGCATCGCTGATTTGGAATCGCGTCAGGTCTTTCTTTGAATCGAGCCGAGATGCCGGCTTCGGCTCGTCGACTCCCCGCCACAGAGGTGTCGCGATCGCAGTCTGTTTGCTGACCTCGTGTCTGCTGTGGTTCGTCTTCTCACTTCAGAAAACGTATAGCCTCTCTCTCGATCTGCCGACAGCGATTGTCAACCTACCGCCGGATCGTGCACTGACCGAGCTACCACCGAAGCGTGTGCGCGTCCGGGTCCGTGGAGAGGGGGTTTCACTCTTTCAGCTCTATTACAATCGCCCGGTAGTACCTATAGATGCCGCTCGTGAGGTGGTCAACCTCGACACGGCAACGCCGGACCTGCCGAAGAACCTGACCCTGGAGGCCGTAACGCCTCGTTCATATGCACCCCGGGTTGATCAGCGCGCGACGCGCAAGGTGCCGATCAGGCTGAGGACAAACGTGACGGTTCCGCCGACTCATGAGCTCGTAGAGCCGCCGCGGGCAGTGCCGGATTCCGTACTCGTGTCAGGCGCTGCATCGATCGTTGAAGAACTGGAGTACTGGCCCACGTTCTCATTCGAGCACAAGGATCTGACCGATTCGCTCGCGGTTCGGATTCCGCTCGTGGATACGCTTACAGGAATTGTAGAAAAGGAGATCGGTCAGATTCGCCTTGTGGCCGTCTCGAAAGAGTTTACCGGTGCGACGCGGGAGCTTGAGGTCATACTCGAGGGCGCCCCCTCGACCGACAAGCTCGTCACACTCGAACCGACCACGATCACCGTGAAATACCGCGTACTCCTTTCTGACTTCAGAGAGTCGCTCCAGGCGCAGGACTTCTTTGCGACGGTTCATTACGAGGACATAAGATCCGATACGACGGGACGGGTAAAGCCGAGGCTGTACTTGCCGGATAACTTGATGATCCGTGATGTCCAGTTCTTCCCGTCAAGTCTGCGATACTACAATTACCTGGTAAACAATTGAGTCGCCGATCCGCGGCTGCTCCCGGAATTCACCTGCCGCGAAGCGTCGATGCTCAATCTTGGACTGGCCGTAGCGTGTAGTCTTGGAATCGGCGTCATCTTCAAGCTTGCTCGGGCCGCGCAGATAGATCGTTGGGGTCTACTGACCGTTAACTACGTGGTCGCCGCCGCCATAGCGCTGGCCTCTGGAGGGGCGGGCATGGTGGTAACCCGAATCGACTTGCCTTTCCTTCTGGTCGCGGTTGGCGAAGGTGTCATGTTCATCCTCAGCTTCGCGCTGTTCGCCGCGGCAACCGAGAAGGCGGGCCTTGCACTCTCGTCGGCGACTTCGAGGCTGTCCGTCGTCATTCCTTTTGCTGCGTCATGGTTGGTCTGGTTCGATGAGCCGACAAACCTTCAAGCGGCCGGATTCTTCGTGGCGTTGGGCGCAGTCATCCTGCTGGCCAACCGAAACTCCCGAGACCGTGCTGTGCCGGACGAAAAGGCGGGGAAGATGCTGCTGCTTGCCCTGTTCGTGGCCGCCGGCGTTACCGATACGACGCTCAAGTTGTACGAGGAAGTATTCGCGGTGGCACATTCGCGGCAGCACTTCATGTTGATAATATTTGTAACCGCATTTGTTACGGGCGTCGGCCTCATGGTCGTGCGCCGCGGGCGGCATCACTGGAGGTCAGGCCGCACGGCGGCGGCAGGCGTGCTTCTCGGTCTGCTCAATTACGGCTCGGTCGAGTTCTTTCTTGCTGCACTCGGCGAACTTCCCGGCACCGTTGCCTTTCCCGCAAATCACGTTTCAATCGTGTGCGGTGCTACGTTGCTCGGCGTCGCAATCTGGCGGGAGCCCCTCTCGACGCGGAACTGGGCCGGGATCTTCCTCTCCCTGATGGCCCTGGTTTTCCTCACGTCCTGACGCGGTTCGAACTTTCAAAAAAAATTGAAACCACTGGTGCGAATCGTCGTATTTTGCGACAAACGCGCCAAGAGGGGCGTTTTTGAGCCATTAGAGACCGTTTCAAACCGGGCATGAAGAACGACGCCGGAGGAGAGCTCCAGCTTGAGCATACGCTGACGGCTCGTGCGACTCGTGAGCTAAAACGAGCCGTCGCACGTGTGGCGCCGGCGGCACGGACGACTATGCCGTCATTCGAACGTGTCCTCGTGCGTATCTCACCCGTCGATCCGCTGCGTTGGGTTGCCTCGCAGGATGACGGCGTGCGCTTCTTCTGGAGGGGTCGCGCGCAACAGGACGCAGTCGCCGGGATCGGTGTTGCCGCCAAAGTTCAAGGCGAGAATCGAGGCCCGATAGACTTCGCTGACCTGCGCAGCAGAATCCGCGGACATCTCCACATGTCTCCGCCTGCCGTTCGGTTTTTTGGAGGGTTGCGATTCGACCCTGAGTCGGCCTCAAGCGATGAATGGTCATCGTTCCCTTCTTTCCGATTCCACGTCCCCCTGTTTGAGGTGCGGCGTCTCCAGTCCGAGTGCTTTCTGATTTGCAACGTATCGCCGACGGCAGATCGTGACTGGCTGATCGACCGGATCGAGCGTCTGCGTCCTCCTGTTCCGGCTTGGCCGTCTCTGCCCTCGCTAGTTCGGCGGTTTGACAACCCGGACGACCGGGAGTGGACTCACGGTGTTGAATGGGCCCTTAGGGCTTTCTCAAGTACCGCACTGGCGAAAGTGGTGCTGGCGCGCGTCGCACACTTCGACTTTGACGGTGCGCTCGACGCATACGGCTTGATGGCACGGCTCCGCGCGACGACGCCACACTGCTATCACTTCGTCTTTGAGAATGACGGGGATGCATTCCTGGGCGCATCCCCAGAGCGCCTCTTCAGCCGAAACGGTAACGACATCCGCAGTGAGGCCGTGGCGGGCACTCGGCCGCGCGGACTGACCACGGGTGACGATCAGCAGCTTCGCGACGAGCTCCTGCTCAGTGAAAAAGATCAACGCGAGCACGAATACGTGCGGCAAAGTGTCAAAGAAGCGCTGACTGACATCACGCGTGTCCTGCACGTCGACACGACGGCGTCGGAGATGCGATTGGCTCGTGGCAGGCATCTTGTCTCGCACGTTGACGGGGTGCTGAAGGATGGGGTGGACACATTTGACCTCATAGATGCGCTGCATCCTACGCCGGCCGTAGGCGGCTATCCCTATCTGGAGGCGGCCGATGTGATCCGGCATCTGGAACCGTTCGATCGAGGTTGGTACGCCGGGCCCGTGGGCTGGATCGGAAACGACACGGCCGAGTTCGCTGTCGGGATACGGTCGGGACTCGTACGTGGGCCGCTACTTCGTCTCTATTCCGGTGCCGGTATAGTGTGTGGCTCTGATCCTGTCCGCGAGTGGAATGAGGTGGAGCAGAAAATCGGTGACTTCGTGAGAGCGCTGCACGTTGACAACGGACGTTGAAAATCTGAACCAGTTCTGGGCCGATCTGGTCGTCGAGGAACTTGTACGGTGTGGCCTGCGGCGGTTTTGCATCGCGCCCGGGTCGCGATCGTCGCCGCTGGTCGTAGCGGTTGCACGCAATGCCCGCTGCGAATCCACTATCCACTTTGACGAGCGGGGCGCTTCTTTCTTTGCACTGGGCTACGGTCGTGCCGCACGCAAGCCGGCGGCTGTCATCACAACCTCTGGAACGGCTGTCGCAAATTGCTTTCCGGCCGTCGTCGAGGCATCTGCGGACGGTATCCCGCTTCTCCTGCTGACCGGCGATCGCCCGCCCGAGCTCAGGAAGACCGGCGCTAACCAGACTGTAGAACAACCGCGTGCGTTCGGGCAGCACATCGTTTGGGAATTCGACTTTCCCACACCGACTGCAGCGATCGACCCTTCCTTCGTGCTGACGACCGTGGATCAGGCTGTCCATCGGGCCGTCCATGACGGCGGTCCTGTCCACCTCAACATGATGTACCGCGAGCCCCTCGCACCGCAGCCTGACTCGTCTGATGGTCTTTTGGCGGATTCGGTGCCGGGGCGTTGGCTCGATTCCGACGAGCCGTATACGACGTACCCGCCCAACCCCAAGCTTCCGTCCGAGGGCGCGATCCTGGCTGTGGTTGAACGCATCGAGCAAGCACGGCAGGGAGCCATTATCGTCGGGCGCCTCCGCGGAAAGGGTGACGCCGAAGCAGCCAGACATCTCGCAGCTCGGCTCGGTTGGCCGCTCATTCCAGACATCCTCTCCGGTTCCCGTTTTTCGTTTACGCAAGGAGCCATCCCGTATGTTGACCTCCTGCTGCAGTCCGAAGAATTTTGCGACGCTTTTAGGCCGGACACCGTCATTCACCTTGGAGCTCGTGCCACATCGAAGCGACTCTACGAACATCTCGCTTCTTACGCACCGGATAACCTCGTGCTTGTTGCGCCCGATGCGAATCGTATCGATCCGGCCCACAACGTCACGCTGCGTCTCGAATGTGACGTAGACGCCTTTGCCGCCCACACACTGGGCCGCCTCGAATCGGTTGGCGTGCGGCCGTTTGAGCTGACTCCGTGGCTGTCCTCGTTGACGTCTCGCGTAGACGAATTGCTCGAGCGCGCCCTTTCGGAGGCTGGTACCGTCTCGGAACCGGCGGTTGCACGGTCAATTGCACGCAACATACCGCCGACCCACGCGCTCTTTGTTAGCGGCAGTCTACCCGTCAGAGAGATCGACATGTTTTCAGGAGAGTCTACGGCCGTTCAGGTCGGCGCCAACCGCGGAGCAAGCGGCATCGACGGGACGGTCGCCTCGGCTGCGGGTTTTGCCGCCGGACTTCGTAAACCCGTCACGCTGCTTCTCGGTGATCTCGCTTTGCTTCACGACCTCAACTCGCTTGCGTTGCTGAAGGAAGCTCCTTATCCGGTTACGATCGTTGTTGTGAACAACGACGGAGGCGGAGTCTTCTCGTTTCTGCCGATTGCGGAACGGCAGGATATCTTTGATCGCTACTTTGCGACGCCGCACGGCCTGAACTTCGAGCCAGCTGCCCGTATGTTCAGTCTCGATTACAATAACCCGCACGCCGTGGACGATTTTGTGACCGCGTACCGGCAGGCCGTGGCGTCGGGCGCATCATCAGTCATCGAGGTCACGACGGATCGGCAGGCGAATCGTATGCTTCACGACGACATCGCGCGTGCCGTGCGTAAGATCGCGACTGACGTCGCTCAGCTCGTTGCGGCTGCGCAATAGGCACACGCGGCCTCTTATTCCCAGAGTACAAACCCATAGGGTCATGTCGACGATAAATTGGAAAAGCGCCGGCGAATACCGGGACATTCTCTATCACAAAGCAGAGGGCATTGCGAAGATCACGATCAACCGTCCGGAGGTTCGCAACGCGTTCAGGCCTCTTACGGTCCACGAGTTAAGGCAAGCTCTCAATGATGCGCGCGACGATCACGAGATCGGAGTCATCATATTGACGGGTCAGGGCTCGGAGGCGTTCTGCTCCGGCGGCGACCAGCGTATCCGCGGCGAAGCCGGCTACCGCGAGGAAGAAGGCGGCATAATGCGACTGAACGTTCTCGACTTTCAGCGAGATATTCGCACGTGCCCAAAGCCGGTCATTGCGATGGTCGCCGGCTGGGCCGTCGGCGGAGGGCATGTACTGCACGTCATGTGCGATCTGACAATCGCTGCCGACAACGCGAAGTTCATGCAGACAGGACCCAAGGTCGGCTCTTTCGATGGCGGCTATGGCGCCAGCTACCTCGCACGGATTGTCGGGCAAAAGAAGGCCCGGGAGATCTGGTTTCTCTGCCGAAGCTACAATGCCCGGCAGGCTCTTGAGATGGGTCTCGTGAACACTGTCGTTCCCCTGGCGCGTCTCGAGGAAGAGACCGTCCAGTGGTGCCGAGAGATTCTCGCCAATTCGCAGATGGCGATTCGCTGTCTCAAGGCGGGTCTGAATGCAGACTGCGACGGCCAGGCCGGACTTCAGGAACTGGCAGGCAACGCCACGATGCTGTTCTACATGACCGAGGAGGGACAGGAGGGTAAGAATGCGTTTCTCGAGAAGAGAAAGCCGGACTTCTCCAAGTTTCCCTACAGGCCTTAGAGCAACAGGTGGCTTCCTTTCGCACGTGGTTACTGGCCAGCCGGCCCAAGACGCTCTTCGCGGCAGCGGCTCCTGTCTTGCTCGGAACGGCGATGGCGCTCGAGGCCGGCGGCTTACATCCGGTAGCGGCGGTTCTTTGCTTCGTGAGCGCGATACTCATACAGATTGCAACGAACTTCTATAACGATGCGGTCGATTACGAGAAGGGCAGCGATACGCAGGGACGACGTGGGCCGCCACGTGCGACGGCAGCCGGACTAGTCTCGTCGCGAGAGATGAAGCGGGCGGCGGCCCTCACGTTCGCCGCGGCCGTCGCCGCAGGCGGTTACCTCATGTGGCGCGGCGGCTGGCCAATTGTTCTGATAGGTGTGCTGTCGATTCTATTCGGCTACTTGTATACGGCCGGCCGGCGGTCTCTGGCGTCGCTGGGAGTGGCGGATTTTTTCGTACTCGTGTTCTTCGGCCCGGTCGCCGTGGCTGGGACATTTTACGTCCAGACACTCTACGTGACGCCGGCGGTGATTCTGGCGGGTCTCGCGCCGGGCGCGCTGGCCGTCGCCATACTAATGGTTAATAACATCCGCGACTTTCGCGAAGATGAGGCATCGGGAAAGCGAACGCTCGTCGTTCGACTCGGTCGGGCCTGGGGCGTACGCTTGTATGGGGTTTGCTTGCTGATCGCGGCGGCCGTGCCGCTCTACCTGTGGGCCCGCGACCCATCCAGAACACTGGTGCTCATCAGCGTTGCGGCACTTCCGGTTGGACTGGCCGCACTTAATCAGATATCACGTCGCGACGACGGCCCCCTCATGAACAGGATGCTCGCCCGGACCGCGCAGGTGCTGATGCTGTATTGCGCCCTGTTTGCGATCGGCTGGAACCTCTGACGCGCGTCACGATCTGCCCAAACGATGCGCATCGCGACCGCCACACTGTTCGAGTTCGATACGCCGCTTATATCGGCCGTATCGTTACGCCGTCACCACACAATTGCGCATCGACGATGCTTTCTGATCCGCATGGCTGCGGCGGATGGTCGCGAGGGCTGGGGCGAGGCGTCGCCACTGCGCGGCTTTAGCCGTGAAACAGCAACCGACGTCGCGTCCGGATTTGCCGCGGTACGACAGAGACTCTTGGGGACTCATGTCGACGACGGCACCGTTGACTCCCTGGTGCGATCGGTCGGGGCGATCCCTTCTCTTCAGTTTGGCCTCGCGACCGCGCTCGATGCGCTTGGTGAGAGGGGAAGCGACGCGGCATCGGGCATCAACCCGTCCATTCCAACGGCAAAGCTTCTGTCGGTCGACATGGCCGATCCAGTCAGGTCCGCAGTGGATGCGGTCGAACGCGGATTCACCTGCCTGAAGATTAAAGTGGGCCGTGGCGAGCCTGTCGAGGAAGCATCACGTATCACGCAGTTAATCGATGCGGTTCACGCGCAGGTATCGATAAGGCTCGATGCCAACCGCGCGTGGACCTTGACACAGGCTGCGACGTTTCTGTCCGGCTTGAAACCGAGTTCGATCGAGTTCATCGAGGAGCCGCTGCGGGATCCCGACGATATCGAGGAGCTGGTGCGAACAACGGGTGCTCCGGTGGCGGCAGATGAATCGGTCCTTGAAGGGAGACTCGAAGCGCTTCTACGCAGCGGATCCATCTGCGCCGTAGTCGTCAAGCCGACGCTGACGGGCATCGACACCATAAGGCGCCTCGAGTCCTTCTCGCTGGGAAGCGGTAAACGGCTTGTGTTCAGCTGCAGCTACGAGTGTGGCGTGGGCACGGCCGCGGTCGCTCGGCTCGCAATCGGTTCAGACGCGACGACTGCGGCCGGTCTCGGGACACATGCCTTTCTCGCCCAGGACGTGTTGCGTCCGCACGTCGATTTTAGCCGCCCGATCGTGCATCTGAGAGACACCGACCCCGGACTCCTGCAGATAGACCTGGATCGACTGAAGGAGGTCAATCTTGACTGAAGAGTCTCGTCGCAATCAACTTACGACCTGTCCAGTAGCGTTTGCCGCGCGGCGCGACGGCAGCGCAACGGCTGTCGTGCACACGTCCGGTTCGATCACGTTTGACGAACTTGATCGACGTGTCTCACGACTGTGTGTCGGATTACGTGACGGGGGCGTCGAACCCGGTAACAACACGGCACTAGCTGCCGAAAACTCGCCCGAGTTGCTTTGTGTGATTCTGGCGCTCGTCAGGCTGGGCGCGATCGCCGTCATGCTACCGATCCGATATCCCGTAGATGCTCTGGAAGGCATTGCGTCGCGCACGCGCTGCAAGACGGCTCTCGTTGATCGGCCTGACCGACTGCCGGCGGACTTCGACTCTCCGCTCTTGCCGCTGTGGGATCTTGGCGTCAGTCCGTCCGGCGAGCCCAGCGACCCCACACTGTACCCGGATCGACCGGCCGTTATCGTGTGCACGTCCGGCAGTACAGGCGAGCCACGACCGGTGGTCTTGAGCTGGCGGAGTCTGTATCACAACGCGCTGGGCGCGAATCGGAACATGACCCTCGCGCCGGGTGATCGGTGGCTGTTGTCCTTGCCACTGTATCACGTCGGAGGACTCGGGGTCGTGTTCCGATGTCTGCTCGCCGGCGCCACCGTTGTGATTCCCCGTGATCCTCGTGATCTTGCGCGCGAGGTCGCTAAGAGTCGTGCTTCGCACCTCTCTCTCGTGCCGACGCAGCTTAGGCGTCTGTTGGCGGAATTGAAGAATCTTGGATCCGTACGGGAAGTACTCGTCGGCGGCGGTCCAATTCCG
>JBFHWK010000021.1:0-24331 GCA_041589075.1 Rhodothermales bacterium
GACGTCAGGCGAGATCCTCCCGAACGGCCTCCGCCGCACGCCGTCCGGATCGCAGTGCTCCGTTGATGGAGGCCGTGTCGAGGTAATCCCCGCATCGGTACACGTGTTCGGCAACCCGAACCGGTTTTTCAGGGGGATCGAGAAAGGGCAGGCGCTGATCAGGCAGAGCCTCACGAATGTGATAGCTCTGCAGGTGTCGCCAGACGGCGGCCACGGGGCCGAACCATTCAATCAATTGCTCCTGTACGTCGGCTGCTTCGGACGGCGACGGCGTATTTGACAGTGACGTAACCGACACCAGCGCGTTGTCTGTGGACGAGTAGTCGGGACTCACGTTAGTCATGATGGCGATGTTGTTGACGGGTCCGATACCTTCGCCGTTGAGGATCAGGATCGGGTCGTCAACCGGGGGCTTTTCAGCTGCGAAGTAGTGGCAGAACGTGTCCACGTACGAAGGCGAGACTTTGGTCCGAAGAAGCTTGTCGGCCGCCGGACCGGCCGCAGCAACGACCACGATCGAAGCCGGAATCGACTGTCCGTCTTCCGTGATCACTTCGTGATGTCGAACCTCAGCGACCTCAACGCCCGTTCGGACCGTGTCCGCCGGCAGTTTCGCCGCCAGCTGTGCGGGAATTCGGTCCATGCCCTCGCTCGGTACGGCGGCGTGACCTTCGGAAAACATCTTGAACACATACTCAAACATCCGGCTCGATCCCAGTAGAGACGCGTCGAGCATGATTCCACCGATAAATGGCCTGAAAAAGCGCTCGATCATGGACGGCGAGAACCCCCATGTGGTACTGAGCGCGTCGACGACGGTCGTAGCCGGCCGCTGCATCAGTTCGGATTCTTGCCAACTGCGGACGGCGTTGCGGAGGCGCAGGACCTTGAGTTTGTCCCTCACTGATCCGACGGGTGACGTCAGCGACGAGAGGACGCCGCCGGGTTCGCGAAACGGATCGGACATTTTGTGAAAACGTCCGTTAACATGCACGAGGCTTCCGGCAGCAAACGATCTCAGATTCAGCGCGTCGAAATCCAGGCTGCGTTGCGCCTCTGCGTAGGCAGTCAGCAGGACCTGAAAGCCGCGGTCCAACCGAAACCCATCGACGACATCCGTTCGCACGCGGCCGCCGATCCCATCATCGCGCTCCAGAACGAGGACCTCAATGCCGGCATCCCACAGGAGCCGTGCGCAGTTAAGTCCGGAGAGGCCGGCTCCAACGATCACGACCGGCTTGCTCATACGTTCGTTCTGCCGAGCTGATGCCTGAAAGAAGCCTCGAGGTCCGGAAAGAGAAACTCGTAGCCCGTCTGTTCGAGGACGCCTGGAAACACGCGCGCGCTCGGCAGGATCACGTTCTCCGCCACCTCGCCTGACGCTGCGCGGATAAGCCACGCCGGCACCGTGACAAACGTCGGGCGATTCAGGACGCGGCCGAGAGCAGGAGCGAATTCGTTCCACGTCACCGGTGCCGGTGCCGTTAGATTCATTGGCCCGGTGATATCATCCGTGTAGATCGCATGGTAGATCGCACCGACGACATCGTCCATGGCAATCCAACTGAGGTACGCCTCGGGAATGCCGAGCCTTCCCCCAAGCCCGGCTTTGAAGAGCGGCAGCATCGGCCCCAATGCGCCACCGGCGCCGGAGATTACAAGTCCTGTCCGCGGATGAACGGTGCGAATGCCTGCCTGCCGCGCCTCGTCTGCAGCGGCTTCCCAATCGAGACAAAGCCGCGCAAGAAAGGCGTCATGATCCACGTCGGAATCTTCCGTCAGCTCCTCGTCGCCGCGGTCGCCGTAGATCCCGATGGCGGACGACGAAATAAATACACGCGGCTTTCGCGAGAGTCCCGCGAGATCGCGTGCCAGCAGCTTCGTCCCTTGAACGCGGCTGTCATAGATGCGGCGTTTCTTGGCCTCCGTCCATCGTGGTGCAAATAGGTTTTCGCCTGCAAGATGCACGACGGCGTCGACTCCCTCGAGTTTTTCCTTTTCCCGCACACCACTGGTCGTATTCCACAGCACGTCGTTCTTCGAGGTGCTCGGCCGCCGGACAAGTTGGATTACTCGATGACCGCCGGTCTTGAGGAAGGCGGCCAGCGTGGAACCGATAAGTCCTGAGGCGCCCGTGATGGCAATGGTCAGGCTCCCCTGCGGATACCGGCCGTGCAGCCCCGAGTCGTGACGAAGAATGCGGTGCCGATAGGCGAACTGCTCACGCAACGTGTTTTCAATGTGGCCACCGGCCATCCATTCTCCCGCAGCTCCAAAAGGAGGCTCATAAAAGATGCGGTCCGTGACCTTGCATCGGCCACTGTCGTGATCCTCGAATTCGTGTACATGGGTCCACGCCTCGAAGGGTCCCGACACCTGGACATCGGTGAAAGCTGCGCCCTCGTGGTAGTCCTGATGGCGTGCTACCCAGCGAACGGCAAGCGGGCCCCAGCCGAGCCGCAGAACCGTCTCTTGGCCGTCGCGGATTCCCTCGCTCGACTCGAGTCGCATCGGCATCCATGGCGGAGCTAGTCGTTCGAACGCGCCGGGCCGTTCGTGCCAGGCAAAAAGCTCCGAAGCCGCCGCATCTATGAATGACGTGTATTCGAACTCCTGCATCGCACCTTACCGCAATTTCTCGAAGGCGGCGAGCGCCGATTTTCGCGCGTCCGAGTGATCGACGATCGGCTCCGGGTACGTGTCTCCCAGAACCACGCCAGCATCTTTCAGAGCCGCCGGTGACGCCTCCCACGGAGCGTGTATGAGTTTAGCCGGCAGTTCCGCTATCTCAGGTATCCATTTCCGAACGTACGCGCCCTCAGGGTCAAACTTACGGCCCTGCGAGACGGGGTTGAAGATTCGAAAGAAAGGCTGTGCGTCTGCCCCGCATCCCGCGGACCACTGCCAGCCCTGAGTGTTATTGGCCAGATCCCCGTCGACGAGCGTATCCCAGAACCACGCCGCGCCTTCCTGCCACCGTATCAGCAGATCCTTGGTGAGGAAAGACGCCACGATCATGCGGACGCGATTGTGCATCCACCCGGTGTGCCAGAGTTGCCTCATGCCGGCGTCCACGATCGGATACCCGGTGAGCCCCTTCTGCCATCGCTTCAGCGCCACCTTGTCGCCCGACCAGGGAAAAGACTTGAAGCGTTCGTTCAACGGCTTCGTCGTCGTGTGGGGAAAGTGGTACAGCAGATGATAGGAGAACTCGCGCCAACCGATTTCGCGAAGGTACGCCATGGCACCGCGTGCTCTCGGATGCTGGTCGGTTACGGCGTTCCAAATCTGGCGCGGACTGATCTCGCCGTAGCGAAGGTGTGGCGAAACCGTCGAAGTGCCGTCGAGATCCGGCCGGTCGCGGCGATCATGGTAGGTCAGTATTCCTTCGTCAATGAACGCGTTAATTCTATCGTGCGCGCCCTTTTCTCCCGGTGTCCACGTCTCACGCAAGCCGCCGGCCCAATCGATCGTAGGAAGCAGCTCGAGATCTTCGACCGCGAGAGACTCAATTGAGTTCGACGGAGGTGTCAGTTGAGGCGCAGGCAGCGGTTGGGGAACCGCTACGAGATCCTTGAACTTCTTCCAGAATGGCGTAAAGACGCGGTAGGGGTCGCCCTTATTAGTTCTGATCTCGTCAGGATCATGCAGCAGCGCGCCCTGAAACGTCTTGACCTCTAGTCCGGTGTCTCGAAGGCTCGCCTGGATTTTGAGATCGCGTCTACGTAGCAAAGGCTCATATCGTTCGTTCCAGTAGACATGGGATGCCTTTGACTGCTTGGCGGTTTTCAGGATCGCATCGAGGCTCGGGCCCTTCTGCAGGACGAGGGGAGAACCGGCGTCGGTCAGGGATTTCGCGAGTTCCGAGAGCGAGTGGTGCAGCCACCATTTATGCGCCCCTCCTGGTTGCCAGTCCTTTTCTTCCGATGGCGCCCACGCGAAGAGCGGCAGCACGTGGCCTTCGGACGCCGCATGGTGCAGCGCCGGATTGTCACGGGTTCGCAGATCGTTGTGGAGCCAGACGATAGAGGTGCGCATTAGTGATAATTGTGTTTGTACATGTCGTCAGGCGGGCGGCGATACGTTGCGGCGCACAAGCTAATTTCGTTCGGACGAGCCGGTTCCGGATCCCTAGTAGTGGCTTTCTGCTATCCCGTCCCGGTAATTGCCGCCATTAGTATAGTGTGGCGATGAGATTATGACGCGCCGTGGCGTCCAGGAGAGAGCGGTCCGGGAGGTGCTCCGGGCCTCCCGGAATTCAAGGCCGGGTCGCCTAAGGAATGAACCTTCCACGGCCTCGATTGCTCTCTCCCGAATGAAGCTCGGGTTGCTGCCGCGCAAAACCGTTTTTCAGATCCACATCGAGAAGTAAATCGTTCATAACGTGCAACACGGTCAGAATGCTATCAACACGGTGACAGAAAGTCAATACCCTGACTCAAAAAGTTCAAAACGATTATTGAACTTGGAAGAAACGGATGTTATTCTTTATAATACGAAGGTTGAATAGTGTAACGTCAATTGTGGGCTTTATGAACGATTTGGGAAGCCTTACGTTCAGTCCGGCAGAATTGGCGGCTGTGATCGGTGTGAGCCAGTCTTCCGTCAAACGCTGGGTTGACGCGGGGCACATTCCGGTTAGTAGGACGGCCGGGGGTCACCGTCGCATCTCTCGGAGCGCGGCGCTCCAGTTCATCCGAACGAAGAAGATGCGGGTGGTCAGGCCGGACCTGCTGGGCATTCCGGATTTGAGGGATGTAAAACAGCCCATTGAGGCGGGCCGGATCAGCGGGGAGTTTTTGCACGGCCTGATGGCAGCGGGAAAAACCGAGCAGGTTCGACAGTCCTTGACTGCAGCCTATCTCGGCGGGATGTCGCTGGCTGAACTCTTTGACGGACCGATTCGCGACGGGCTCGAACGCGTGGGAGAAGTCTGGCGGACCGACCAACGCGGTATCTTTATCGAGCACGGCGCCACGTGCATCGTGATCGACGTGATCAGTCAGCTGGCTGGTTTAACAGAATCGCCGAGCGCGGATGCGCCGCTCGCGGTGGGCGCGGCGCCGAAGGACGACCCGCACTTGATACCAACCCAGATGGCGGGCGTGGTCTTGCAGGAGGCTGGGTGGCGTACGATCAACATGGGAGCGGATACGCCCGTACATGCTATCTACGATGCCGTCGAAGCGCATCAACCGGAGGTCGTCTGGCTTGCTCTGAAGACGCGCCAGCCGATGCCTCAATTTCGGGAGATTGTTGCCATGTCCGAGCGGCTCGCAACGGAGGGCGTGACCATGATTGTCGGGGGAGTCGAAGCGGAGCGCACACGACAACACTGGCCGGAAAGTGTTCGAGTGGTTCCGACGATGGTCGAACTCGCCTCGATCGCGCACCGGCTTCGCGTCGAAAAGGCCGCCTAGCCGTCAAACGGCTTTTGCGACGACGCCCAGAGCGGCTTCGGCATCAATCACGCGGCCGACCCGCGGCGTATCCTCAACCGTCTGGCCGGTGTCGTGTATAATGCGATAGGCTTCACCGGACGTTAGCGCCGGATCCAGAGAGCGCAGAATACCGATGAGACCGGCGACGAGTGGCGTTGCCATCGACGTTCCGCTTTTCGCGCCATACTCGCCCTTGGGTACCAACGACAATATGTTTACACCCGGGGCCGCAATCGGCATCGCCAGTGACGTGTTCGTGTTGGAGAACGAGGCCTTGCGCAACTCCGAGTCGACGGCGGATACGGCGATTACACCCTTGATGTTGGCAGGCATGTGATGGGCGCCGTCCTGGTTCGAGTTGCCGGCCGCGGCAACTACAATCACCTCTCGCTGAAGAGCAAACTCGACGGCTTCCTTCACCACACGTGGTGCACGTGGTGCGTAGTCTCCCAGAGACATCGAAATGACGTCGGCCCCGTCCGTAGTCGCATCGATGATGGCCTGCGCGATCGATTCGACCGTTCCCATGCCGCTCGAAGAAAGGGCACGGTAGGAGGCCACATCGACAAAACGTCCCTCCCAGTTTAGAGAGGCTATGCCGAGTCCGTTGTTGGTGGCCGCTCCGGCGATACCCGCGCAATGCGTGCCGTGTCCGTGCGCGTCGTCCGAGGCAGGGCTGGAGAGAAAGGTGCCGCGGATGTCCTCGTGACGCGCATCGACCCCGGTATCTAGAATAGCGACAACAGCTTTCCGTTTCGGTGTCAACTCACGCAGCACGCCGTGGGCACCGTCGATCCGAGCCGCGTCGAGCGCCCACTGCGATTGCGACAACGGATCGTTGGCCAGTCGCTCCGCACCGGGCGCAGCCGTCTTGCCGTCGACGGGCACCGGTTCGAGTGACACCACGCGGTTGATTTCGACGAAGTCTACGTTCTCGGTATCGGACAGTAGCAGCGAGATGAGCTTGTCGACGATCTTGCGCAGTGTGCCTTTCGGCAGCGAAACGAGGTAGACCTGGGCCAGGTCCTCGTCGGCGTCGATCGATACGGTCGGGAAGGCGCGCTCCCAACCGGCACCGAACTGCGTCAACACACCGGCGATCTCAGTGATGTCATCGTCAGGACCGAGCTCGACCAGCAGCGAGCTCGCGGATGCGTCGGTCGACGCAGACCGCGCGCCGAACCGCCCCGCTAGCACGGCAAGCAGAAGGACACCAAGTCCAATCACGAAGAGCGGGCGCGCGTAACCCTTGCGCCACATGAGAATCGCGCCGCCTATCAGGAAGGCAACACCAAACTCGAACAGCCCCGTTGATATCGCATTGATTCCGATGCCGCTGCTCACGAGTCGCACAAAGGCCGCAACCACGGCCAGTACAAGTCCCAGCGCACTCATCAGCGGACGGCGCTGGGCGGCCGTAGCCTCCCAGGCCATCATTCCGATGCCCAGGCAAGCCAGCAGAAGGGGGAAAGTGAGCGAGAGGCTCATGGGTCTCAAATCCTCTGGATGTTTTTCACGCGAACATTCTTACCCCACATGGCGAACGAGACGACGTTGGCCGGCTCGACTTCGGCGCGGACCCGGCAACCGTCTTTACGCAGGTGATGCGGCAAGCCCTCCACCGGGTGGTATTGGGATCCGTCGTCGGCGACGATCCCCCAGAATCCGCCCTCCAGGTCCTGATACACAATTCTACCGGTGATTCTCATATGCAGATCGATCTCATGCGGGACCGGGGCCGTGTACGGCGCGAAGAAGTCCGTGTTGCGCCCGGATTCGCTGCCGCAACGCCATTTGACGGGCAGGAGCCTACACAATTATGGCAAATAACGCTTACAATAGAACGCGCCTGGGCGCCGCAGATTGTTCAGGACGGCGAAATCCGTCAAGACAGCGCCGCGTAGGCGGGTCTTGTTGCCAGAAACACGCACTTATTACGCCTCGGGGAGGTTTCAGATGCCCGTCCAACGACTGAAACAGTATCTGGACGACAGCGACGTCAAGTACGTCACGATCCGGCATTCGCCCGCGTACACGGCCCAGGAGGTTGCAGCGTCTGCGCATGTGCCGGGCCGCGAGCTGGCAAAAACGGTAATCGTGAACGTCGACGACGAGATGGCCATGGCGGTACTACCCGCCTCGCACCACGTGGACATGGAACGCTTGCGGAAAGTCACGGGTGCGTCACGGGTCACGCTCGCCTCGGAGGATGAGTTCAAGGACCTGTTCCCCGCCTGTGAGGTGGGGGCGATGCCGCCGTTCGGTAATCTGTACGACATGAAGGTTTTTGCCGACGCGTCACTTGCGGAAGATGAGGTGATCGCCTTTGCGGCCGGGTCACATTCCGAACTCATTCGCGTTCCATATGCCGATTTTGTTCGGCTGGTCGAGCCGGTTACCGTCAGCTTTGCGCTCGAGTACGTCTGATTGCCGTCGACAGCGGCGTAGACGTTTGTAGCCGTACTTGCTACGGCGGGGTGACTCTGTGCCCGTGCAGTATCTTGCGACCGCCCGGAGGCACAGCCGTATCGACCTTTCAATCCCCAGTGACACTTCGAGATGATGCGCATCCGCCGATTGCGAATTCTCGTTTCGGTCAGAAGCGCGTGGCAATTCTTCGTTGACGTCCTCAGGGGCTTTCGTGCCAATCAGGGGCTGCTGCTGTCCGGCGCCGTCGCCTTCTACACGCTGCTGTCGATCATCCCGATGTTCGCGCTGCTGATCGTAGCGCTGTCCGCGTTCATTGACGAAACGGCACTGCTGTCGATCGTCTCGGAGAACCTCACGCTGGTGGTGCCCGATTTGACGGATCGCCTCGTGGCTCAGATCGAGCAAGTGTACGAGTACCGGCCTTTTGTTGGATGGGTCGGTCTTGCTGTGCTGCTGTTCTTTAGCTCGCTCGCCTTCACAGTGCTCGAGAATGCACTGTCGGTCATCTTCTACCACCGAGTGGCCATCAAGCGACGGCACTTCCTCACGTCGGCAATACTGCCGTTCGTATTCATTTTTTTGGTCGGCATCGGCATCCTGTTCATCACGACGGCCACCGGACTTCTGCAAGCATTCGAGGGCCAACGTCTCGAGTTGCTTGCCTGGTCGTGGCGGCCGGGCGACATCACGGGTCCGCTACTGCACATTATGGGCGTAGCCGGCCACATCATCATGCTGACTTCCATTTACATCGTGTTGCCGGTCGGAAAGATTTCGCTTCGGCACGCGTTGATTGGAGGAGTCGTGGCCGGCTTGATGTGGGAAGTGGCGCGGCGGTTGCTCGTTTGGTATTTCTCGAGTCTATCGTTTGTCAACATCGTGTATGGTTCGTTCGCGGCGACGATTGTGGCCCTGCTTTCGCTGGAGGCAGGAGCAATAATTGTGCTCTTCGGCGCGCAGGTGATCGCCGAGTACGAGCGGCGCCACGGTGGGATTCCGGCGCCCGCAGGATTCAGCGGGCTCCAGGTAGACACGATGCACACGGACACCTAAGAGACCGGCGGCTGATCGAGACTTCGTGCCGAGCCGTCAGGCTGCCTCCACCCCGGTGCTGTCCGCGGCCAGGTCCCTGCCGAAGAATCGGTAGTCGAGCGACTTCGTGCCGGGACCGAAGATGAAAAACGCCACGAGCAAGAACAGGACGAGCGCCGAAAGCTCGAGCGACTGGTTTGGCGATGCCAGTCCTTCGCGGATGTGCACAGCCAAGACGGCGCCGACCAGTACCGGTATCTGAATCAGACAGGCGACGCGGGTAAAGAGGCCCACCATTAAAAGTCCGCCGCCCACAATGTGCGCCGCCATGATATAATAGGCGACCCAGTCGACCGCCCCCTCCGGTGCCAGTTGCGTGAGAGACTCCGGGTTTATCGCGAAGAGCAGACCACGCACGAATAACGCGCCGCCCAGAAAAATCCGGACCAGATCCGAGGCGATCGAATTGTGCCGCCACTGCCATTGAAGGAGTCTCTGATAGCCGTTCATGACCTCTGCTTTAGTTCGCGTTCACGATTCGAGTTCGGGGAGTTGCTTCCACTTTGGATCACCCACAGGCTTGAAGTTCTGCGTCGCCACGAAGTGCCATCCGCGATGGAAGTTGAGTTTGAACTTCCCGCCGCCGTAGCGTTCCAGCAGAAACGTCTCCGGATCGTTCAGGAGATCGAACATGTTCGATGGATCGAAGACCGCGAGACGCTTGAATCGCACGGAGTTCTGCCACGGTTCCTGCACCAGGACCGTCACAGTACATTCGCCAAGCAGATCGAGGAACGACTCTTGGAGCTGCTCGTCCTCCGGCTGCAGGATCCCGCGCTTGGCAAGCTCCTTCTCGACGTACGGTCGACAGATCGTCCATACCCATTCCATTGATGATCGTTGTCCTAGCCGCGGAAGGCAGATCGGTAGAAGAGGGCGAAGGCCCCGAAGATGAAGATGACGACGCCCGCGATGGCCGCCACCTCGTTCAGCGAGATGCCGGGCGGCAGGTTGGTGATGCCGAGGATAAAGAGCGCCACGCCTAGTACGGCCACCACGACATACTTGACGATCAGGACTGTTCGCGCGCGCCGCTCAGCGGCCGTTGGGCGTTTGGTGGCAGCGCCGCCTACGGGTTGACGCTCCTGAACAAGCCGTCGCTGTTGCTCGGCCGCAGCCTCCTTCTCGCGGCGCAATTGCTCGACGCGTTCCGCAACGCGTCGTTCGCGCTCCTCCTCGGTGATCCGCTCGCCGACCTCGATTCCGGAGCCGCGGGCAAAGATCATCTCGTCCAGCGAAAACGTACCCGATCCGAAGACAAAGAAGATCGCCAGCAGAAAGAGCACCAGGACGGACAGCTCGAGCGACTGTGCCGGCGCCAGCAGCCCACCCTGCATCGTCGCCAGAAATACCGCCACGATCAGCACCGGAATCTGTATCAGCGCGGCGACTCGTGTGAACAGCCCGGCAGCAAGCATGAAACCGCCGACTATGTGAGCGAGCGTCACCGCATGGATCAAGATGATCGGCAGCAACCAGTCCATCTCTTCCTGCTGTACCATCGACATTACGCGCGACTGATCGGCCATGAACAACGCGCCGCGGACCAGCAGGGCAATTCCAAGGAAGACGCGTATGACGTCCAGCCCGATGTCGTCATGGGTCTCCGTGAGGCCGAAAAGCGTGAACTTCTTTCGCATAGAATGGTCGGCTGTTTCAGGGCATGCCTGCTTGCGAGAGGGGAATCCGACCCCTGGGGCGGAGCAGTCGAAAGGTACTGTCGAGTTGCCGATTACTCAAGAATTCGAAAACGGCGCGCGAACTGACGCCGGCTTCATTCTTCACCGTTCGGCGCCCTGCCACTGTTTCCCTTTTGGACAATTTTGTTATTTTCGACACGAGAAGAAGCGGTCCTTCGAACCGTTGTGTCAACCGAGGTTTACGATGCTACGAAACACGCTTTCCCTGTCCATTCTTTCATGTGCTCTGATCGCCGTAATGGGTTGCGGCGGAGGCGATTCCGGCTCGGATTCGAGCAGCGCCTCAACGACGCAGGATGCCGCTGCGGCCACCACGCCGCTGGGCACGGCTGCTGTTTCCGGCACCGTCTCGTTCGCCGGCACGCCGCCCGAGATGAAGCAGGTCCGGCAGGACAAGGAGTGCCGCGACCTCAACCCGCAGCCCGTGCACGCACAAACGGTGCTGGTGAACGAAAACGGCACGCTCCAAAACGTATTTGTGTACGTGAAAGAGGGGCTGCCGGCGGGATACTCGTTTGCAACACCCAGCGAAGCGGTCGTGTTCGACCAATCCGGCTGCATGTATCTCCCGCACGTGTTCGGGATTCAGGTTGGCCAGCCGCTTAAGATTCTTAACTCGGACCCGTTGCTGCACAACATTCACGCTCTCTGTGAGAAGAATCGACCCTTCAACTTCGGCATGCCGAAGAAGGGAGACGAGCGGACACGCGAATTCCGTGTCCCCGAGGTCATGGTTAAGATCAAGTGCGATGTCCACCCGTGGATGAGCGCTTATGCCGGTGTGACCGATCATCCGTTCCATGCCGTGACCGGTACCGATGGTGGCTTTGCGCTCTCGCAGTTGCCAGCCGGAACCTACACGATTGAGGCCTGGCACGAGGAGTACGGAACGGCCACGCAGTCGGTTACCGTCGCGGATGGCGCGACGGCCACGGTGAACTTCAGTTTTGGCGGAGCGGCAGCGACGCACTAGCCGTTAGTGCTGCCCTTCGCAAGCTACGACAACGAAAGCTGCATCCCGCCCGGCGGGTAGCGGCGTTCTCATAGAAAGTCGGTCGCCCTCTGTGCGCGGCCGCTCCATGCGCCGTAACGTTGCGCTACGCGCGCAGGGGCCCCCGCGTTCGCGTGGGCGGACGTGACGTCGCGTCCACCAAGTCTGGAGCTCAACAAGAGACGGTACACTCATCCATGGCGAATACCGCCAACGACCCGACGCCACAGGAAACGACTCCGGCAGCGGGTGTTCACGTCGAGCACGCCCACCCCGATCACCATCACGAGCTGGGCTTCTGGCGTAAGTACATATTCTCGACCGACCACAAGGTCATCGGGATTCAGTACGGGCTGACGAGCCTGCTATTCCTGTTTATCGGCTTCAGCTTCATCATGCTGATGCGGTGGCAGCTCGCATATCCGGGCGAACCGATTCCACTCATCGGATGGCTCTTCGGCGATGAGACCATGCCGGACGGCGTCATGCTGCCGGAGTTTTACAACCAACTCGGAGCGATGCACGGCACCATCATGGTGTTTCTCGGTATCGTGCCGCTTGCCGTGGGCGCCTTCGGCAACTACGTCGTGCCGCTTCAGATCGGAGCCCCGGACATGGCGTTCCCGAAGCTCAACATGGCCAGCTACTGGGTTTATTTCGTGGGCGGCGTGGTGATGTTGGCCAGTTTTTGGGTGCCCGGTGGCGCGGCGAAGGCGGGGTGGACGTCGTATCCACCACTCGCTGACATCGAGACCACCGGCCAGACACTCTGGCTTGTCGGTATGATCTTCTTGATCACCTCGTCGCTGCTTGGTGCCATAAACTTCCTGACGACGATCATACAGCTGAGAGCGGACGGGCTAACGTTCATGCGCCTGCCGTTCTTCGTATGGGTTCAGTTCGTTACCTCGTTCTTGCTCTTGCTGGCGTTTCCACCGCTCGAAGCGGCAGGCGTTCTGCAGCTGATGGACCGGTTGGTAGGCACCAGCTTCTTCCTGCCGTCGGGACTCGTCGTGAGTGGCGAAGTGCTGGACATCAGCGGTGGCGGCAGCCCACTTCTGTGGCAACACCTGTTCTGGTTCCTCGCGCACCCCGAGGTGTACGTCCTCATCCTGCCCGCCATGGGCATCGTCGCCGAGGTCATCGCCAACAACACGCGCAAGCCGTTGTGGGGCTACAAGGCGATGGTCTACTCGGTGATTTTCCTCGGCTTCATGTCGTTCATCGTGTGGGCGCACCACATGTTCATCACGGGAATGGGCACGACCATCAGCGGCTTCTTCCAGGTCACGACGATGATCATCTCCATACCGTCGGTGATCATTCTTTCCGCGCTGCTGCTGTCTTTGTGGGGCGGCTCGATCCGCTTCACGACACCAATGCTCTTTGCCCTGGCGTTCCTACCGATGTTCGGCATCGGAGGGCTGACGGGGCTGCCGCTCGGTCTGGCGCCGACCGACATTCCGCTGCATGACACGATGTACGTGATCGGCCACTTCCATTATGTCGTCGCGCCGGGCACGATCCTCGCGCTCTTCGCCGGGATCTACTACTGGTACCCAAAAGTGACCGGTCGAAAACTCAACGACACGTTGGGGAAGATCCATTTCTGGGGATCGCTGGTGTTCATGAACGGCATCTTTATGCCCATGTTTATCCAGGGCATGGCCGGTGTTTCGCGGCGCCTGTACGACGGCGGTCAAGTCTACGAGTTTGCGCAAAACGTCGTCCATTATAACGAGTTCATGTCGGTCAGTGCCTGGCTGCTCGCCATCGCACAGATACCTTTCATCATCAACTTCTTCTGGAGTATCAAGAAGGGCAAGAAGGTGGAGGAGAATACGTGGCAGGCGACGACACTCGAGTGGTCCGCTGCGCCGACACCCCCTGTGGGCCACGGCAATTTCGAGACAATTCCCGTCGTGTATCGCGGACCGTACGAGTACAGCGTGCCGGGCGCCGCGACCGACTTCACTCCTCAGAACCAGCCCTAGCCCGCCGACCGATGGATATCCCGTATACGATTAGTCCGCGCGCCGACACGGGCGTCTATAACGCAAAGCTTGGCGTCTGGCTGTTCCTCGCATCCGAGGTGATGCTCTTCGGTGGGCTGTTTTCCGCTTACATCTTCTTGCGAATCGGAAGTCCCGTCTGGCCCGGCATGATTCACGGCGAGGAGTTCACGCACGCATCACAGGTGCTGAACGTCCCGCTCGCGACACTGAACACGATGATTCTCATCGGATCGAGTGTCACGATGGTGCTGTCGTGGGCGTCTTTGCTTCTCGGCCGCTTCGGCCGGTATCGGCTGTGGATGGGGCTGACGATTCTTGCCGGCTTCGCCTTCCTCGTCGTCAAGGCGTTCGAGTACGGCGCCAAATTTCAGCATGGTCTGCTGCCGGCGGAGTCGACGTTTCTTGCGATCTACTTTACGCTGACGGGGCTGCACGCCATTCACGTGATCGGCGGGATCATCGTCAACTCGTACTTCTGGGGTCCGGGCGCCCGGTTGTGGCGCACGAAGCCGGCGCAGTTTACGAACCGCGTAGAGGTCGCCGGATTGTACTGGCACTTCGTCGACCTCGTGTGGATCTTCCTGTTTCCCACCATTTACCTTCTCTAGGCCATGGCGCAAACACATAGTGTGGAAGAGGTTAAGAAGCACGTTCGCGTGTACATGTTAGTGTTTGGTGCGCTGGCCGTGCTGACCGTCGTGACCGTTGCGGTCGGCTACCTGCATTTGCCGATTGGGCCGGCGCTGGCCGTGGCCCTTGTGATTGCGTGCGTGAAGGGCGGCCTCGTTGCGAGTTACTTCATGCATCTCGTGTCGGAGCGAAAGGTGATCCACTGGGTGTTGATCATGACCGCTGTCTTCCTGGTGTGCATGTTTATCATCTTCGTTTCGGCGTATCACGATCAGGAGGGGAGTGTCTTTGTCCCTTAAGGCGCTGCATATCGTTTTCATAGCCGCCTCGACGCTGCTTGTCGTTGGACTTGGCGTGTGGCAGCTCGTGAAGTTCTTCAGCGATGGAACAGCCGGAGCGCTCATCTGGGGCCTTTGCGGTCTCGGTGCCGGCGTGCTTCTGGTCGTGTATGGCATCACCTTCCTCAAAAAGCTGAAGCAGGTCAGCATGTTGTAAGCGTATGCGATGGGCCCAGGTCATAGTGAAACGAGTGATGGCGATCACGGCGGTGGCCGTCCTTGCCGTCCTGTCGCCGCGCGTCGTCGTGGCGTGCGAAAGCTGTTTTGGTGCCGCCGTGGACACGGAGGTGACGCGCGGAATCGGGGCAGCGATGACGCTGCTGTTGCTCGTGATCGTCACCGTGTTTGCGGCCATCATCTGGTTCTTCAAGAACATGATGGACCGGTCGAGGAAACTGCGGGAAGGGATGTTGATTCCGCCTGCGCAGCAGCAATTGCTTCCGCCAACGGCATTAAACTGAACCATCGAACGGGAGACCCACACCGATGAAGGAATTTTTCGACATCAGCCATCTTCTTGGCATGCCCGACGCCGCCTCGGCGCACGCGCCCCAGATAGATTTCATGATGGCGCTGGTGCACTGGCTGATGCTCGTGCTGTTTGTCGGATGGGGCATCTATTACATCTATGCGCTTGTACGCTTCAGAAGTAAGCGGCAGCCACAGGCCGTCTACGAAGGAGCGAAAGGGAAGTACTCCACCGTCCAGGAGTCGGGTGTCGTGCTCGCCGAAGCGTTGCTGTTGGTCGTGTTCGCCTTCCCCGTCTGGGGCTTTCTCAAAAACGACTTTCCCGAGGCGAGCGAATCGGTCGAGGTTCACGTGGTCGCCGAGCAATTTGCGTGGAACATCCACTACCCGGGACCCGACGGGATATTCGGGCGGCGCAACGTGGAGATGATTGACCTCGTATCGAATCCCCTGGGACTCGACCGATCGGACCCCGCTGCCGCAGACGACATCTCGACGCTTAACGAGCTTCACCTTCCGGTGGACAAGCCCGTCATCTTACATCTCTCGTCCAAAGATGTGATACACAGTTTCGGCATACCTGAGATGCGCGTAAAGCAGGACGCTATTCCGGGACTTGTCATTCCCATCTGGTGGAAGCCGACAAAGACTGGTGACTATGAGATCGCGTGCGCGCAGCTGTGTGGATTGAGTCACTACCGCATGCGCGGCTTCGTGACTATCCACGAGCAGGCTGAGTACGCGGCGTGGTTGGAGGAGGCGGCGGAAATGCAGGAGGCCTTCCAGTAATGCGGCTTCGCGAGAGATTGCGAAAACGACGGCTCTAAATCTTAAATCGTAGAGTTTCAAAGTAGCCATATGACGAACGTCCGAAGCCTAGCAAGGCACCACATGCTGCTTGTCGCCGGCATGTTTGTGGTCCTGGCCGCGGCCCTTCTCCTCGCCTCGGACGCCTTCGCTTTCGCACCGCAGGACGCAAGTCAGCCCGACTATCGCGCGCTGCCGATCGTAGGCAGCCGCGTGGCAATGTGGGTCGTAGCCCAGCTTCATCTCATGTTCGCGGCCTTTGTGCTTGCCGTGCCGATGTTCGCCCTCATCATTGAGATCATCGGCTACGCGACAAAAGACAAGCGCTACGACGACCTGGCGTACGAGTTTACGAAGCTGCTCTCCGTGTCCTTCAGCTTCACCGCTACCCTGGGTGCGCTGCTGACGTTCATGCTGATTATCCTGTATCCGAAGTTGGCCGGATATCTCATCAAGATTTTCAGCTGGACCTTCTTCCCGTATGTGCTGCTCTTCTTTCTCGAGGCGGTATTTCTGTACAGCTATTACTACGGGTGGGGAAAGTTTTCACCGAAGGTGCACATCGCGCTTGGAGTCGCGCTGAACATCGTCGGGACGGCGATCATGTTTATCGCCGATGCGTGGCTCACGTTCATGAATACGCCAAACGGCATTTCCGAAACCGGCGAGCTCGTCAACCTGTGGGACGCCGTCAACAACTTTATCTGGATGCCGATCAACGTGCACCGCTTGATCGCCAACGTAGCCTTCGGCGGATCTGTTGCGGCGGCTTACGGCGCGTACAAGTTTCTCGGTGCGCAAAACGCGTCCGAGCGCGCGCATTACGACTGGATGGGGTACATCGGAAACTTCATAGCGATCAGCGCGCTGCTTCCGCTGCCCTTTGCAGGGTACTGGCTTGGCAAGGAGATCTACGCGTACTCGCAGAGCCTCGGCATCACGCTTATGGGCGGCACGTTTTCGTGGCTCTTTATCATACAGGCGGTGCTTATCGGCAACCTCTTCCTCGCAGCCAACTACTACCTGTGGGTTAGCATGGAGCGCATAGAGGGTGCCGAACGATACCGAAAGTTCATAAAGTACCTGCTAGCCTCGATCGCGGTCTGTTTTATCGTCTGGGCAACGCCGCACTCCCTCGTTGCGTCCGTCGAGGAAGCGCGGGCCATGGGTGGAGCGCACCACCCGGTCCTTGGCGTGCTGGGCGTGATGTCCGCGAAGAACACCGCCGTTAACATTCTCATTCTGACGACCTATATCAGCTTCCTGCTGTATCGTCGCGGCAACAAGGAGGCGACGGTGTCGTGGGCGCGTACCGGAAACATCATCCAGTTTACGATCTTCGCCGCTGTCATCATCTTCGTCGTGTTCCTGGGTGTGTACGGATACTTTGTCGAGGCAAAGGTGCGCATCGGGCTTTCGGTGCCGCAGGTGCTTTCGGTTCTGTTCGCGATGATCTCGGTGACCATCATCGACATCTTTCTGTTCAGGAACGCGAAGATACGCGGTCAGATTCGATGGGGCGATATGCCTGCGCGGGCACAGTATGCGTTGTTCTTCATCGCACTCACTTTTGCCTGGACGATGGGGCTGATGGGCTATGTCCGCGCCGGCATGCGACAGCACTGGCACGTGTACGGCGTGATGGCCGACACGTCGCCCGACGCGTTCACACCGACCCTCGGATTCGCATCCAACGTCATATCCATCACGGTGCTGATCTTCTTCGCGTTCATCGCCTTCGTATTCTGGCTGGCGGGCCTGTCAAGTAAGAAGGTTCAACATGTTGAGGCCGTCGCATGAAGACGGGTCTGAAGATATTTGCGTTCGCGATCCTGGTGTCGTTGTTCTACAGCTACGTGGGTCAGACCGTCCCGCAGAAGATTACGTATCCGCCCGAGTCCGCAACCCTCAGTGCCGACATGACACCCGAGGATCTCGCGCAGGCCGGTGAGGAGATTGTCGGCGGCAAAGGCACATGTCTGGGTTGTCACACGATCGGTTCGCACTCGGAGTCGCTGCGGTTCCCGGATCTCGGCGGTATCGGTGCAACGGCCGGTAGCCGCGTTGATGGACAGGACGACGTTGCGTATCTGGCGCAGTCCCTCTACGAACCCGACGAGTATGTCGTCGAAGGTTTCTTGGGCGGCATGCCGACAATCAATCGGCCGCCGATCGGCCTCACGGATGACGAGATCAAAGCCGTCATTGCGTACTTGCAGAGTCTCGGTGGCACACCCACAATCACGTTAGCCACGGATATCGGTTACAAGACGGAAGCTCCGGCCGGTGGTACGCCTGCTCCGTCGGCGGCGGTCGGTGCAGGACTCGATGGCCCCGGCGTGTTTGCCGCATATGGGTGCGCCGCATGTCACAACCTGGACACACCGGATCGCGGAGTGGGGCCGAGCCTCTACGATGCCGGGTCGCGCTTCAGCTCCGCCGAGATCTATGAGTCCATTATGGAGCCTGACGCGGTGGTTGCGGAGGGCTATCCGGGTGGAGTGATGGCGGCGACACTGACGGCCAACGGTTTTTACCAGAGGGTGTCGTCGGAAGAGTTGAAGGCCCTTGTCGATTTTCTCAAGAGTAAGCAGGGCGCGTAGATGAACCTGATCGTCGTCGGTGCGGTTCTCGCAGTGCTGGTTGCCCTGCGGTTTGTCAAGCCGAATGCGCTCGGTTGGATGGCTGCAGCGTGGGCCGCTCTCTTCGTCGTGTTCAAGTGGGGCATAAACCCGCCGTTGCCGTCGTCGATCGTCAACATGTTCATGGCGATCGTCACCATCTCGCTTCTGGCGTTTCTTTCCGCGGACTCGGAGCGACTTCGTTCGGCGAAGTCAAACGTCGTCAATTTCCTGACGGCGCGAAAGTACACGGTGCCGCTGCTTATCGTACTGGTTGCGTTGCCCCTCCTGGTCGCACTTAAGATCTACGTGGACATGTCGAAGGCGCCGCAGCCGCCGGTGACCGGACGGACAATACATCCGCCGCCGCCGGCTACGATCAGCTTCAAGGGCAAGACCGTCGATCTTGTCGCCGTCGAGAACCCGTTGCGGGCTCTAGAGACATCAGATCCGGATGCCTTCCGCACGCACGTCGAAAACGGGCGCGCCATCTACTACAAGAACTGCGCCTTCTGTCACGGTGACAACATGGAGGGCGACGGTGTGTTCGCTCACGGGTTCGATCCCATCCCGGCGAATTTCCAGGACGCGACGACAATCGCCATGCTCCAGGAGTCGTATCTGTTCTGGCGGATTGCAAAAGGGGCGCCCGGACTTCCGCAAGAGTCGACGCCGTGGGCGTCCGCAATGCCCGCCTGGGAGAAGTTTCTTTCCGAAGATGAGATCTGGGAAGTGATCCTCTTCCTCTATGATTACACGGGCCATCGGCCACGGGCCAAGGAGGAGTTGCATTGAGCATGAGGATTCGAGAACTGGCAGGATTTGTGGTCGCCGCGGCGATCCTCTGTGCCCCGGCTGCGATCGCACAGAACCTTGATCTGGGTACTGACGAGCAGCGTGAGGCCGGGCGCCAGCTATACGTGCAGAAGTGTGCCCAGTGCCATGGCGTCAACGGTGACGGCAACGGACCGGCCAAGCACGTCTTCCGTCCGGAGCCGCGCGACTTCACCTCGTCGACGTACAAGTTCCGAACCACGCCGTCCGGGGAGCTGCCGACGGACGCAGACATCATGCGCAGCATCAAGGTGGGCATGCCCTATACCGGCATGCCGCCGTGGCCGTCGCTGTCCGATCAGGACGTTCGCAACCTGATGTACTACATCAAGACCTTCGCCGACGATTTCTCCGGCCCGTTCGCGGAGGTTTCGTCCATCGACGTGCCAAAGGCGCCAAAGATTACCGAGGAGTCTATAGCTCGCGGTCGGGTAGTCTATGAGGAGAATCAGTGCTTCGATTGCCACGGAATGAAGGGTCGTGGCGACGGAAAATCGGCGCCGACTCTCGAAGATTCCTGGGGTGTGCACATCAGGCCGGCTGATCTAACGAAGCGTTGGACGTATCGGCGCGGTACCACGCGTGAGGATATCTACAAGACGTTCATCACCGGTCTTGATGGATCTCCGATGCCGTCCTATGAGATCGATCCACCCGAGGATGCGTGGCATCTGGTCAACTATGTTCACTCTCTGTCGCGGGATAACGCGGACTATGGTACTGTAGTGATCGCTGAGCCCGTCGGTGAGGATCTTGGTCCTGACGTCTTCGAACGCTCGACATTCGATGTCGCGCAGCCGGTGCTGTTTCCGGTGGTGGGTCAGGTCATCGAGCCGGGTCGCGCCTATTTCCCGGGGGTCAACGCTATCGAAGTGCGCGCCATTCACAACGAAAGCGAAATCGCTTTCCTGCTCACGTGGCACGACATGGTCGCCGACAGGTCAGGTGACGCCGGGCCGGATCTGGTCGTGCAGGAGGGTGCTGAAGAGGACACGACGGTCACGTTTGCTGATGCCGTCGCGCTGCAGTTCCCTACCGCTGTTTCGGCAGGTGTCGAGAAACCCTATCTGATGTTCGGCGACAAGAAGAACTCGGTGGACTTGTGGTTCGTCGATCTGGCGTCAAGTTCGGCGCAGCATTATGTGGGGCGCGGCACGGGTAATCTCGTCGCCGAGGGTCCCGACCTGACAATGTCTGCGTCATACGAAGATGGGGAATGGGCTGTCATCATCCGGCGCGCGCTCAGCGAGGAGGGTCACACGACGTTCGGTGAAGGCTCGTTCGTTCCCGTTGTCTTTTCGGTGTGGGACGGATTCGACCGAGAAAGAGGCAATAATCGGGGCCTGACCTCCTGGTACCACGTCTACATCGAACGAATGGAGACCGAATCGCCCGTGGTCCCGATGATGTCATACGGTTTCGGTACCCTGCTGCTCGGACTGGGCCTCACGTTCTTTGTTCGCCGCAAGTACCGGCCCGAAGCCTGAGGATTTCCGTGGCCCAAGCCCAGGAACATGGAGTGGAAAAAAGTCGAACATATCGTCCGGCGCTCGTGTCGTGGAACCTGACGAAGAAGTGCAACCTGAAGTGCCCGCACTGCTACATGTCGGCCGGCGAGAAAGCGGAAAACGAGTTGAGCACGGGTGAGTGCCTCGACCTGATCGACGAAATGGTCGGGCTCGGCACCGAGATGCTGATCCTTACCGGCGGCGAGCCGCTTCTCCGCAGGGACATCTATGACATCGCCAGACATGCCTCCTCGAAAGGGATCTGGGTTGTGATGGGTACCAACGGCGTGCTTGTCAACGACCATGTGGCCGCAAAGATGGTAGAGTGCGGCGTCAAGGGCGTCGGCATCAGCCTCGACTCCATAGATCCCGGCAAACATGACAGTTTTCGAGGCGGACCGGATGCCTGGAAGCACTCCGTGCGGGCACTTGACACCTGTCGTAAGCACAATTTGCAGGTGCTGGTTCAGACGACGGTGATGGACATGAACCGGCACGAGGTACCGCAGCTTATCGAGTTCGCCAAAGAAAAGGGTGCGTGGTCTTTCAATCTGTACTTCCTTGTGCAGACTGGCCGGGGACAAGAGATGAACGACCTGTCGGCACGTGATACGGATTCGTTGTTGCGAGATTTGGCAACACATCAGGATCGGCATCGACCGATGCTTGTGCGTGCCAAGTGTGCGCCGCAGTACAAGCAGATTGCATATGAGATGGGCTTCGGTGGCCTTGAGAGCGGCGGCTGTATGGCCGGGACCGAATACATGCGCATTACACCCGGCGGTGATGTTACACCGTGCCCGTACATGACGAAGGTAGCCGGGAATGTTCGCGACAGCGGTCTGTCCGGTGTATGGAATGAGTCGCCGGTCCTGCAGCAGCTTCGTGATGCACGGCTACTGAAAGGCAAGTGCGGCCGGTGCGAATTCAGCGAGTTGTGCGGCGGATGCCGGTGCCGCGCCTACGCCGCCTTCGGCGACATTCTTGCCGAAGATCCGGCCTGCCTGTACGAGCCGGCCGGTGACGGGCCGCGGCCCGAGTCGCACTCCGTACTCTTCTCCGATGCAGTGACGGAACGCATCGAGCGGATTCCGATCGCATTCATTCGTGAAAAGGTACGCAAGGGACTCCGAGCGTATGCGCACAGCCATGATCTGGATGTGGTGAGCATGGCGGACATGGATCGCGCACTCGCCGGAAGCAAACGAAAGATCAGTTTCCCGGGCATTGACCGAGTCGAGCAAGACTCTACTCTGCCCGAGGTGTAGCGCATCAAGTAACTAACGTACAACAACAAAGGTGTATCGATGGCCGAAGTGGTGAAGGGACAAACGAAATTGGCAACAGTCACATTCGCTAACGGCATTGCCAGTGTCGAATCGGATGGCGACGTTCAAGAGTATGCGGTCAAGGAGTTGCCGGACAAGTTTGTCCGCTGGCAGCTCGACTACAAACACAGCGTCTACGACGCAATCGAGCGGGATGAATACATCGCGTTCAATGCAGGCCACCTTCCGGTGGTCGGCACGTGGACGAAGGAGGCCCCGTTTCCGAACCTCGCCAACAAGGGAGTCGGCTTTACGCCGAAAGACGAGTACATCGATCATTACCTGAAGTTGGTGGAGGACGCGGTCGCACAGATCGAGGACTTGCCGCCGCATGCCGTCGACCAGACACGGGATCTTCGCATCTCGACCGCGCGGGAGTTCTACAAGCATCCCGAGCACATCGACTGGCGGCGCCTCGGATTGCTCGAGATCTTTGAGGGTTCCACGTTGAACAACCTGCGCGAGAACCCCTTCGCCTCGGTGCTCTGGACGGGTAATTCACCCGTCTTCGTGAGCTTTCAGGTTGACTGTGTCGTCGAGATAATCACGCCGGAGGATCCTCGATACCGTTTTGCCTGGGCGATGCGGCGCCTGTTCGAGTACGAACCTTTCCATGTCGTGCAGACGATGTACCCGTATTCGTACTGCTTCTGGGTGTATGACTATACGAATAAGACGCCCAAGCGCCGCTACCCCGGCAAGCGCAGCGATAACACGGTGAATGAGGGCGGCGGAAAGGTTGATCCCGAAAGGCTAAAGGCGTTGATGAACGGCAAGAGATAGGCATGGCCTATGTCATTACCGATGCATGCACGGCGTGCGGACTCTGCCTGCCCGAATGTCCAATCGATGCAATACTCGTTGGCGACCCGATCTACGTCGTCGACGAAACGTGTTGTGAGTTTCAGGACTGTGTCGCCGTGTGTCCGGAGGAAGCCATAAGACACGAGACGGAAGTTGTAGAGAGTTAGTGATGGATTCATTAGACGAAATGGGCGTTGCCATGAGCAAGGGGTCGGGCGGTATTGTCAGCCGTGACCAGATCTTCGTCGTGCTTCGCGAAATCGACCGCCGGTCCGGCGGAGATGGCTGTCTTTACCTGATCGGAGAGACATCGCACGCTGCTGAGGGATGGCGCGATTGGACCACGCAGATCGAGTTTTTTGCGGATGTCCCGGCCAAGGACCGGCCCTTGATGGTTCGCGCCGTGGAAGAGGTCAGCCGAGATGTCGGTGCGGAAATCATCGAGGAGTTTCCCGGTGATCTGATTCCGTTGCCGGAAGGGTACGCGGAACGAGCGCGCGACCTTACCGACACTTCGCGGCTGGCGGGACTCCGGTGCAGCGTGCGACACTTCGATCCATACAGTGTCGTCTACCGGTTTGTGGCCCGCGGTGACGAGCCCGACTATCACATAGCGCTGATGTACCTCGACCGCGGATGGATCACCTTCGAAGAACTTGACGAACGGCTCGATTTGCTGTTGCCTCGCTTCAGCCTACAGACGATCGCACAGGACCCGGCGGAGTTTCGGCGAAAGTATCGCGGACTCAGGCAGATGTGGCGAAAGTCGCTTCGCCCCGGTGAGATTCACCGCGCAACTATTACCTGATGCGGCGTCGAACGGACGATATCGCTGCTCAGCCGGATCCAGGCGGCGGGGGTTGGAACGAGATCCAGTTTCTGGAAGTCGACGAACTGCGCCGGATGGCGCCATCGATCGTAGGCCTGGAGATAAAGCGTCTCGGCGACGTTTGCGCGCGTGCAGAGCCGGGTTCCGATTTCTACAACACGGTGGTGACAGCTCGCTTCGAGCTTCGGCGGTTTCTCGAGAGGCTTTCGGAAGCTGACGACCGGAAACTGAAGACCGATTGCGCAAGACATCTCGAGTCGGCTCTTGTTTGTCTCGCGCTGTCCAAGAAGGACGCCGAGGCCGACGACTTGGGAGTCGTCGAGTACACAACGGATCGGATGAAACACATACTCGAGCGCATGAAACTGCTCTACTGAGAAACTCGCGCATTATGGCGCTGAGCAAGTGTGCCGACCGGCCGGCGATTGCCAGCCGTAACTGAATCCAAGTCAGCTTAGCTGACCATCACATATAACAGCGAGACCGCATGTACGA
>JBFHWK010000022.1:0-24001 GCA_041589075.1 Rhodothermales bacterium
ATGCGCCGCATGATCCATAGGAAGGCGGACACTTCCCGGACGAGTGGCTCGCGCAAAACCTGTCGTGTCTCCCCTAAGCGCATCCGCGACGGATATCTGCGCGCGAACGTCACGCACATCCGCATCGCGAGATACGACCACCAGCACGAATGCCGCGATGGCACCGATCACAACTACAACCGCAATTACCTTTCGCATCATTCGTCACGCAATGAAAACGAGGGGTTCGTGCGAGACATGCGCCAGGCGGGATACAGGCCCGCCAGGAGTGCCGCCGCGACGGATAGTGCGATCGCGCCGATAAGTGCTCCAGCGGATGGATCGAACTGCAGCGTCCAGCCAAAGCTTCGTTTGTTGATGACAAACACGAGAAGCCAGGCCAGCCCCAGACCAAGCGGCACAGAAAGCGCTCCTGCAAACAACCCCATCAGGCCTGTCTGCATCGTAACGTACCACCAGACCTGGCCGGGTGTCATTCCGTTTGCTCGCAGAATCGCCAGTTCCCGTGATCTCTCCATTTGAAGCGCCATGAGCGCGCTCATGATGCCCACGAACGCGACCACGACTGCGAGAAGTCGCAGCACGGAGGTGACTAGGAACGTTCGGTCGAAAACTTCCAGCGACCGGGCACGAAGCGTGCGGTTTGACTGGATGAACAGATCCTGAATGCCACCCGTGGCGTTTTGTATTCCTTCGATCGCATGCTCGACCGAAGCTTCGGGAGACGTGTATAGCGCCATTCCATTAACGCCGGGCTCAGGAAAATGGCGGCGAAACACCGCACGCGAAAAGATCACGGCGCCGAGGTCCGAGCCGAAATCGTAGTACACGCCGGCAACCTCGAAGTCAGTCGCACCGTCTTTCGTAACGACATGGAGCCGGTCGCCTTTACGAAACCCATGCCGATAGCCGAACGGCTCAGAAACGAGTACCGCGTCGGACATCGCGATTTGCTCCCAGACGTCGTTGCTGCCTTCACGCAGCCGAAAAGTCCTCGGAGTCATTGGACCCGGCTCTATGACGACGGCATCCACGTCCCCGACTTGCGTTCTCAGTTCTGTGCGTGCAACGGTATACGTCTCCCGCACACCGGCTGACGTTCGGATGGCCTGTACGGCTGCGGGTACGATGGTGGCGTCGCCGCGACGAACCACGATATTCGGCGGCTGCACGTAAATGTCCGCCTGCAGTGAGTATCCCAGCCAGTGCTCAACGGTCGTCCGGAAGCTAGTCACCATCACGCCGACTCCGATCGTGGATGCCACCGCAACCATCAGAGCTGCGATCGCTATTCCGGTGCGTGAGAGACTGGCGCCCACGCCGTTGGCAGCCATGCGACCCACGAGCCCAAACGCGTATCCCATCAACGGACGGACGACTTTGCTTCCCGCCAGCACAAGGACGGGAGCAACCGACACCGCTGCGAGAATGACCATGAAGAGGCCTGCGTAACTGACCGTGATGCTCTTTGGTCCAAAGGCAAGTACGCCTCCGGCACAGAGTCCGAACACAATGCTCGCCAACGCAAGACGGCTTGCGACGCGGTGCGTGATCGTTTCCAGTGTCGACCTTTGGAGTGTTACCGTCACAGGCGTTGTCGTGGCCTCCCAGGCGGGACGGGTCGAAGCGGCCAGAGTCGCCCCCACTCCGATGGCGATGCCTTTTGCGACGTTCCAGCTCGAGATCTCGAGGGAGCGCACGGAGACAGCGTAGTAAAGATCGTTGATCGACTGGGTGACCAGCTGAAGCAAGCCCGTGGCGAGGACCACACCTGCCGCGAGACCAGCTACGGTTCCGACGAGCCCTATCACGAAGGATTCCGCCATGACCATTACGAAGATCTCACGACGTGTCATACCGAGTGCTCGCAGGCGGCCAATCAACGATCTCCTCTGCACCACGGAGAATGTTACCGAGTTATAGATGAGAAACATCCCGACGACCAGCGCGAGAAGGCTAAGCGCACGCAGGTTTACGTCGAACGCTCGGGTCATCTGGCTGAGCGTTTCCGTCCGCGTTTCGGAGCGATCTAAGGTGTAGCCGTCCGGCAGCATTTGCCGGAGATCCGCGGCCGACCAGCCCGACTCGGCGTCGATTACGACATCGACGCGCGTCAAAAAACCCTCCAATCCGAGTATTTCCTGACTTGTCGAGACATCAGCCACAACCATTGTTGCGAGAATGTCCGTACTCCGGTCGTCGGCGGGAATGACCAATCCGGCGACGACGACCTCATGATCCAGACCACCAGAGCTGACTTTTATTGTGTCACCGGTCGAGACACTACAAGCAGCAGCCGTCTCAGCGGTGAGCAGAACAGAGATCTCCGTCATCAGCGCGGTAGGGTCACGTACTGCGCCGTCAGTGAAGGTCCGCACCTCCCCGTCAACGATCGGGTCCACGCCGAGTAGCCGGAAGACGCGGTTCTCGCACTCGTGAATTCTGACGAAGTCCTCCACGACGGGAGCAAGCTTCACGTTGTGTGCATTCAAGCGAATCGACGCATAGACGGAGTCGGGCAGTGTGCCGGCCGGTCCGCGCACAACGTGGGTGGCGCGTCCCGCAACAGCCTCGGACGACAGGCGAAACGCTGTCGCCGCGCTCGAATTAGCAAGGTCGATTGCTACGACTACTGCGACGCCGAGGGCCACCCCGACAACCGAAAAAGCAACCAGCCATGGGTGGCGGCGCAAATAACCCCTGCTGATCCGCGCGCCGAACATCAGAGCCCGAGGGCTTCTTCACGAGTCGACACCTCGCGGATGCGTCCGTCGCGCATTGCCAGCAGCCGGTCCGCCCGCTCCAGGAAATCGGCGTCGTGCGTGACCACAAGCATTGTCGTTCCCTGATCGCGAACAAGATCGGTGAACAAATCCATCACGATTCTGCCGGTGCGAAAGTCGAGATTGCCGGAAGGCTCGTCGGCAAGCACGAGGAGCGGATCATGCACGAGCGCACGCGCGATGGCTACGCGCTGCTGCTCGCCGCCTGACAGTCGATCGGGAAACGAGGTGCCACGATCTGAGAGGCCCACGCGGCCGAGATACTTCATGGCCCGCTCGCGGCGGTCGATCCCCTGCTCATCGCAAAGTTCCAGTGGCAGCAGCACGTTCTCCAAAACCGAGAGTGTCGGGATAAGATTGTACGACTGAAACACGAAGCCGATGTGACGTCTTCGGTAAAGCGTACGATCTCGGTCCGACATGGTGGTGAACTCCGCGTCTCCCACGCGAATGCTTCCGGCGTCGGGTAGGTCGAGCCCGCTGATGAGGTTGAGAAAGGTACTCTTGCCAGCGCCGCTTCGGCCCAGGAGAACTACGAGTTCGCCGCGTCGAATCGATAGGTTTACTCCGTGAAGAACCTCACGAGTGATCGCGCCTTCCTCGAACGACCGCACCAGATCGCGAACCGTAACGACGATGTTGGGAGATGTCATTTGGCGGAGCGTGGACTACCGGTGTGACAGTTCTTTCACGGGCTCGAAGGGGCCTTCGTCCGCGGGCGGTGCTGCGACGCAACCACGAACGACGCGGGCTTGCCGTGGAGCACGATATTCAGGTTTCCAATGGTCGCCGCACGCCACCGGCCAGAAGATACAGGACCGCCATACGCACGGCGACCCCGTTTGTGACCTGTGTCAGTATCACGGCGCGTTCGTGATCGACGACCTCGCTGGCCAACTCAACGCCGCGGTTCACGGGCCCGGGATGCATCACGACGAGGTCCGGATGACGCTCGAGATGTTCGATCCGGATGCCGAAACGTTCGTGATACTCGCGCAGGCTCGGAAAGAGCGTCGCACCCTGACGCTCGAGCTGAATACGCAGCGCCATTGCGACGTCGCACGCCTCCAGTGCCTCATCAAGCCGATGAGTGACTCGCACGCCCATCGATTCGATGCCAACGGGGATCATCGTCTTCGGCCCACAGACGGTAACGTTGGCTCCGAGCGAATTCAGGCCGTGAATGTTCGACCGCGCGACCCGGCTGTGCGAGATGTCACCGATTATGGAAACATGGAGCCCTTCGAATGAGGCGAACAGATCGGACATCGTCAAAAGGTCGAGCAGACCCTGCGTCGGGTGTTCATGTGCGCCGTCACCGGCATTGATCACGACCGACTCGACACATTGCGTAAGGAAATGCGCTGCGCCCGGCGATTTATGGCGGATCACCACCATATCGATCTTCATCGCTTCGATATTTTGCGCCGTGTCCTTCAGGGTTTCTCCTTTCGTCACGGAAGACGATGCGGCCGTGAAGTTGACCGTATCCGCCGAGAGGCGTTTTTCTGCCAATTCGAACGAGATCCGTGTTCGCGTCGAAGGCTCAAAGAAGAGGTTTACGACGGTCACGTCTCGCAGTGTGGGGACGCGCTTGATCGGGCGCGCGAGTACCTCACGAAACTGGCGAGCCGTTCGCAGGATGAGTTCGATCTCATCGCGGTCATAAGTGTCCAGACCGAGCAGATGTCTGTGACGCAAAGCACGTGCTTCCTCTTCGCCGATCATCGGCTCCGTGATGACCTCCGTTTCCGAGTGAACCGTGCTCATGCCTGCACTGCTCTGGGATTGCTTACGAGCCACACGCCTTCGCGATCGTCGACCTCCCGCAGGCGAACACGCACCTCTTCGCCGGCAATCGTTGGAACGCGACGGCCAACGATGTCCGCCGTGACAGGCAGCTCGTGCAGCCCCCGATCCACGATAACCAGCAACGTAACGGACGACGGGCGGCCCATATCCATCAAGGCATCGAGCGCCGATCGGACCGTACGCCCCGTGTACAAGACGTCATCCACAAGGATGAGGTCGCGGCCGGAGACGTCGAATGGGATGTCGGTCGATCGCACGACCGGATGCTTCATTCGCAGGCGAAAATCGTCGCGATACATCGTCGCGTCGAGCACACCGAAATGCAGTTGAAAGCCTTCGACCCGCGCGATGCGATCCCGCAACCGCCGCGCCAGGTACACCCCGCGCGTCTGCATACCGACAAGTGCTGCAGAATCTGCGTTTTCCTCCGTAAGATCCAGGAAATCGACGATCTGCCGAGCCATTCGGTCAAGGGTACGAGCGAGGTCCTCCTCGGTCATAAGCTGGGCTTTCACCGTGTCCTGCGGCTCCATGTCTCGAAGGTACGCCATTTCGAAAATCGGATCTCGAAGCACACCAACGATTCACCGAAGCGAGCGGAGGATCCCCGGCGGCCTATCCACGTAAGGACGACACTCACGTCGACGAGATGACAGACCAGGACACGGCACTACGATTCCTCGAGCCAGCGGTGGTCTCGAGACTGGACAACATGGAGCTCCGCGCGCGGCTTATCGTCGAGGGCTTCATGACCGGTATGCACCGCAGCCCCTACCACGGATTCTCGGTGGAGTTCGCCGAGCACCGCCCCTACAATCCGGGAGACGAGCTGCGCCACGTCGATTGGAAGGTGTACGCGAAAACAGACCGCCATTATGTGAAGCAGTACGAGGAAGAAACGAACCTGCGTCACTACGTGCTGCTGGATACGTCGGAGTCGATGCGGTTCGGGCGGACAGGCGAGATGACCAAGCTCGAATACAGCGTCTACCTCGCGGCGGCACTCCACTATCTAATGGTCAAGCAAAGGGATGCCACGGGACTTATAGCCTTTGACAGCGAGATACACACGATCCTTCCCCCGCGCTCCACGTCACGGTACATGCGCCTGATTCTGGCCGCACTGGATAAACTGCTCACGTCCAAAGAGCCCTCGCGCACCGGTGCAGCCAAAGCACTGAGCGAAGTAGCCGAGCGAATCACCCGGCGATCTCTCGTTGTATTGATCACCGATCTGTTCGAGAACATAGAGTCGCACGACGCCCTGCTGAAATCGTTGCGTCACCTCCGCTATCGCGGTCACGAAGTGCTCGTCTTTCACGTGCTGGAAGGAGGAACGGAACGTCGCTTCGAGTTTCCAAACGTCCCGATGGTCTTTAGAGACATGGAGACAGGCCAGGAAATGACGCTGCAGCCAGCCCAGTTGCGGGAAAACTATATGGAGGCGGTCCGAACCTTCACAGAGACCTTCCGCCGAAATTGTAGGGAGTACAATATCGACTTCGTCGAACTCGACACCGAGGAACGATACGATACCGCTCTGCTCTCTTACTTGAACAAGCGACGACAGCTTACTTGATCGCAGTGCCCGTGAACTGTTTCAGACTCGACTCCGACACTCTTCGCGCCCCAACACTATCATGCAGCCCATGACCAAGACCTCCATTCTCCTTACAGCTCTCCTCCTCATCCCGTGCGCGACGGGAGGAGCGCTTGCCCAATCGTCGGAGCCGGCCGGAACGGCCGGTGTTGCACCTACGGTATATGAAGCACCCGAGATCGTTCGCCGATACCAGGCGACGATAACACCGTCGGAGCTCGCTGCACACCTGTACCTGTTTGCCTCCGATCTCTTTGAGGGACGTGAGACCACGACTCGCGGCCAGAAGCTTGCCGCGTACTACCTGGCGTCGCAGTACCGCAGGCTTGGTCTGCAACCGTACGGCACGCTCAAGGAGTCTCCGAATCAGCTGGACGGATACATGCAGGCGTATCCTGTTTTCGCCGACGGCATTGGCGGTACGAGCCTGAGGGCCGTGGTCGACGGCAAGACGGTGGCAGAGAGTGTCTTTGCCGCGGAAGATCATGACGGCGAATCCTATCTGGCGTTCGGTACGGTCCCAAACGTTGTCGGCAACATCGTGTTTGCCGGCTACGGCATTTCCGACGCCCAATTTGGATACGACGACTTTGCGGCTCTCGCGGCTGCGGGCATCGACTACCGCGAGTCATGGCTGATGGTTTTGCGTGACGAACCGCTCGCATCAAAGGATCGAAGCCTCTTCCCGACCGAAGATGGCCGGCCATCGACGTGGACGACGCAACCCATGGTCAAGGCGAGCGCGCTGTTCAGGAAGGGCAGACCGCGGGGCGTGCTGGTCGTCGGTGATACGGGTCCGAATGTGGAGCAAAGCGTGGCGGTGCTGGCAAGAAAGCGCGCGAGTGCTCTAAACGATGTCGGAAAGCTGAGCCTCACGGGCGGAGGCCCATCTCCCGACTATCTCCCGTATTACGTGATCTCTACAAAGCTTGCCGACAGGCTCCTCGCTCCGGCCGGCCGAACGATAAACGAGGTGCAGTCGCAGATTGACGAATCGCTCAACCCGGTTGTGTTCGAGGTCCCCGACCTCACACTGGAGAGCCGTATCACACTTCGCGATACACCGCTTCAGGCAGAGAATGTCGTGGCGTTTATCGAAGGCTCCGATCCGGACCTGCGTGACGAAGTGGTCCTGATCACCTCACACTACGATCATATCGGTTTGAACGCGAACCGTACGGGTGACTATATCAATAACGGCGCCGATGACGACGGGTCCGGTACCGTTGCGACGGTGGAGATCGCGGAGGCTTTCATGAGAGCAAAGGCGGACGGGCTCGGGCCACGCCGGTCCCTCTTGTTCGCAAACTTCTCCGGTGAAGAGAATGGGCTTCTCGGTTCCGAGTATTTCGCCGACAAGGACCCTCTCGTTCCTCTGGACAAAATCGTCACCGTTCTGAACATCGACATGATTGGCCGTATCGATCCTACGCACGTCGGCCCCACGACCGAATACGTTTATGTGATCGGCTCCAAACTTATTTCGACGGAGCTGCACGAAATCAGCGACCGCGTAAATGCGTTGACGGGGGTCCGTCTTGAACTGAACGAGCGATTCAATTCGCGCTCCGACCCAAACCGCTTCTATGCGCGGTCGGATCAATGGAACTTCGGAAAGCACGGCATCCCGTTCATCTTCTTCTTTACCGGAACGCACGAAGATTATCACCAGCCGGGCGATGAACCGCACAAGATCGAGTACGCGCGCCTGGCCAGAATTGCTCGGTTGATATTTGCCACTGCGTGGCAAGTGGCCAATCAGGATACACGGCCTGTGGTGGACGGATCCGGGTTTAATTGACTTCTCGTGCCCGGGACGGCCAGCTTTGACTAGTAGACCGGCGGTGCGTTCACGGCCTCGACCCGCGAGATCTGCGGGACCGTCCGCTTGAGCGCCTGCTCTATTCCGGCGCGCAGCGTCATGGTACTCATGGGGCAGGTGCCGCAGGCACCGAGCAGTTCGAGCTGAACCACAAGATCGGGAGTGACTTTCAGCAGCCGCACCGATCCGCCGTCCGCCATGAGGTAGGGCCGGAGCAGGTCCAGCGCATCCTCAATCTGGCTGCGAAGTTCCGGATCCGAGTCCGGATCGTAGGCCTGGTGCTCCGAAGATTCTTCGGCCGACTCGACGTGGTCCTTCATGCGTCCTTTCTGCTGTACGGTTCTGGGTTTTCTTGTGAGCCGGGCACGTCTGTCGGCTCAAAGGGCTTACCGGTAAAGGATTTCTACCTTCTGCGTCGGCTCAAGATCCGCGTTCCTAAATTCAACTTGACGCACCAGTCTGAGCGCCGCCTCATCGAATATGCGAGCGATCGGATGTTCCGGCAGTATGGCGGTTATCGGCTGGCCGTTGTCACAGTGCTCGCGCAAGTGCTGGTCGATAGGCACTTCGGCGAGGAGCGCTATGTCCAGTTCCGCGGCCAGATCCCGCGCACCATGCTTGCCGAACAAATAGTACTTCCGATCCGGCAAGTCCGGCGGCGCGAAATAGGCCATATTCTCCACGATACCGAGCACCGGCACATTCACCTGCTGAAACATGGCGACTCCCTTGCGAGCGTCGGCAAGAGCTACATCCTGCGGCGTCGACACAATGATCGCACCTGACAGGGCCAGCGTCTGAACGATCGTAAGCTGGATATCGCCGGTGCCGGGTGGCAGGTCGAGCACGAGGAAATCCAAATCGCCCCACTCGGTTTCGCCGAGAAACTGTCGGACGGCGTTGGACACCATCGGCCCGCGCCAGATCACGGCTTTGTCCGGGTCGACAAGGAAGCCCATCGACAACAGCTTGACGCCGTGACGATCGACCGGAACGATTTTCCTCTCGTCATTGACGCCTGGCTTGGCATCACGCGCGCCCAGCATCGTGGGAATGGACGGCCCGTAGATGTCCGTGTCAACGAGACCGACGTCGTAACCGCGTCGCGCCAGAGACACGGCGAGGTTTACGGCTACCGTGCTCTTACCGACACCTCCCTTGCCTGAGGCTACCGCGATCGTGTTGATGACACCCTGGCCAAGTGCAGGCCTGTCCGCGCCCCCGTCGATCTGGAGATCGTCTCCCAGGCTGATCATCTCGTTGTCGACGTCGATGCGGACGGGTACACTGATTCCCGCGCTGCGTATGGCCTTCTCGCACAAGTCACTACAACTCACCGCGAAAGGAGACATCGGATTGCGGAACAGTAGCTCAAAGGAGACGCCCTTGTCCGAGATTCGGAGCTTTCGCACCATATTCATCCGAATCACGTCCTTACCTGAGTCGGGATCGACGACGCTCTTAAGAGCGTCGAGTACCGCTTCCGGCGATGGTGTCATGTCATCCCCTTAGTCTTGTGTAATACAGAGCTGAGGTATCAAACAGTACCGTCAAAAGTTTCCTGAAATCCAGGACCTCCGGCTTTCTTCAACGAAGCATATCGTAGTGCGAGACCGTGACGCAGTCCGAATGGACTCACGACGCAGGTGTCGGCCTGCAGGTGATCGAAGACGGCGTCCAGAATTATTACGCCCGCCAGGAACACGTCGGCACGGCCTGTCATCACCCGCTCGTTCAGACGCAGCGTTTGCTCGTAGTCAAGGCCCTTCAATCGTTGGTACCATGCATGACACTGGTCTCGAGATACCGACTGTTCGCCTGTCGGAAGCTCGCTCCATTCTGTCACGCCGGCCACGAGGAGCAACAGGGCCCGGATCGTCCCAGCGGCACCGACGAAGCGATCAAAGCGTTCGGTCAAGAACATGACTTGCGATAGCGACGAGTCGATGAGGTTTCGCGCGGCCGCGACATCCTCATCACCCGGCGGAAGACGCTGCAAGTAACGCTCGGTCAATCGCACGGACCCGATGTCAGCCGTAAATGTGTGATCGATCGTTACCCCTTCTCCTTTATGTCGCGCCAGCGTGATTTCCGTCGACCCGCCGCCGATATCCACGATAACACACGGGTCGATCGGATTGGTCACCGCAGAGAGAGCGCCCGCCGTAGTCAGCTGCGCCTCTTCATCACCCGAGATTATCCTGTACTCGAGGCCCGTCTCGTTCTTTACGAAATCAACGAGCGCCTGGCGGTTGCGCACGTCGCGCGATGCGCTCGTTCCAACGACCATGATTCTCGTTGCACCCGTGCCCTCGGCGATGTCCCTGAACGTGCCCAGTGTCTGCTTCAGCCGGGCGAGTGCGGCCGGGTGGACGTCACCGCTGGAGTCGACACCCTGACCGAGTCGGACGTAACGAGTCTCGTTGTGTACCGGAAGGACGTCGCCGCTCTCCGTAATGCGGGCAACCAGAAGATGCGCGGTATTCGTGCCCACGTCGATGGTGGCGATCAGTTCAGCCAAGATCGTCCGGGCCTCGCTTTTCGATGGCACACGCCCACCAATCGCCCTCCGATGCCTCCGAGTGAACGAGCATGCCCATCCTGCCCGCTGTCTCGCACATGATGTCGCGATCCGCAGTCAGCAATCCGGCAAGAATGATTCGACCTCCGACCCGAACTTTGCGCTTGACGTCCGGCAGGGTTTCGAGCAGCACGTTACGACTGATGTTGGCGACCACAAGATCGAACCCGTCTTCCCGCACATCCGCAATGGTTCCGCGGACAAAATCGACGCGATCCTCCACGCCATTACGCCGGGCATTTTCGTCGAAGTTCTCGTACACGGTCGGGTCGATGTCGAATCCCAGGGCCAGGGCGGCTCCCAGCTTGACCGATGCGATTGCAAGAACGCCCGTACCCGTACCGGCGTCTAAGACACGATCTCCGTTGCGCAGGCAGTCAGCGAGCAACTGAAGGGCAAGCCGCGTACTGGGGTGGTGACCAGTGCCAAAACTCATCTTCGGATCGATGCGGAGCAGAATTGCTCCGTGCGCATCAACGTCGACCCAGCTCGGCGCGACTATGAACGGCCCTGCGGCCACCGGCTGGACCGTCGACTCCCACTCGGCATTCCAGTTCCGATGCGGATGAACGACGGTGGTCACGCCGTCGCCGAGGCCGTACCTGCTCAGTGTGGACTGCACCCGCCGGCTGAGCTCCGGCTCCGGCTCACTCACCTGGGCAAACGCGTGCATGACATTGCCACGTGTTTCAAATGCACCGAAACCGCACTCCGACAATTCTGCGACAAGAATATCATGCAGATCAGCGGGTGCGGCAAAAGAAACCTCTTGGGTGGCCACGAGTCACGCCGCCCTCGTAACCAAGGCCGGCCTATTCTGCGGGTAATCTCTCGACGACCACACCCCAGGCCTCGGGCTCGGCGGGAGCCTCATTCCCGAAATCACCATAGGCACGTGAGAAGTCCGTCGTGAATCGGACTACGTACGACCCTGACGGAAGTTCGATGATACCGTCGAACTTTCGATAAGCGTCGTTGCTTTGCTCCGGGACCGTGTTCTCGTAGGACATCTCCCAGACGGTAGCGCCGTCGCGATTCTCAATCCACGCATAATCATACCGACCGATCATGGAGATCTCACCCAGTGCGACGACATGCAAACGTGCCGGCGACGTGAGGGAGATCGGCAGCGCCACGTCGGACTCGCTACGGATTCCTCGGGCATCGGCGATCACTTCGCCCGTGCCAAGCGGAGGAACGTCGGCCGGGGGAGAAGCAGGCGCCGGTGGTACGCGCGGCGCAACGACAGGAGCGGCACGTTCCGACAACCGAATGGTGGGAGCATCTCCGAGTTCGAACAACGCGACACCCCAGCGATCGGGGTGTGTCGGTTTTGGACTGTTCCACGAATCAAAAGCGTGCGAATCGTCTGTTTCGTAAAACACAGAGTACAACCCGGCGGGCAGTTTAATAAACGCGACTTCCTGTCTGTTCTTTGACGCACCCCCTGCCGAGAACGAATTGGCATAGCTCATCTCCCAGATCTGCTCGCCGGTCTTATCGTTGCGCAGCCACGCGCAGTCGTAGAGGCTTCCGCTGCCGGTGATCTCTCCCACGGCGGCAAGTACAACGTCCGTCGGCGTGGAAACCTCAAACTGGACTTGCCGGCGTTCGTCGTTGCCGACGTGCGATATTCGGATCACAGGCGTGAGATCCGTCCAGGGATCGAAGGTGCGTGCGCCTATCGTTGCGCCCTCACCAACTCCCGTCTGAAGTGTCATGCCCCAACCTGCCGGATCCAACGGGGGGTTTGCGATCCACTTGCCCCACGCATGCCGCCTGTCCGTCCGAAAGACCGCGCGATACATACCGGGCGGCAGTTCGACATCCTGGTTACTCATCCTGTTTGTCGCCATGCCACCCGCAGCCGTGGAGTTGAGTCCGGTCAACTCCCAGACGCGCGTGCCCGAAAACACCTCTTCGACCCAACCGTAGTCACACTCTTCACGCTCGCAGATCTCACCAAGAGCGTAGGTACGAATCGTACCCGGCTGATCGACCGTGAACACGTACTGCTTCTTCAAATAGTTGGGCATTGGCGCCGACGTCCACAGAATACCTTCGCCTCGCGGGGCGAGATCTTCTTGGTGATCGCTGCTGACCACGGCGCTTGCAGCGTCCGCATCACCGGCCAATCGCATTATCAACTGCCACGAGTCGCTGTCGGATGTCCAGTGGGTCTTGAACAACGAGGTGATCACGTTGCCCTTCTTCCTGGATTCCCGGCTGTTGCCGTAGGTTGTGAAGAAGATGTCGTAGGTGCCTGCCGGTAGGGTCAACGTCGTTGCCGAGTGTACCAGAGTCGTTCGCTCGACCTGCACGTTGGCAGGCGACATCTGCCACACGACTTCGCGCGTATCGCGATTCAGAATCCAGGGGTAGGCCGCCAGCGCCGGAATAGGACCATCCGGATCGAACTTCTCCTCCAGAGACCCGGTCGCCTCAACGGTGAACGCGCTGATCGCGTTGAGCTTTACGGTGGCACGTCGCAGCTCCGCCTCGTCGAGGTCCGTCATAACCACAAGACCGTCCGGCTCGCCGGATCCGATCCACACACGACCGACCACCAGTGCCGTCAGGATCGCCAGGGCGATCAACTGGATCTTGACAATCTTTCTGTTTCGCATCTCATGGACCTTCCAGACACACGCGGCGTGTACGGTACTAATTATCGGAAAGTTACTTATCGATATAGTTCTGGTGGGCCGGTAAGGAAGCCTTTGCAACGCGTCCCGGTAACCGCCGTATGGTCTCCTGATTATGGCGTCGCCTGCGGTCCCGGGCGTAAGTTTGACATGATTTGGGCAAATTAGGGGCACACACGGGGGTGTCCTTGCCGTCTCACAAAAGAGTTGGCGGTATGAACGAGGGTCTGTTCAGGCCAATCAAAGCGGGTATGTCGGTGGTGCTTCCCGGGCACCGGTGGCGGTCTTGGCTTCTGGGAGGCATCGCGCTGATCGCCTGCGGGCTTATTGCCGGCTACCACGTAATGATGATGCAGGGGTGGGAGCCTACCACCCCCGCCGGCGTGATCGTGTACAACGCGCTCGTACTCTTCGCGTACCTGGTCATATACCTGCTGTTGTCGGATCGTTTCAGACGGCGCCCACCGACGGCCATCCGCGTCTTCTGGCTGCCGATTCTGGTCGGCGTGGGATTCGTGGCAATTCACTTCGCCTTTACGAGTTTCGCGCGACTGCCAGAGCTGAGCGAAATTGCGCCTGAACCTGTGGCGCTCGGATTCGAGTATGGCACGGGACGGCCGCTGGTACCGGCAACGGTTTTCAACATGAATGTGATCTCCTTGGCCGGAGCTGCTTTTGCCTTCATTCTCTTGCTCCGCTTCCGCGACCTGGTTCTTGTTAAGAGAACCAAGGCCAGCCGCCGCAACTGGTACCTCATGCTCGGCTTCATGGTGTTTGCGTCCGCACTCACTTTCCTTAAGTCTCCCACCGGCGAACTGAATTTCTGGCAACGGCTCGCGACTGTGCCGGCAGTCGGTTTCATGGTTGTCAATTCACTGCGCCTTTCGTGGATTGTCTTTCTGTCCCTCTCCGAGAAACTGGTGAGCATCTTGATGTCACTGTTTCTGCTCGTGATCCTGGCGGGCGTTGGCATCATGGAGGACAGCCTCGTGGCTAGCTCGTTCGGTCTTCCCACCAGTTACACGTTTCTGAAACATTACAGCTACCCGCTATCGGTCTTCGTTAGTCTGTCGGTGATTTTCGGGATTCTGTATTGCACGACGGCCGTGTTGTCGCTGGTCTTCCATCTTCCGACGACGAGCGATTACCAGCAGCGCGCGGGCGAGCTCGCAGCGATGCACTCGCTAACCAACCTCGTCGGCCAGGTCTTTGAGCCGGACCGCCTGTACGAGATGATCGTGGCGTCACCCATCGAGTCCGGAGCAGCGAATGCAGCCTGGCTGGCTGTGCCGGCACGTACGTCGGCAACGCTTGCGCCCCAGGTTGTGGCCACCCGAAACATTGATGGTGGCCGTATCGATCAGTTCGTGGAAGTCGGTTCTCTTTACGAAGAGGTTGCGGAAACCGGGAAGCCGCTCTTATTGGATCAAGCGTTGACCGACCACCGTGTTTCCGCCAGGCCGGGCGACGGGATAGGCAGCCTTCTCGCAGTTCCGCTCCTGGCCCGAAGTGAAATGCTGGGTGCCCTCTTTGTCACGAAAGATGTCAGCCACGGCTTCGAGAAAGATGATGCCGAGGCCGTCGGGCTCTTTGCGGCTCAAGCGGCGCTTGCTATCGATAACGCGCGACTACTTGAGGAGCGAATTGAGAAGGAGCGCCTCGCTCGCGAAATGGCTATCGCGAGGGAAGTCCAGGTCAAGTTGCTTCCGCAACGACTGCCCACACTCCCGGGTGTCTCGATTGCAGCCTCGAGCGTCGCCGCACATGAGGTTGGCGGTGACTACTTCGACTTCTCGACGATTGACGAGCATCGGATCGCTTTCATTGTGGCGGACGTTTCAGGCAAAGGTACCTCGGCGGCTTTCTATATGGCGGAGATGCAGGGCATCTTCCGATCGCTGACGCGACTTGCGCCCGCGCCGCGCACCTTCCTCGAGCATGCCAATGCAACACTCTCTTCGATTCTGGAGCGAAGCGTTTTTGTTTCGGTGATCTATGGCGTGCTGGACGCGCGAGGCGAGACGATAAGCCTTGCGAGAGCGGGGCATTGCCCTGCGGCAGCCATCAGTGTCGACGGCAGCGCGCGCCTCATGCGCACGCCGGGCATGGGCCTCGGACTGGATCGCGGCAGTGTATTCTCGACAGCGCTGTCCGAAGAAGTAGTCGCCCTGCGCCCCGGTGACGTGTTTGTGCTCTACACGGATGGCGTGATCGAAAGCAGGGGCCTGTCCGGTGATCAGTACGGATATGACCGGCTGCTCGAAGTCCTACGTAAGAATAGACACGAAGAGGCACACGATTTGCACAAAGCGCTCACGCATGATCTCACCGACTTCATCGGTAGCTCCGACTATGATGACGACATGACGCTCGTCATCATGAAGTGGCATGGCATCGACGTGCGGAGTTTGAACCAGTCGGCGGTGCCGGAAGAGGCTCAAATGCGCCCAGCGTAAACGTTTTTCAGTAATTTGCGGACGAAACAGCGAAAAATCACCCACTCAACGTGAGAAACAACCCATGAGCAACTTCTCTGTCGGATTCCGAACCAGCGGTTCCGTACAGGTTCTCGAACTAAACGGAGAACTCGATGCACACACAGCGTCTGAGCTCGAAGCCGCCATTCAAAAGTGTCTCGACGCGAAGACCGTCTGCATCGTAGTCAATGGAAAGAACCTGCAGTATATCTCGAGCGCCGGGCTCGGCGTTTTCATGGCCTTCATCGAGGAGTTGCGTGAAGAAGAAGGGGATATCAAGATCGCCGAGCTTCAGCCTCGGGTCTTCAATGTCTTTGATCTGCTTGGTTTCCCGATGTTGTTCGACATTGTCGAATCCGAGGCCGATGCTGTAGCTCGGTTCCAGACGACAAACGGCGACGGCGCCTGAAAACCCCACCGTGCCCCGTTCCGTACATACCCTGACGATCCCGAGTTCGACGCGGTACCTGGAGGACGTCCGCAGATTCATCGAACAACATGCGACCGAGGCAAACTTTCCGACCAAGGATGTCGGCGAGTTGAAGATCGCCGTGGACGAAGCCTGCGCGAACGTCATTGAGCACGCGTACAAAGGCGACCAGCAGCACGACATCGATGTCGATGTGATCGTTCAGCCGGATCGTTTTACGGTTCGTATTCGTGACCGCGGAGAGTCCTTCGACCAGTCGACGTACCGGGAGCCGGACATCTTCGACTACTCCAAAAGCCGCAAGGCGGGAGGATTCGGCGTACAGATTATGCGGCGCTTGATGGACCACGTCGAGTACCGCAAGCGCGGAAACTGCAACGAATGCTGCCTCACCAAGTACCGCTAGATCCTCTCCCCGTCTGAGGCGCGCTCGCCGTATAAATCGAGACAATCCCGAACGTCAACGGCCGACACGCCACGTCTTCAAATCCCACATCCCGAATGATTTCGACCATTCTCTCGCCGAAAGGAAACGCGGCCGCCGAGTCAGGCAGATAGCTGTACGCCCCCTGGTCCTTCGACACCGCCGACCCCACGCGTGGAAGTACGTGGCGAGAGTAGAAACCGTAAAGTTGCTTCATCGGAAACCGTTGAGGCGAGCTGAACTCCAGAACAACCATTGTCCCGCCCGGTCGAAGCACACGCAGCATCTCCGAAAGCCCCTGGCCGAGATTCTCGAAATTGCGGACACCAAACGCAGCCGTAACCGCGTCAAAGGCACCGTCATCAAAGGCAAGATCTTCAGCATCTCCTCGTAGCAAATCAATCGTGCTTGCGAAACCCAGCTCCGCGATCTTCTTTCTGCCAACCGTGAGCATCTCCTCGGAAAGATCAATGCCGACAACTTTCTCCGGCGTTAGCCTTAGCGCCGCAATCGCCACGTCGCCGGTCCCGGTCGCCACGTCGAGAAGTCTGTCGACGCGTCCACGAACATTGAGCTCACGGATCATCTCGCGGCGCCACCATCGATCGATACCCAGACTGAGCAGGCGATTCAACAGGTCGTAGCGAGGTGCGATGGTGTCGAACATGCGCTCGACATGTTTCTTCTTGCCCTCGACCTCCCCGACCGGGGGATAGTTGGTAGGCGTCATACCGGCGTTTCTGATCTGACGGCGACTGTCAACTCAGTGTCTGGGTGAGCTGCAATAGATCGTAGTTTATATCCTTCTTGCGGCTCCAGACGCTGCTCATCGGTGTGAGCTTGATTTCCTGATTCTCGATACCGGCCATCACGTCGGTGTATCCTTCGAGGAGTGCGCGTACGGCCGCTGTTCCAAGGCGACTGGCGAGTACGCGGTCTCGTGCAGACGGTGCGCCACCGCGCTGCGTATGGCCAAGAATACAGACGCGAAGATCGATGGACGCGAACGCCGGGTCGCTGCGCAGTATATCAGCGATCCGCGAGGCACCGCCTGTCTCGTCGCCCTCAGCCACTACGACAATCGATGACCGCGATTGAGCGGTCATGATCGAGTGGATCCGTGTCTTGATCTCTTCTACATCCGACAGAGTTTCCGGCAACAGCACCATTTCGGCGCCGCCACCTATGGCCGCGTTGAGCGCGATGAAGCCGGCGTCGCGCCCCATGACCTCAACGAGGAATAGGCGATCGTGCGCGTCGGCGGTGTCCCTGATTCGATCGATGTTTTCAATTGCGGTGTTGAGCGCCGTGTCGTAGCCAATGGTCTCATCGGTTCCGAAAAGGTCGTTGTCGATTGTACCCGGGCAGCCTACCACGCGCACCCCGTGCTCTTTATGCAGAAGCGCGGCGCCCTGCAGCGTCCCGTCACCGCCGATGCCGACCAATGCGTCGATTCCGTATTTGCCGAGCTGCGCCGCGGCCTGGGCTCTTCCCTCCGGCGTTCGAAATGCCTGGGACCGGGCGCTCTTCAGAATCGTACCGCCCTTCTGCAGAATGTTTGACACGGACTGCGAGTCCATCTCGACGACATCTCCCTCGATCATGCCCGCAAATCCTCGCCGGATGCCGTATACCTCCAGGTCGTGTTCGATAGCGCTGCGTACTACGGCGCGAACGCACGCATTCATCCCGGGCGCATCACCGCCACTCGTGAACACTCCAATACGCCTGAGGTCGTCCATGTGCAAAGCGGATCAGATGGGCCGCGCCACGACAATGCCGATCTGGATGCGGTTGTTCTGAACGTACTCTTGAAGATCGGGAGAAACCTTGACGCCGCCGCTCGTAGAGGCGTGGAGAAAACCGACGCCACCGTCGTGGCGATACGCGAATCCCGTGTGCGACACGTCGAGTCCGTCGATGTTGGTGGCCGTCGCTATGATGTCTCCCGACTCGATTCGCGAGTAGGCTTCGGCAATGCGACTCTGCGGTATGTAGTACACCTCCAACCCCTCGAGTGACCGCTCCATTTCTTTTATACCACCGAAGAGACTGTCGTTCGTGGCAAAGCGTGGATAGCTCTCCCGGTGCTCGCTCATGAACGAGAGACGTTTCTCGAGCCGGATGCCGCCGAGTTCACGCGTGATGTCGCGGACAATGCCCTTCGATTCGTTGTTGCGAATCCAGTCGGTGAAGTAATGCAGCCTGCTGCAATAACCGTCAAGAAGACCATCGCGGTAGCGAAGCTGTTGAAGATGTTCGCGGAACGTGTGGAACGAGAAACTCTCGTCGCGAACAGCTTGAGCCGCGGCGAGGGCCGTTTCGACGAGCAGGACACAGTCGAAAGCGTCCAACGTGACGACCAGTTCCTCCACGGATCCTCGGTCGAGAAGGCCGGCCTCGTATGGAGCACCCGCGAAGTAGAGGCCGACCCGTACGGCAATGTCGCCGACTGGCCGTTCGGCCCACGCGTCGGCCTGCGCCGTTTCCATCAAGCGCGTAAAGATCGCCGGTACGTCGTTCGACGCAGCCGCAGGTTTGAGCGAGGCCGGCGCAGTTCGTACGCCCTGTCCTTTGCGTGACCTCTCGTCGGCACAGCCTGCGATCAACGCGGCCGCAGCGAGAAAAAGACCGAAAGCACGGAACACGATATCTTAGCCTCCAGCGATGGCGTTCGTGAGAGGACCGTCCATTGTGAGCCACCGCGCCTCCATCTTCACGGCCGTGGCGAGTTGCTCCAGGTACAAGCGGCGGTCGATCTCGACGGCCCCGAAACGTTCCAGATGACCCGTAAGATACTGCGTATCGAGCAGTACGTATCCACCTTTGGCAAGCCGGTGCGCCAGATCAACCAGGGCGACCTTTGACGCCCCACTCTCCTCGTAATACATCGACTCGGCAAAGAAGGCTCCGCCGAGAGCTACGCCATAGAGGCCGCCTACAAGGCGGTCACCGCTCCACACTTCGACGGATCGGGCGTAGCCTCGGGCATGAAGTTCGATATTCGCTTTGATGATCTCCTTGGATATCCACGTATCCTTCCGCGCCGCGCAGTTGGTGATCACATCTCCGAAGCACCGGTCCACTGTGGTCACGAACCGGCCTCGCCGTATCAGGCGTGCCACCGAACGCGGGACGTGGAAGGCGTCAAGCGGAATCACGGCACGCGGATCCGGCGACAACCAGAAAATCTCGTTGCCGGCGTCCGGAAATGCCATAGGGAACAAACCCTGCCGATAGGCTTGCAGCAGATCCACCGCGGATATCTTGGGCATATGCCTGCGCCGCTAAATTGCGCTATCCAGGTTTCTTATTTTGCCCCGTCAGCCTCACACCTTACACGCAATGGCAGCGACCCTTCGCCGGTTCCATGTAACGATCGCAGGCGTCACCATTCCGCTGGAATTTCGTGACGGCCTAATTATCGTAGGCGGCGGTCCGGCGAATTGCTCGGTGGAGCGACTGGGTGGCGGCTGGTACCACGTGATTTTCGACGGCGCGAGCCATTCCGTTCAAGTGGCACCCGTGGATGAGGGCATGCTTGAAGTGCGCGTCAACGGTGCGGTGAGCACGGTCGAGGTTCGCGGAGAACGCGACATTCTTCTTGAACGTTTCGGGATCAGTGATTCGCGTGGAGTCACCGACAAGGCCATCCGTGCACCCATGCCCGGCCTCGTTCTCAACACGCTGGTTACTGCGGGGGCAGCCGTGACGAAAGGTGAGGGCCTGCTCGTCCTTGAGGCGATGAAGATGGAAAATGAAATTAGATCTATTGCCGACGGCGTCGTGAAGCATGTTCACGTTCAGGCGGGTGAGGCGGTTACGAAGGGCGATCTGCTTGTAGAACTCGAGTAGACATCTCTACTGGGTCAAGCCCGATGAAAACGCTAGTAACAGGTGCGACGGGACTGATTGGCTCCGCTATCGTACGAATGCTCGTCGCCCGTGGTGAGGACGTGCGAATACTGCGTCGCGAACAGTCGCCGCTCGGACTTCTGGGTGAAAATACCGAGCGTGTTGAACATGTCGTTGGCGACGTCACGGATCACTTCACGCTAGAGGAGGCGGTTGAGGGAGTCGATCACGTCTATCACGTGGCGGCATTGATCGGAACGAAGCGAGATTTCGACCGGATGTTGCGGATAAACGTCGGCGGCACCGCCGCCATTGTAGACGCCGCCCTCGAGTCAGGTGTACGGCGACTGGTCCACACGTCAAGCATCGCGGCGCTCGGGCGTTCCGAACACCCTTCGGGCGTCATTGATGAAACGGCAGTATGGCAGGAGTCGCGCGCCAACAGCGCATATGCCGTTTCGAAGCATCTGTCCGACCTCGAGGTGTATCGTGGAATCGCCGAAGGTCTCGACGCCGTGATGGTCAACCCGTCGCTCGTTTTTGGCGTGGGCCGCGCCGGACAAAACACTCGGTTGGTCATCGACCGGATTCGAAGCCGAGCCATCCCCGGAATTCCGGTCGGGGGTAACAACGTCGTCGACGTACTCGACGTAGCGGATGGTCATCTCCGGGCCATGGAGCGCGGACGCACGGGTGAACGTTACATTCTCGGAAGCGAGAATCTTATGTGGAAGGAGATTATGGAGACTATTGCAGACGTATTCGGCGTGGCACCGCCGCGATTTCGACTGCATCCGTCGATCGCAACGACCGTGGCAGCAATTGTTGAGACCCTGGCTTTCGTCTTTCGTTTTCGGCCGTTGATTACATTCGAAAATGTCCGCCAGGCCGCGCGCGTGTACCGATACTCGAACGAGAAAGCAGTGCGTGAGTTAGGTTGCACGTTTCGGCCCTTCCGAGAGACCGTCGAGCGTATTGCTGCGGCGCTGGGCGTCTGAGATCACGACTGAAACCGAAGTGCAAAAAGCCAAGACCTTCCAGGCATTGGGACCCTGCGGCGGTCAGACCGTGTCGGGTTCAGCAAGGGCGCAGACGTCCCGTTGAAGATGTTGTAGACACCGAAGCGAAACGATAGATGCTCCGATAGCGGCACACCCATTCGCATGTGGAAGATCACGAAGCCTTTTGCCGCCGTTTCGCCGAGCGCCAGTGCGACGCTGCTTCGACTTAATGCGAACTCCGAAGAGAATTCCAGCAGCAAGCGCTCACCCGGCGTCGCCGCCGTAAAATCCGCTCTTCCCCCAACTGACGGAACGAGAGGAAGCGTTTCGTCTCGATCCAGGTCGACGGCATCAACATAGTTCACGTGTCCACTTATAGAAACGAACGGCGCAAGCTGGCGTCTCGCGTACAGCTCCAGACCGAGGAATCGTGCCGTTCGGTTCGTGTACGTCCAGCGTGTGCTGTCCGAGATAGGTCCGACTTCAGAGATACGCGTGTGCCCGATAAAGTCGCCAACGAGAGCGAGAAACGATTTGATTTCTACGGTCGTACCTTCGGCCGTTCGTTGTGCGGAGGCCGAAAGGCGTACCCAGTTTTCAGGTCTTAGATTGCTGTTGCCTGAGATCCGCCCCACGACGACGCGATCGATGTCGGGGGTGGGATCGGCCAGAAGTTCGTGAACCGAGGGAGGACGGCGGAGAAGCTCTCCGATTGCCCCGAGCGTCCACGCAATCCGCGGCCGGTACTCGTACGCGAGCGAGAGGCTGCCGGTGAGGAAGCGATCAATCGACTCGTTCTGTGAGCCGGATTTTTCGCTTGTCGCCCGATAGCCGAGAGAGACTCGCGTCGCCGCTGCAGCCCGAAAACCGGTGAAACGCGTGGCCAGGAAGACATGGCCGTCGTCAGTGCGCCCGTCCGGCCAGAACAACGCGCCTTCGGGAGCGAACCCATCGAAGAGGCGCCCATCGTATACCGTGCGGCGCAGTGAAAGCCCGACTTGTACAAGCTCGCGTCCCAGCAGAGCCAGGTCCGCAAGAATGGCCGTCTGAAACGCCGTGGTCGTTGCGTCCGCTCGCGGCAGACTCGGACCGACCACCTCCATCGCGCCAAGCTCCGCATCCGAGCCGGCCACCGCAGCTGCAGCGGTCAACCGTCGCAGACGTTGCCCTTCCGGCACCCATTCCCATCGCGTCGCAACGTTCGCGTGCCGGGCGGAGGCTATCGCTAGAACCGACCCGGGTAATTCCGCCGAACCCACTCCTGTAACGGATCCTGCCACGAAGAGTCGCGACACGGCAGAGAGCCGCATCATCGCAGCCGCGTTTCCTCCGTATACGTCGAACGAGGAACTCATCGTGCGTCCGTCTGGGGCGGCGTAGTCTCCGCCCCGCGCGTACCTCCCGGCAAAACGAAATGCAGCTCGCGACGAGTGAGCTGTGTACGTGGCCGCCGCCGTTGCCGATCTGATGTTCGTCTGAAATCCCGTGTCGACTTGCAGCGCGGCCGGTCCGTCGATACCGTCAAAATCGTCATGCTGAACAGAAGCCAACTCGTGAGAGCCAAGCGGGCTGCCGAGGCTTCCGAACACTACGATGCCACGGTCGTATGCGCGCCCAGGCGATGTCAGGTCGAGACGCCCAGCTCCGGGTATGTCGAGAACTACGGAGGGTGCGTGAATAGAGTGAACGCTTGTTCTGCCCGATGAAAGCGCTCGAACGACTGCAGAGGACAGCACGGGGCTGTATGTGGCCAGGCCGACACCGGCCACGCGGGCGAGACCGCCCCGCGAGTCCGCGGCAAGGGCCGTTGCACTTCCGTCGTATGGATCTGCCACCGATGTCTCAGTAACCCCGAGTACGGGGTTGTCGGGAAGCCGCCCTCGTGCCGTCCTAACCTTAACTATTTGCGGATCCGACGGAACTGCGAAGGCAAGCTCGGCGGCACCGAATCCCGGAGCGGTTACGCGCAGTTGGTATTCCCCGTCCGGAACCGGCCCAAGACTGAATGTCCCGGCGGAGTCCGAGACCGTGCCGTAAAGAGTGCCTACAAGGATCACCGTTGCCCCGGCCACCGGGAATCCTGACGAGTGGCTGACTACGCGGCCCTCGACGAGGGTAGCGTCCTGCGCTTGCCCGGCGAAAGGCAGCATCAAACTCATCGTCACAATGGCGACAGCACTGTTCGGCCAGGCGAAAGCCAAGAACTTGAACACAGTCTAGTGGGATGCGCTAATATATAATGTTCTAGAGAGGACCGAGCTTCTTCAGGCTGACCCTCATAAAGCCCTTAGTTTGTTATTCGCCCGAAACTCGCGAAGCTACAGTGCTTCGCACAGAATCGGCCACTTAGCTTTGACGCAACGCAGATTTCCACATACAGCCACCACTTTGATCGACGCGCACAGACATCACCGTATTCCGCTACAAGTCGTCGCGTCTGTCTGTGTCCTTATCGGGTTGACCGCATGCGCAAACGATCGGACTCGTTCAGCGGAGGGGCAACGTACAGTCTACGTCACACTACCCGTGCTTGCCTCGGTTGTCTATGAAATTGCAGCACCTGTCCTCCAG
>JBFHWK010000023.1:0-23856 GCA_041589075.1 Rhodothermales bacterium
CGAATACTTCAGGATGCCAGACTCGATAGACGGTGTAGGCCACGAACATTCCCGCAAAGAGAAGGATTTCCGTTACGAGGAAAAGCCACATTCCCATCTTCGCGGCATCGAACTGTTGATCCGACGAAACGAAATGGTGCTGCAGATGAGCCGGATGCGCTTCGCCGTGTACTGCTGTTACTGTACTCGAACCCATTGGTACGTTCTCTTTCTTAGCCCCGGTGTCTGCGGTTTTTCTGTGTCAGGCTTCGGTTGGTGCTGCGGTTCCCGGCACGGCGTGAGCCGCGTGGCCATCCCCGCCGCCCAGTTCTACGGCCCGGAAATCGTACGGACCGCGCGTCACGATCGGCGTGTGATGGAAGTTATGCTCGTCCGGGGGTGACGTTGCGTGGGTCCACTCGAGCGTCGCCGCGCGCCACGGGTTTGCCGGAGCCTGCCGTCCTCGCACCAGCGACGCAAGCAGGTAAAACATCACGAGGAACAGGCCCGCACCCAGCACCCATGAGCCGTACGTCGATATCTCATGCATGGTCTCAAAACGCGGCAGGTAGTCGTAATAGCGCCGTGGCATTCCCTGGCTGCCCATCACAAGCTGGCTGAAGAACGTCACATTGAATCCGACGAAGATGAGGACCGCCGCAATCTGACCGAGCCGCTCGTTGTACATCTTTCCCGTGATCTTCGGCCACCAGTAGTGCAGTCCGCCAAGCGCAGCGATCACGGTTCCTCCCATCATCACATAATGAAAGTGGGCGACCACGAAATACGTGTCGTGCAGGTGCACGTCGAGCGCCAGAACTCCGAGCGCGATGCCTGTGAATCCACCGATCGCAAACAGAAAAAGGAAAGAGAGGGCATGCAGCATCGGTGTCTGGAACGAGATCGACCCGCGATACATAGTAGCGACCCAGTTGAACATCTTCACACCCGTCGGAATTCCGATCAGATACGTGATCAGTGAGAAGACGATCGACGAGACGGCCGACTGACCGGATACGAACATGTGGTGTCCCCAGACGAGAAACCCGAGGAACGCGATTGCAACGGAAGAGAGAGCGACGAATCGATAGCCGTGTATCGGGTGCCGAGAGAAGACCGCGATCAGCTCGGAGATGATTCCAAAAGCCGGCAGGATCATGATGTAGACCGCCGGATGCGAATAGAACCAGAAGAAGTGCTGGAACAGGACCGGGTCGCCGCCCAGCGCAGGATCAAAAATACCGATGCCGAGCAGCCGCTCCAGGAAGAGGAGCAGCATAGTGATACCGATCACGGGTGTTGCCAATACCTGCACGATACTGGTTGCATAGATGCCCCACACGAACAGCGGGAGTCGATTCCACGTCAGGCCCGGGGCGCGCATCTTGTGGGTCGTCACGATGAAGTTCAGCCCCGTAAGAATCGAGGAGAAACCCGCAACGAACACCGCCATGGTCATGAACAGGACCGCATCGCTTGTGCGTTCCGAGTACGGCGTGTAGAAGGTCCAGCCCGTATCTACCTTTCCGACGAACAGGGCGATAACCACGAGCACTCCGCCAAGAAGGAAGATGTAGTAACTCGCCAGATTGAGTCGCGGGAACGCGACGTCTTTCGCGCCCAGATGCATCGGAAGGGCGAAATTGCCCATAACCGCCGGGACTGACGGGATGATGAACAGGAAGACCATCATGATGCCGTGCATGGAGAAGAACTTGTTGTACGTCTCCGCAGTCATCACATCCTGTCCCGGCGACAGCAGTTCGTACCGGACCAGCATTGCCAGAACACCTGCCACCAGAAAGGCGATCGAAACCGACACCAGGTACATGATGCCGATTCGCTTGTGGTCGATGGTCAGTAGCCACGACCGAATGCTCTTATCGTGATTGAGATAATGAACGGCCGGTGCGTCGGCGCCTACGTCACTGTTCGTTGCTGCACTCATCTATGAAATCGCGCGTGTAGTTTTTGGCTAGTTCGCCAGCGACTTGATGTAGGCGACCAGGGCATCCAGTTGCTCCGCCGGTAACGTTGCGTACGTGGCCGGCATGGCGGGGGGATATCCGGATACGATCTGGAAATTCGGCTCCACTATCGACTGCAGGATGTAGTTCTCATCCGCCAGTACACTTGATCCGTCCTGCAGCTGTTCGTTGCGACCGTAGAGGCCCTGAAGCGTCGGGCCGACGCCTGGCGAACCGTCCACAGAGTGACAAACGATACAGTTCTGTTGCGTGTACAGCACCTGTCCATACTCTTCCGGAGTCATGTCTCCCTGGCCGCTGCTTTGCAGCCATTCATTGAACTCCTTCTCGGTGTGTACGACCACCTTCCCTAGCATTCCCGAGTGCCCGGTGCCGCAATACTCGGTACAGAAGATGTCGTACTCTCCGACCTGTGTCGCCTCGAACCAGACGGACGTGTAACGGTTCGGGAGCACGTCGAACTTGACGCGGAAGGCCGGCACGAAGAAGCTGTGCAGGACGTCGTCACTACTCATCGTCAGTTTGACGGCACGGCCGACGGGAACGTGAAGCTCGGTACCTATAGAGGTGCCGTTGGGATATGCGAAGTTCCATGCCCAGCTCGAGGCCCGTACCTGAATCGGATAGGCGTTGGGTGGCGGCATGTTGAGCTTCAGAAACGCCTTGAAGCCCCACGTGAAGATCAGCAGCACCAGTATCAGCGGGATCACGATCCAGGCCGCCTCGGTCGCCTTATGCTCCGGGAGCGGATCCGGGATGTGTTCCTCGCCGGGCCGGTGCCGGTACTTCCACGCAAAGTAGATCATCGCACCAATGACACCGACGAAGAAGATCACACTGATCCAGAACACGAAATAGAAGAGGCTGTCGATCTCGGCAGCCATCTTCGAGGCCTGTTCCGGCATCCAGAACGTTCCTTTATCTCCCATCAATCAGTGCGCGTGTCTTATTGAGGCCTCAGGCGTACGTACAAACGCCGATCTTCGACCGACTTCGCGGCGCCACATTAACAACAGCAGCCCGCCAAGCGCCAGGATGGTCAGTGCGCCTCCAGCTTTCATGAGGTTCTCTGCGTGAACGACGTACTCATTTGAGGCTGGGTCATAGCGATAACAGTAGAGGACGATTCGATCGATGATGGAGGCGACCGAGCCCTCGCCTGCCTCAATCAATGCTTTCTCCAGTTTGCCTGCCGGATAGTCCATTCCGTGGAGATAGCGTGTTATACGACCATCTCCCGACAGGAATATCAGGGCGGCAGGGTGGGCGTAGTCGTTAGTATCCTCAACCCAGCGATAGCCAAAGCCCACTGCTTGTGCCAGCTCGGAAACGGCCTCCTCGCTGCCCGTCAGGAAATGCCATCCTCGTTCGGTACCGGGCCGGCCCAGCAGCGCCAGATACCGTTCCTTGTGCTTTTGCGCGAGCTCCGGTCCTTCGAACGGTGCCATACTCACCGTCACGATCTGGAATTCCGCACCCGGATTCCACGAGACGTCCTTCAGCCCGTCGACAAGCTGATCAAGTAGAATGCTGCAGAGCATGGGGCAGGAGTAGTACACGAAGTTTAGAATCACGGGCTGTCCGGAATGGAGCAACTCCTGTGTCGTGACCTCTAGGCCGTCCTGGTTTCGGAAGACGATCCCGTCCGGAACCACGTCGCCGAGTCGTTCCGTAACGCCGACGCCTTTGAAGACGGCGGGAAGCCCGTCGTCGGTTTGCGCGCGCAGCGGCGTAGCCGCACCCGCCAGCACCACTAGCGCCAGTGTGAGCGCCCGCCATCCGGACCCCTTGCGTACCGACATCTGGAGAACCTGTGCAGTCAACATCACTCTCGCAGCAGGACAACCTGCCCGGTGTACCGGCCGGATGGATTTCGATAGGTTTCGTTCGCCATCAATTCCATCGCTCGATCTATCGGAATGCGATACTTACCGGGGGGAGCGGTCAGCGGTTCGTACTGCGACAGCTTCGCAGTGGCTGCAACCCGCAACTGGGCAAGGCCACTTACGTCGGTGGCGGCGGCAGCCACCTCCCGCCTTACATCCTGAACCTCCAGATTGACCATCTGAAAGACAGCCACTACGATGACGACAACCAATGCCGTGACGGCCAAAACGACGCCGCCAATCCCGCCTGCGTCCATCTCTTCAGGCTCGACGCCGGCCGCAATCGCCGCATCGGACACCGCGCCTGCCGCCGCAGCCGAGGATACGTCGGCGGGTGCGAATGCTATGGAGTGCCGGAATGCTTGCATCGTCTCAGTAATCCTACGCACGGCCGTCTCGTACGCGGTGGATGCGGACCGGATCGATTCGGCGCGGTGAAGCTCGAATGAAATAACGCCCGGCCTGGGGGCGAAAGATACGGCCCTGCCCTAGAAATTTGTGAAGTTCAGCGACCTCGCTAGATACGGGTCGTTTTGAGCGACCAGACTGTGACGCGAGAGCCGATAGAAAACGAACCCGGTGAACACACCCGTAAGCCCGATCCAACACGCGAAATCGAGCCAATGAAAACCGGCTTGCTCGGCGTGCAGCACCGGCATCGCAATCCAATGAAAGTCGAACCAGTTAACGATCAAAAACCAGACGGCCATGATGCTCATCACCGGAACGGATCGCTTGGCTGCCCGCGGCAGCAACACCCAGAAAGGAATCACAAAGTGGGCAATCAACAGCGCGGCAGAATGCATCTCCCAGCCATGGGCAAGCCTGTGCCGATACCAGAGCGTTTCTTCCGGAAGATTTCCGTACCAGATAAGCATGTACTGACTGAAGGCGATGTAAGCCCAGAACACGGTGAATCCGAACATCATCTTCCCGAGATCATGATAATGCTCCGGGTTCACGATGCCGCGCAAGCTTCTTGACCGCTGAAGGAGCACGGCAAGCAGTGCGATGACCGCGTGCGCTACCCAAAAAGATGCGGAAAAGAAATAGACTCCGAAGATCGTTGAGAACCAGTGCGGGTCGAGCGACATCAGGATGTCGTAGCTCGCAAATGCTATTGTGACCGCCGTCACGACTAAGCCACCTGCACTGACCCGGCGCAGGGCCGCAGACGTCCCGGGATCAGGTTTCACATCCTGCCTTACCGAAAGCGTATACAGCCGGTGGCTGATGTACGTCCACACGACGAAGTAGCCCACGAGGCGGATCAGGAAGAACGGCGTGTTGAGGTATCCCCTCTTGCCGGCGAGCAGCGGATCGTACTGCGGAGTCGCCGGATCGTAGAGCTCCTCGTGAGTCCAGTGGTAGAGGTCATGCATCCCGATAACGATTGGGATGGCCAGGACCGCTAGTAACGGGAACGACCAGATCAGCGCTTCGGCGATGCGTCGTACGACCACACTCCACTGCGCCCGCGTCAAATGCTGGATAAGCACGAAGAACAGGGACCCGACCGCAATCGACAGGCACGACGACCACGCAACGACATACGAGAAGTAGAATTGCCGGGTGTTCGTCGCCCATCCAACGACGCTAAGAACGAGGAAGGCCAGTCCGATGCCCGTTGGGATGTACCATGACATCACCCGCCCCGTGGGGCTGAACTCCTCACGCGCGTACTGCTGCGTCGGCCTCAGTGGATCGAGAAGCCACACGGACAGCGAGTTGCGTTCGACAGCGTTGGGCATGTTTGTTTCTATTCTTCGAGGCCGCCTGAAGCGACTACGGTGATTCTTCTGACACGATACTGGCCGGTACATCGGCTCGGTCCGCGTGCTGACTTCGCTGCAGAGCCCTGATATAGGCGACAATGGCCCACCGGTCCGCCACAGGAACCTGACTGGCGTATCCCGGCATACTGCGCACGCCGTTCGTCGCGACTTCATACAGGTAACCGTCGGTCTGCGACCTCAGGTTATCCGAGTGATAGGTTGGTGCAGGCACATAGCCGTAGTTGCCAGTCGATATTATTCCTTGTCCGTCCCCTGCCTCGCCGTGGCAGGGTGCGCAATAGATGTTGTACCGTTCGCGGCCTCGCGACAGCAGCTCGGCCGTCACCGGCAACGGCAACGTGGCAACAAACTCGCCGGACTCCTCACGTCCGAAGAAAAACCGAACGTCGTCACGCAGAAACCCGCGAGCGACCGTGCCCGGAACGAGTGGACGCATGGCCCGACCGTCACGGAAGAACGCATTGGCCGCCTGCGGATCGAAGCGCTCCTGCCAGTCCATGTTTGGGTTGATATGAACGGGCGGTGCCGGCGAGGTTGTGCCGCGGCACCCGAGCAGCGCTCCGGCGGCAACGAGCACGGCGACGGTCACGGACAGGAGTGATCGATATGTAGGCACGTGAGTCGACATCACCATGGACCTATTCGTCTGCGACCCCGCGGTCTTCTATGGGTTCGACGTAAAGCGCACCGATGTCTCGCAAGAACTGTCCGGTGCGTTCCAGATCGAACTGACGGTCGCTGGCAGCCACATGCAAAAAGAACGCATCGTCAGTTGCACGGCTAAACCTTTCCGAGTAAAAGAGCGGGTTGTAAGGCCGCGGCAGCCCGTTCATCACGAGCATCCCTGTCACTGCACCCAAGGCCGAAAACAGAATCGTCAGCTCGAAAATTACCGGGATTGACGGCTCCCAGGCGTAGAACGGCTTGCCGCTGATATTGAGCGGGTAGTCGATTCCGCCGGTCCACCACTGCAGGAGAATTCCGGTCAGAAATCCGGTGAGGCCGCCACCGAGCGTGACATAACCGACCTTGGAGTTGCTTAGCCCCATGGCCCTATCCATCCCGTGCACGGGGAACGGACTGTGCGAATCAAAATGCCGGTATCCAGCATCTCTTACGGCCTGGGCGGCGTCGCGCAGTGCACCTGGATCGGAGAACTCGGCCAGCAAGCCATAGAGGCCGCTATCGGCGGGCTCATAGATGCCCATCGTAGCTTTGATCCGCGATATGATCGACTTAATCATTGCCCGTGTGTTCGATTGCCGTCAGAACATTAGTGCGGTTCCGCGCGGTGCCCTCGCTCGTAGTAGTGCGGGTCCGACTCCGGCATCACGAGCTTCACCTCCGCAATCGCGACCATCGGCGCGAACCGCAGGAAGAGAAGGAACAGCGTGAAGAAGAGGCCGAAGGATCCGACCAGCGTGAGTATGTCCACCCACGTGGGTGTGTAGTAATCCCATGAACTCGGAAGGTAATCGCGATGCAGTGACGTGACTGTGATCACAAACCGCTCGAACCACATCCCGATGTTGACGATGATCGAAAGACCAAACATGAACGGGATGTTGCGCCGCAGTTTCTTGTTCCAGAAGAACTGTGGGAAGAGCAAATTGCAGGTCATCATCGTCCAGTACGCCCAGGCATATGGACCGGTAGCCCGGTTTATGAATGCGTACTGCTCGTACTCCACCCCCGAGTACCACGCTATGAAGAACTCGGTGATGTAAGCGAAGCCCACCATCGTACCCGTAAGGAGAATGATGATGTTCATCTTCTCGAGGTGGTTGATGGTGATGATATTCTGCAGGCCGTAGACCTTTCGTGCGACGACGAGCAGCGTGACGACCATTGCGAATCCGGAGAAGATCGCTCCCGCGACGAAGTATGGCGGGAAGATTGTCGTGTGCCATCCCGGTATTACCGACACGGCGAAGTCGAACGAAACGACCGAGTGCACTGAGAGAACGAGCGGTGTTGCCAGCGCGGCCAGCAGCAGATAGGCCTTCTCGTAATTCCGCCAGTGGCGGTTGGCTCCGCTCCAGCCCAACGCGAGGAAACCCAGTACACGTCGCCGCAGTGTCTTCTTGGCGCGGTCTCGCAGCGTGGCCAGATCCGGGACGAGACCCATGTACCAGAATATCAGCGATACGGCGAAATACACCGAGACGGCAAAGACATCCCAGAGAAGCGGACTCTTGAATTGCGGCCACATTTCCATCTGGTTCGGTATGGGGAGCATCCAGTATGCTGCCCAGACGCGCCCGACGTGAATTCCCGGGAAGAGGAGCGCACAGATGACGGCGAAAATCGTCATCGCCTCGGCCGAGCGGTTGATCGCGGTCCGCCACCGCTGGCGAAACAGATACAGTATCGCCGAGATGAGCGTACCGGCGTGACCAATACCGACCCAGAACACGAAGTTGACGATCGCGTAGCCCCAGCCGACGGGATTGTTGAGCCCCCATACACCCGTCCCGTTCCAGAACAGATATGCGACCATGATGCCGAGAATGAGCAGGCCTACGTTCGCCAGCGCGAATGCACCGAGCCAGGCTGTCGGCGTCTTCTTCTCCGTGTGGGTAGCGACCAGCTCCGTGACGTCATGAAACGTCAGGTTACCCGCGACGAGAGGTGGTTCGTCGACGTATCCGTCACCGCTGTGTCCCGGGAGGACCGCGTCGGATTGTGTCAGTTTGCTATCGTCGCTCACGTCTAAGGTCTTTTTGGAGTGATACTCCGGTCTAGCTTTGTCGGGCTAACGCGGGGTTGGGGTTGACCACGCGCCCGAGGTACGAGGTCCGCGGCTTCACGCTCAACTGAGCCAGCATTTCGTAACGCCGGTCGCTGCTGCGTTGTCGAGAAACGGCAGAGTTTGGATCCGCGATGTTGCCGAAGGTAATCGCCGACGCCGGGCATACCTGCTGACAGGCCGTCTTGACCTCTCCGTCACGGATGGACCGGCCCTCGAGATTGACTTGCTGGTTGACTTCCCGAATACGCTGCACGCAATACGAACACTTCTCCATAACGCCGCGCGAGCGCACGGTCACGTTCGGGTTTTGCGCCATGTGCACCGATGTGGGAAGCGTCTTGACCCAGTTGTAGAAGTTGAACCGACGGACCTTGTATGGACAGTTGTTGGCGCAATAGCGCGTACCGATACATCGGTTGTAAATCATCTGATTCGTTCCGTCGGGAGAGTGGACGGTCGCTGCAACCGGGCACACCGACTCGCACGGGGCATTCTCGCAGTGCATACACGGGATCGGCTGCAAGACCATGGACAGTCCGTCCGTGCCACTCGGCTCGCCGACGAAATACCGGTCGAGCCGGATCCAGTGCATCTCGCGACCGCGGCTTACTTCTTCCTTTCCGACAACCTGCACGTTGTTCTCGGACTGGCAGGCGACTATACACGCGTTGCAACCGGTGCACGAGTTCAGGTCAATCACCATGCCCCACTGATACTCGTAGTAGTCGTTGTCCTTGTACGCGGGTTGGTCACTCGGGTGGCTCTCCTGCCACAACGCCGGGTAGTCCTCCCATGCTTCTTCCGTGATGCCCGGAGTGTAGTCACGGGCAAACGTCGGGTTCGCGTGGTATTGTTCGAGCGTGGCCATCTGGAATGGAGCTCGGCGCTCCACCTGACGTCGGTCGATCGGAAGGGCACCGTGGTCCTGCGTCGACGCAATGAGATAGCCGTCATCGACCTTGTTTACGCTGCCAGGCGCAGCAACCCAGGCGAAGCTCGCCGATCGAAGCGGACCCACATTGCCGCCGACTCCTGTCGAAATGGCGCCATGACCGTACACGTCCGTGTAGTGGTCCAGATCGAAGAAGATTGCCTTGCGCTCGGGACGGCTGGAAGAGATCTCACGTCCGTATCCGAAGGTCACGGAGATTGAATCGTCCGCATGCCCGGGAAGCACCCAGATGGGTAGTCTCGTGGTTATACCACCTGACTCGATCTCCACCACGTCAACATGGTACTTGCCGGCACTCAACGTCCACCGAACGCCCAAGCGTTCTGCCGTCGCAGGGCTCATGACGGCCACGTTGTCCCAGACGATCTTGGTGGCCGGGTCCGGTAGCTCCTGCAGCCAAGCGTTGTTGGCAAACCGGCCGTCCAGCACAGTCGGGTCGAGGCGAAAAACGACTTCGATGTCGCCTTCCGAAACAAGCGGTTCCGGCAGCGCCACCACGGGCCGCGCAGCGGGCGTCGTCTTGGCGAATGCGGTGCCGGGCAGAAAGCCGTCGTGCAGCACCTTTCGCCAGCCCTTCTCGAAGTCGCCGCGGACAAAGCCGCGCCACTGTTCTCGAACGAGATCGTAGCCGGGCACTTGTTCGCCGGTTGCCAGCAATGTGACGAGCTCGATGTCGGAGCGCGACTCATACAGTGGCGCGATGAGCGGTTGAATGACGGACAGAGTGCCGTCGAAGGCGCGGCCGTCGCCCCAAGCTTCCAGATAGTGCGATCGGGGTATGTGCCAGCGTGCGATTCGGGCGGTCTCGTCGACATGATGCCCGAGATGAATCGTCTCCCGGACGCCTTTCATGGCGGCGGCAAAGTCCAGCTCGGCCGGCGCGTCATACACCGGATTGACGCCGAGCAGAACAAGCGCGTCGACGTTTCCGGCCTTCATGTCGCGCACCAGCGCCGGCAGTGTAGACGTGTCGTCGACAGGCTGCGTATCGAGCAGCTCTACCGTTTGGCCCGTCGCACCCAGATAGCTGTTTATCGCAGCGCAGAGCGCGTGCACGGTGGCAGGCTGGGTTTCGCCGGCGAGAACGACGGCGGCACTCCCGGCCTCCCTCAAGTCGTCTGCAATCGCAGCCACATAAGGGTGTTCAGCAAACTTGCCTCCGGCGGTGCTGATCAAGCCTAGTTTGGCAGCCACAGCCGCAGCAAACGGACCGATATCGGACGAGCGCAGTGCAAGCCGGTTGTCCGCCATGCCTCCGGTAATTGAGAACGTGCTCTCGACAACGTAGAGCCGGCTCATCGCCTCCGACGCATCGTCCACCTTTCGGCTGGCAGCGTACTCGCGCGTGTTGGACACGAAGTTGCGGTCGACGGGCGACAAGAAATCACCGTCAAAAGACACGATCACCTTGGCGCGAGAGAACCGATACCAGGGACGGAGCCTGCTCCCGAACGCACGGACGATACCATCGCTTTCCGAGACGGAGCCACCAGTGCGATACGTCACCCATTTCAGACCCGGATAGCGAGCGGCCAAGGACGCCCGGGCGGCCCGCAGTGTCGGCGAGGAACTCTCTTCCGACAGCACGGCAATTCGCCGGCCTGAATAGGTGCGGACAAAATCGGCGAAATCATTCCAGGACGAGCGGCTTCCGTCGCGCAACACGAAACGCGATCTGTCCGGATCATACAGATCGAGAATCGACGCTTGCTCGAACAAACCCGAGGCACCAATGCTGACGGGATGCTCGGGATTGCCTTCAACCTTTGTCGGTCGTCCCTCGTGACTCTCCACGAGCAGGCCCTGCAACACACCGCGAAACGGCATGCCGGTCGCAAAGTTGAGCGGAATTCCCGGTATGACCTCTTCCGGCCTGCGCGCGTACGGGAGAATCGCCTCGACGGGTTTTCTGCAAGCCGTCAGTCCTGCCAGTGCCATCGAAGCACCCATGAGCTGCAGGAACTGGCGACGGGACGTGCTCGACGGAGTATCGCTGGCACCGGCCAGGAATTCGTCGCGGACGAAGTCTTCAAATGCCGGGTCGTCTTGCAGCTCACTGATACTGCGCCAAAACCGGTTCCGCGGCTTGTCAACACCGGACGGCGCCGCGCCGAGAACGGGCAGCTCGATCATCTCCTCTATGTTCGCTGACTCTGCGTTTCCCACGTTTCGATCAATAATGACAACCGGAACAATCTGTCGGCGGCCGGATGGCTTCCTTGACAATTCGGTCGAGGTTTCGCTCGACGAAGTCCGCCGGCTGTACATAGCCCATCGTCGTGATCTCCTCGGTTGGCCGCAGATAAAGCTCGGGTTCGCGATGGCACTCGAGACACCATCCCATGGACAGCGGCTCTACTAGTTGCACGACTTCCATCTGGTCCACACGGCCGTGACAGGTCTCGCAGCCAACACCGTTATTAACGTGCACCGCGTGGCTGAAGCGTGCGTAGTCGGGAAGCTGATGGACATTCACCCATTGAACGGGATTACCCGTGGCCCAACTCTCTCGGACCGGCAGCAGGTTGAGACTCTCCGTCCTGATCTGGTTGTGGCAGTTCATGCAGGTTTCGGTGGACGGGACGTTGGCATGCGGCGAGTACTCCACCGCGTTGTGACAGTAGCGGCAATCTATGCCCAGCTGAGAGACGTGAAGCTGGTGACTGTACGGAACCGGCTGCTCCGGTGTATAGCCGACGTCCGTGTACTCGGGCGAGAAATAGTACCAGACCACGAAGATGGCAAAGACACCGGAGCCGAGCGCGCCAACCAGGGACAACAAAGGCAGCGTGTTGGCCTTCTTCGGAAATACCTGTGGCATACAGAGGGAGTTAGAACTGCCGGAGTCGCTCGGCGGGTGCTGGTGACAGAATTACAAAACTAGTACATGCGACTCGCACAATCTTCATTGGCTCGATTGAATTTTGTTAAAAAGGCGTGTGCGGGTGTTCGCTGCCCGGATTCGCGAGCGACGACACCGAGCTGCTTGTCGCAACCACAGACGCGGAGTGACGCCAGAAACGCCACGAGAGAAGAATGGCGGCGAACAAGAGCCCCTGTACCAGACCCCACCACAGTCCGACCGGGCCGAGATCCAATCCGAAACCAAAGGCGTACCCCGTCGATAGTCCTACCAGCCAATACGACACGAATCCGATCAGCATCGGAATGCGCGTGTCCTTGAGACCGCGAAGCGCACCTGCTGCCGATACTTGCACACCGTCAAACAGTTGAAAGACGGCAGCCACAAACAACAGGGAGACGGCCAGTGACACGACTTCGGCGTTCGCCGGGTCGTCGAGATTCAGATACAGCGCCACGATTGTACGAGGGACCGTCCAGAACACGATTGCGGCACCGGCCATGAACGATGCCCCGAGGCCGACGCCGACAAGACCGGCCATTCTTGCGCCCGCAGCGTCCTTGCGCCCTGCGGCTTGTCCCACACGGACGGATGCCGCGATCCCGATGCCGAGCGGAACCATGAACGTGATCGAGGCGCATTGAATCGCAATCTGATGAGCAGCGAGCGCAACTGTGCCAAACACGCCCATCATCACGGCTGTTATCATGAACAGTCCCGCTTCGATGCCGTAGCTGACCCCGATAGGCCACCCGATACGGAACAACTCTCGAAGGTATTGGAGGTCAGGGCGCCGCAGATGCGACAGGACCTCGTATCGACCAAAGGCCGCTCCTCGGCCAGATACGAGCGCGAGCGCCAGAAACATGAACCAGAAAACGATCGTGCTCGCCCAGCCCGTCCCTACCAGGCCGAGGCGAGGCATACCGAGTTTCCCATACATCAGCACGTAGTTCGCAAAGATGTTCAGGCCGACGGCCACAAAGCTGATCAGCGTAGCGGGTCTCGGACGCGACACACCCTCGATAAAGCTGCGCAGCCCGACAAACCAGAGAAACGGAAGGACACCCCAGGCAATAGCGCGCAGATAGTTCTGCGCAAGTGCAACGGTTTCAGCCTCCTTGACAATGAGGTTCAGCACCGGCGCAATGTTGTACACAATGAGCATGCACGGAACCGTTAGCATGGCCCCCAGCCACATGCCCTGACGTGTTGATCGTGCCACGCCTTCGCGGTCACCGGCGCCGAATGCCTGGGAAACCATCGGCCCCACTGCCATCACGACGCCCATCGCGACCATGAGCGTCGTAAAAAAGATCGAGTTGCCCAGTGCGATTCCTGCGAGTGCCTCGCTACTCAACCGGCCCACCATCACGGTGTCGACAAAACCCATCGAGATGTGCGCCAGCTGCGTCGCAACAACGGGCAGCGCCAGGGAAATCGTAGATTTTATTTCGCGACCAAGCATCGTCGTCAAAGCGCCAATCGGGCCGTAATAATACGGCCGACGTAGACGGCGGCCGCTGCACCAGGATCGAAGCGCTCTCGAATGGGTACACGAGCCCTCGCCATGTGCTTATTAGCCATGTGCTTATTATCAGAAGAGTTCACGTTCCGGACATCGATAACAAGATGACGTCGAGCAGGACGCAGAGCGATCAGCGAGCTGCAGCGGTTTCCACCCGCGGCGTCGTTGACGTAACCGTTCTAATTGTCAACTACAACGTTCGTGAGTTCCTTGAACAGGCGCTGTTGTCGGTGATGCGATCATCGGACCGGCTGGAGGTCGAGGTGATTGTCGTTGACAACAACTCAGTGGATGGCTCGCAGGAACTTGTGCACCGCGCATTTCCGGAAGTCCGTTTGATTGCGAATGACCGCAATGCCGGTTTCGGCGCAGCAAACAACGTGGGGTTCGCCGAAGCCAAAGGAAGATACCTGATGATCCTCAATCCGGACACGATCATCCAGGAAGACACGCTGGCGACTCTCGTAGATTTTATGGACGCACATCCTGAAGCGGGTGCCGCCGGCTGTAAGATTCTGAACCCCGACGGGACCTTTGCCCGGGAGAGCCGACGAGCGTTTCCGACGCCCGCGACTGCGTTCTATCGGATGATCGGGCTGAGCCGACTGCTTCCCGGCAGCCGTCGGTTCGGCCGTTACAATTTATCGTATCTCTCTCCGGAGGAAGTCTGCGAAGTAGACGCGCTCAGTGGATCGTGCATGATACTGCGGCGCGAAGCACTCGTTACGACCGCTTCACCTGGCCAAAAGGTCGACCAATCAACCTCGGCACGTCCGGACAGGCTTTTCGATGAGAATTTCTTCATGTATGGAGAAGATCTCGATCTCTGCTACAGAATTCAGAAAGCGGGCTGGAAGATCTTTTACGTCCCGGACACTCAGATCATCCATTACAAGGGCGAGAGCACCCGCAAGGGCGACCTGCGCTACGTGCGCCTCTTCTACGGCGCAATGCTGCTATTCGCCGACAAGCATTTTAGAGAACGTTCCGCGATACTACGATTCGGACTTCGGTGTGCAATCCTGGCGCGAGCCTCGCTATCGGCCGTACGACGAGGCGTCCGGCGTGCGGCACGGCCACTTCTCGATTTCGCTCTCGTCTACGTTTCGATTGTGCTGGTGGCTGCATTCTACCTGGGCTCCGGTCTGAACCTCGGGTGGAAGTTCTTTCTTTCGACGCCGCTGTCGTTCGGACTTGCGACGGTCGCAGGCATCAGACTCGGTGGCGGATATGAGCGAGGAAGACAGCGGCTGAGACCTGTAGTCATCGGATTGATGACCGGCTTCTTTTTCGTAGCGGCGCTGTCATTCTTCGTCAAGGAGATCGCGTTCTCGCGGTTCATTGTCGTCGGAGGTCTCGTGCCTGCGGCGCTCTTTCTGGCGGCCTGGCGGGCCATAGCGAACCGAAGGTCGCCGCTGGTTCCGGTTGCAGTAGTCGTGGGTGACGCGTTGGAGGCGGCGCGTCTTCGGTCGATGGTAGCATCGAGGTTGCGACCACCGTTCGTTGTTGCCGGGTACGTAACCGCCGATGACGGCGCGGAGGATATTGATATACCCCTGCGCCGGCTCGGCTCGGTCGAACAGTTGCGCGACGTGATACGTCTCTACAAGATCGACGAGGTGATCTTCGCCACAGAGGGGCTCAGCAACAGAACTCTGTTGACGCTCATGCGGAAACTTCGCGACCTTCCGGTAGAATTCAAGACCTTTCTGAAGGGTGGATCGCATGTCATCGGAAAGGCTCGCGTTGAAGACCTCTCTCTTCCCCTTCTCTCGACGGAGGAAACCTATGGTCGACCTGGAGCGGCCATGTCGTCAATGCGTGTCCGTCTTCTAGCCCTGATCTTGACCATCGGCCTGATTCCGTGGGTCGCGCTGCTGTCACGAGTGCGGCCCCGGACGAGGTGGAGCACGCTACACAATCGCGTTAGGCACTTGCCGCGGGTGGTGGCAGGGCGACTCGCACTCGTCGGTAGGCGACCAGCCGACCCCTTTACCCCGCCTGCGCACTGGGACATACCGGAGGGGGTGTTCTCTGTGGGAGATTCACTCTCAGGCCCGCAGTCGCAGGAAAATGCAGACCTCGCCTGGCAATTCTATCTCGACAATCAGACGCCAAGTCTCGAAATGAGCGTCGCTTCGAAGGCTGTGCGCCGAATCCTGAGCCCCGATCGCGAGTAGGATCATTCTCCCTATTTTCTTACGCTTGAGGTCCTATCCGGGCTGACGAGCGCGATGTATCGGCCCGGAAAAAACCGGCCGCTCCGAAAGTCAGAAGCATGCCAGAACTCGCTGATCAATATCTGCTCGACTTTGAAAAGCCGCTGCACGAGCTCGAGCAGCGGCTTGACGAGATGCGGTCGGTCAATCAGGATACCGTCGAGATCGATCTTTCGGATCAGATTGAAGCGCTCGAGAAACGCGTCTCAGAGCTGCGCGAGTCCATCTATCGCAATCTGACACGCTGGCAGCGGGTACAGATCGCGCGCCATCCTTTGCGACCGTACACGCTCGACTACATCGAGGCGCTTACTGAAGGGTTTGTCGAGTTACACGGCGACCGCCACTACAAGGATGATCCCGCAATTGTTGGTGGAATAGCCGCCTTCAAGGGCGGTCAATACGGATACCGGGACCGGACGGTCTTTATTCTCGGGCACCAAAAGGGACGCGATACAAAGAGCCGTAAGTTCCGTCGCTTTGGGATGCCGAATCCGGAGGGATATCGCAAGGCGTTGCGGCTCGTCAAGCTCGCCGCCAAGTATGGCAAACCCGTGATTACGCTGCTCGACACGCCGGGCGCCTACCCAGGGATGGAGGCTGAGGAGCGGGGCCAGGCCGAAGCCATCGCTCGAAACCTCTTTGAGATGGCCCGACTTCCAGTGCCCATCATCGTGGTCATCATCGGAGAGGGGGCATCCGGAGGAGCGCTCGGGATCGGAGTCGGGGATCGTATTATCATGATGGAAAACGCGTGGTATTCTGTGATTTCGCCCGAGAGCTGCTCGTCCATACTCTGGCGATCGTGGGACCACAAGGAAGACGCCGCCCGCGCACTCAAATTGACGGCCACTGATCTGACGAAGGTCGGTGTCGTCGACGAGATCATTCCGGAGCCAACGGGTGGTGCGCACCGCAATCCTGCGGAAGCGTTCACGGCCGTGGGGAATGCAATAGCGAGCGCCTTGAAGGCGCTGGAGAAAGTCGAGCCCGCAAAACTCATAGACGACCGGATCGAGAAGTTCGATTCGATCGGCGCCTACGAGACCCGCGGAAACGGCCTTGCTCAACAAGGACACGCCAAGGCGGACTCTGCCGAAGTCGAGAGCACTTCCGAGTGACCTTGCGCAACCGGATGCTTTCGTTCGAGTATCGTCACCGAGTTCGCTATCGGGAGTGTGACCCGATGGGCCTCGTATACCACACGCACCATCTCGATTACTTCGAGGCGGCGAGAACGGAAGCGCTGCGAGAGTTGGGATTGGCCTACAAGGAACTGGAGTCGACAGGCATCATCATGCCGGTTACCGAAGCCTTTGTCAGGTATGTCACGCCGGCCCGGTACGATGATGTGCTAGTAGTACGGACCATGTTCGAACCAATCGTGCCGGAGGTCAGGGTGAAGATTGATTACGAAATCATCGTTGAAGGGAGCGGCAAGACGACCACGACCGGTCACGTCGGTTTGTGTTTCTTTGATACGACGCTGAACCGGCCGGTTCGGGCACCTCTGATCGTGAAATCGGTATTCGAGAAGGCGATTTCAGCGGGTAAGAACCTTGCATGAGCATCCGGCTGTTACTGAGAGACCGGTCTACGTGGATGACGCCTCCTTGCTGGACTTGGTCGAAAGGTCGCTTGCGGAGGACGTCGGCAACGGTGACGTAACGACACTCGCCACCGTTCCGGACGCGACCCAAGCCACAGGGCGTTTTCTGGCCCGATCCGAGGGCGTGTTAGCAGGTGCGCGTGTCGTCGACCTCGTGTTTCGTGTGGTCGATCCGAAAATACGCGTTCACTGGCTCGGGGAGGACGGGGGCCGTGTGATGGCAGGATCCACGCTTGCGCGGATAAACGGACCCGCGCGGGGTGTTCTGACCGGCGAGCGCCTGGCGCTGAATCTTCTCCAGCGAATGAGCGGGATTGCGACGCAAACACGCCGTATGGTCGAACTTGCGAAACCGTTCGGCGCACACATCCTCGATACGCGAAAGACGGTCCCGGGGCTCCGCGCTTTGGACAAGTGGGCGGTTAAGCTCGGAGGAGGGCGGAATCACCGGATCGGACTGTACGACATGGTTCTTATAAAGGACAATCACATCGCCGTTGCGGGTGGCCTTGTGAAAGCGGTAACGGCCGCGCGGACTTACGTCGCCGAAAAAGCCGTACCGCTGAAGATCGAAGTAGAGGTTCGGACGCTCGAGGAGGTTCGTCGGGCTCTGGACTGCGAGGGAATAGACGTTCTCTTGCTCGACAACATGACCCGCATGAATGACGACAAACTGGATACGTCCTTGCTCGAAGAGGCTGTCGCTATCGTCGGAGGTCGCGTTCTTACCGAAGCTTCGGGTAACGTGACGTTGGCGACCGTGGCACAGATCGCACGCTCCGGTGTGGACTTTATTTCGAGCGGTGCGTTGACACATTCCGTGTCGGCACTGGACATTTCGCTGATGCTCGATTTCGACTAAGGCGCACAGATGCTCGAGGAACACAGTAAACTGTTTCAGCGCCTGATGTTTGTGGGCGATGTCTTGCTGGCGATTGTTGCCTGGATCGTTGCGTATTACATCCGATTTGAGGTTCTGACACCGCCGGAGTGGGTACCTTTCGAGCGCTACGCCGCACTTTTGCCCTGGGTACTTATCGTAGCGTCGATCGTGTTCTGGGCGACCGGATTGTATGCTCCGGATCGAGCGCAACGACTGCCGAGTCTTGTTTTCAGCGTCGCGAGAGCGGTAGCGGTCGAACTTCTGTGCGTTGCCGCTTCGCTTGGTTTCTACCGTACGTTCTCGTTTTCGCGACTGATGCTGATCATATTCGGCGTGCTCACGCCCGTTCTCATGATCACGCTTAGGATCGGCTTCTACGCATACGTCCGGAGAGCGAGACAACATGGCAAGTACCAGCGACGTGTCCTGATTGTGGGCGCGAGCAGTGTAGGACAGCGACTCAAAAAAGCGATGCAGCAGTTCCCGTGGATGGGACTTCACGTCGTGGGGTTCGTCGACGACAACAAAGCCGGCAATGAGATCGTAGGACGCAGTGTCGACGTCCCCGAGATCGTCGACCAATCTTACGCAGCGGGCCGGCCGATTGACTACGTCTATATCGCGCTGCCCCTCGACGCGGCGCGTACCATCGAAAGGCTAGTGAGTGAGTTGTCAACGCGCATTGTGCATGTCTGCATCGTTCCGGACCTGTTTCAGTTCGATGTGCTCAACAGTCGAGTCACGGACGTTGCGGGTATGCCGGTCATCCACGTCATCGATGAGGCACCGGTACAGTTCACAAGATGGATGAAGAGAGTCATCGACGTCCTGTTCTCGGGCGCCTTCCTCCTGATCACCTCGCCGTTCTTAGTGGCGATTACGATAGCGGTGAAGATATCATCACCCGGCCCAGTGTTTTATCGGCAGGAGCGCATGGGGCTGAACGGCAAGAAGTTCGACATGCTGAAATTCCGATCCATGCCTGTGGACGCAGAACAAAAGTCGGGGCCGGTGTGGGCAAAGGAAGGCGAGGATCGTGCGACGGCGGTCGGTCGGTTGCTGCGCCGCACTTCGCTAGACGAGTTGCCTCAATTTCTCAACGTGCTCAAAGGCGACATGTCCGTGGTGGGTCCGCGACCTGAGCGACCCGTCTTCATTAACCAGTTTAGAGAGCGTGTTCCGCGCTATATGCTCAGACATATGACGAAGGCGGGCATCACGGGTTGGGCGCAGGTCAACGGATGGAGAGGAGATACATCGATCGAGAAACGAATTGAATACGATTTGTACTACATCCAGAACTGGTCACTGGCACTGGACATCAAGATCATGTGGATGACGCTGTGGAGTGGGTTCATCAACAAGAACGCCTACTGATACCTGGAGCAGGCTGTTTGAGGTTGTGTAAAGACACGGCGGCCCGTTGGCGGTGGATCTTCGTTGCGTTCGGTCTTGTCTGTACGTCGAACAGCCTGGCGCAGATTTATCGACTTCCCAACCCCGACGAAGCGGCAGGTGATTTCTTCGGAGTATCCGTCGACATCGACGGAGATCGCGCAGTCGTGGGAGCCAGTGGTGCGGGCGTCTGCGGACAGAACTCGGGCGCCGCGTACGTTTACGAGGCGGACACTACGACCGGCCATTGGAACCATACCGGTACGTTGCGGCCGGGCGATTGCCTCGAGGGCGACTTCTTCGGAAGGTCTCTGGCGATGAGTGGCGACCACGTCATCGTCGCGGCCTTCAGGCCGGGCGGAGCCACCGTCCGATCCAATTCGGCGTACATCTTCGAACTCGATCCGGAGACAGGACTCTGGCAACAGAAAGCCAAGCTGGAAGGCTCCGGCACCGAACGCGAGGGTTCGTTCGCATCCGCGGTTGCCGTCTATGGCGACTGGGCACTCGTTACCACGACAGGCGATGCCGTGTCGGGCCGATACCACGGCGCCGCATACTTCTTTCGTCGAAATCCGGAAACTGGCGTGTGGAATCTGCACCAGAGGGTCACACCTCGACATAGTTCGTCACTCGGCATCTTTGGTACGTCGGCCGACCTCGAACAACAGACGGCAGTTGTGGGAGCCTCGACCTATCTCGCTAACCTACCCGGGTCGCTTTACGTGCTGGAGTACGACGAGGGCAACGACGAATGGAAAATCACACAGCGGTTCGGAGGCATCGACGATTTTTTCATTCCCGTCGACCTGCTCGGTAGTCGCATCATTGTCGGCGAGCGACGGGCGGAGCCGGGAGCGTCCGGACGGGCGACGGTCTTCGAGCGGGACGCGTCGGGGTCATGGCATAAGAATGCACGCCTGAAGCCGGTCAACCCGTTCGACCTTGGTGCCTTCGGCTCAGAAGTTTCTCTGGGGGAGAACCGCGCCCTCGTCGTCGGCTTTGACGAACAGCTTCGATTCGAATTTAATATTGATCGCGTCGTCTACGTTTTCGATCGACTGGAAGACGGTCGCTGGCAACAGCGTCATATAATCGATGTCGGAGAAGTGTCATTCGGTTCCGACATTAGCACGGACAAGAACCTCGCGCTCATAGGCGAAACTTCTGACAGTCTGCCTGGAACAGCATATGTCGTCCAGATCCATTGAGATATACGTGCGGGCGCAGGCCCCAGTGATCCGCGGCAGTGGAATTGCGTGGTTGTCACTTGTCGTCGCGCTGCTGCTTTCTGCGTGCGGCACTGCTGCATCGATCGGTGATCGGGCACCGGAGTACGCGGCCGCCGGGAAGAACCTGCGATCCTTCAGCACGACCGAGGAGCTGGCGCAGTACCTGCGGAGCGACTCCGAGACAGGCCCTCTTCTGAGTGCTCATCGAGGTGGTGCCATGCCGGCCTTTCCGGAGAATTGTATCGCAACGTTGGAGCGGACGCTCAGGTATGCACCAGCTCTCCTGGAGGTCGACATTCGAATGTCACGCGATAGCATACTCGTGCTTATGCACGACGATACGCTGGACCGAACTACCAACGGTAAGGGACCCCTCGAGGCAGTAAAACTGTCCGAGCTCCGCAGGCTGCTGCTCCGAGACGTCAACGGCATCATCACTCCCTTTCGCATCCCGACGCTTGCCGAGGTATTGGCGTGGTCCCAGAATCGAGCTATCGTGCAATTGGACGTCAAGGAGGGAGTTCCGCCCGAATTGCTTGTCGAAGTAATTCGGCGGCATGGTGCTCAAAACAGGGTGGTCGTTCTCGTGTACGATCTCGAACAACTTGTTCACTATTCACGGATGGCACCGGAGCTGGTCTACTCGGCAGTCGCGGAAACTATCGAGCAAGCCGAGGCAGTCCTGACCCACCCCGATGTCGACCCGCGCAAGCTGATGGCATGGACGGGGTTGAACGAAGTGAATGACGAGGTCATTGCGTACCTTCGGCGCCACCGGATTCGGGCGGTCGTCGGTACCTTCGAGTTGATCGACAAACGAGCGACGGAGGCTGGCCCGGAGGTCTACGGGGCTCTCTTTGACCGGGGCGTCGGTGTGGTGGCGACGGATTTAATACCCCTTGCAGCGCAGGCTCTTCCGGCCCAACGTTAGACGGTTGACGGAACGACGACCTCCTGTCGGGCCTTGATCACTACAAATGTCATGTCGTCGTCCCTGCTCTGGCCATTAGTCCATGACGAACCCGTCGCGAGGAAGTGGTCCAGGATTTCCCGCGGCGAACGATTCCCCACCTCTTGCAACAGCGTCCGGGCTCTTCGGTACCCTAGCATCTCGCCGCTTCCGTTGAACAGCTCGGGGAATCCGTCGGTCATCAACAGGACGACATCACCCGGCCTTAAGGTTGTACACTGCTTCTCGTACGGGTAGTCGACAAAGGTGCCGAGCGGCATGCCTTTCAATGAGATTTCCTCTACTCCTCTGGTCTCGGAGCGGTACACCAGAGCCGGCGGCATACCTGCGCCCACAAACTCCAACCGGTAGTCGTCGAACTTCACCAGAGCCAGCGCCATGTATAGCTTCCGAAGACTCATACTCTTGAGCGCGCGATTCGACTTATGCATGACCTCAAGCAAGTCGTCCTCCGTTGCCAGCACGTTGAACACGCTCTTGGTGGCGGTGACCATCGTTCCTGCGTTCGCGCCGTGCCCCGTGGCATCGCCTATGACCACCGTCAGTGCTCCCTGCTCGTCAACAACATAGTCGTAATAGTCGCCTCCAACTTCTGTTGCTGTCTTCATGTCGGCGGCAATCTGCAGCAGGGGGTGGTCCGGAAGATGATCAGGAAGCATAGACAACTGCAGCTCGCGAGCCTCTTCGAGTTCCTTCGTCTGGCGGTCATTCTCCGCCTGAAGCACAAGTGCCTGCGCTTCTGCGGCCTGGGCTTTCAGCTCTACTTCGCGCAACTGCGCCCTCGATCTCTCGCGATTAATAAGACGACGGCGCTGCAGGCGGTCCATCACCACAACCCCGCCCACAATGAGTGCCACGTAAACAAACCACGCCCAGCCTGTCGACCACCACGGCGATCGTATTACGACGCGAACGGACGCCTCCTTTGTACTCCAAACGCCGTCACTGTTGGCACTCTTGACCCTGAAGACGTACTCGCCGGGGTCCAGACTCGTGTAGATGGCTGACCGTTGATCGCCCACAAAGCGCCAGTCCCGATCGTAGTTCTCCAACATATAGGCATACTGGTTCTGTTCGGGCACTGCGTAGTGAAGACCCACGTACTCGAAAGAAATGTCGTTCTGATCGTGCGTCAGTGTGACGTCCCTCACGCCGTATATATGACGCGGAAGGACGGACTGCGCACCCACGTGCACCGACGTATTGAACAACTTGAAGTCGGTAAGAACAACTGTCGGTGGGTTCGGATCGTCAATAATGTGTTCCGGATAAAACGCATTCAGTCCGTTTATACCACCGAAGAACAGCTCGCCGTCGGCAGCTCGAAACGCGGCGCCGAAATTGAACTCACGCGATTGTAGACCGCGATCCACATCAAACGTACGAAAAGTCTCCGTAACCGGATTCAGCCTAACCAGACCCTTGTGCGTGCCCAGCCACAGATTTCCGTCGTTTCCGCCGAGAATACCGATGACTGTGTTCGTCGGCAGGGCGCTGTTCTGCTCGGTGAAGTACCGGAGGGTCCCACTCTCCACGTCAAGACGGTTCAGACCACCGCTATACGTACCGATCCAGATAACACCGGGCATCTCCGGGAGCTCATACACCGCTTGCACCGACTGGTGGCTCAGTCCACCGGAAGCGGCCCCGATCCCGAAGTGAGAGAGCGTGGCACGATCCGCGTCGAGCATGTACAGACCCGAGTTCAAGGAACCAATCCACAGGTTGCCGGACGCATCTTCATGAAGTGAAGAGATAGCCGCCGGCCCGGATCGCTTCGATGCCGGATCGTCGACCTGCATGC
>JBFHWK010000024.1:0-23615 GCA_041589075.1 Rhodothermales bacterium
CGAACATCGCTACACGCTCATGATGGGCCGGACACACGGTGTGCACGCGGAGCCGACCACGTTCGGCCTGAAGCTGGCACTTTACTACGCCGAGGTGCAGCGGCAGCGCGACCGCTTCGTGGCAGCGGCCGAAGACCTTCGTGTAGGAAAGCTGTCCGGCGCCGTCGGGACGTTTGCACATATCCCGATGGAGGTCGAACGGATAACGTGCGAGAAGCTCGGCCTTCGCCCGGCACCCATCTCTACCCAGGTGCTGCAGCGGGACCGCCATGCTCATTACATGAGCGTGCTGGCACTCATCGGTGCATCGCTCGAGAAGATGGCCGTCGAAATTCGCGGCCTGCAGAAGAGTGAAGTGCGAGAGGTGGAGGAGGCGTTCGGGAGGGGACAGAAGGGTTCGTCCGCGATGCCGCACAAGCGCAACCCCGTAGGCTCCGAAAACATCACCGGATGCGCGCGCCTATTACGAGGATACATGGCCTCGGCGTATGAGAATGTTGCATTGTGGCACGAGCGCGACATCTCGCACTCGTCCGTCGAACGTGTCATCATCCCGGACGCGACAACGGTTTTGGATTACGCCCTGTCCCGTTTCACACGGATCCTTGAACGGCTGGTCGTCTATCCCGAAGCTATGCGCGAGAACATGGAGCGTACGTTCGGGCTGTATAACAGTCAGCGCCTTCTTCTGAAGCTGATCGACACCGGCATGAGCCGCGAGGCAGCCTACGACCTTGTACAGCCGCTGGCGATGCGATCCTGGGAAGAAAAAAGATCGTTTCGACAGATAATCGAGGAAGACGCACAAATCACGGAGGCGTTGGGAAGCGAGGGACTTGAGGACACGTTCGACCCCCGATACCATCTTCGGAATGTAGACGCCATTTTCGAGCGTGTGGGGCTTGGGTGAGGCTTTGGGCGAGCAGCCGCGCACTCCAGAAGTTGTCTATTCCGTTAATTCACAATTAGATTAGTGCGGCTCGATGCCCGGCGAGGCGGCCCAGGAGCTGTTTTGAGGCAGATCCGATGTCCGGCGGCGGGTCTGGCGTGCATTTCTGAGCCCTACCTCGACAGCGCTACAGGCGCACTCTTCGCAACAAACCGACAGGCGAACGATGAACAGTGTCACAAGACTCCTGGTCGCGGCCGGTCTGATCTTATTGATCGCTCCCGCAACCACGACACAAGCGCAGCAGCGCGCCCGCATTACCGGTACCGTTACAGACGCCAGCGACGGGGGCGGACTTCCGGCCAACGTCACCATCGTAGGCACGTTGACCGGAACGCAAGCCGATCCCGTATCCGGTCAGTACGAGGTCTCCGGCCTTGATCCCGGAAGCTATTCTGTTCAGTTCGGACTACTGGGTTACGTGCCCGTGACCGAGTCCGTGACGCTGGCTGCAGGTCAGACGGTGACACTCAACGTGCAGCTTACCGAGACCGTGATCGATGTCGGTGGCGAGGTTACGGTTGTCGGTAACAAGGTCGTCAAGCGTGAGGACTTCCCGATGCCGATGGAAACGATTTCGGCGGCCGAGATCCTCAACGACGTATCGACCAGCTCGGAAGGAATTCTTCGAAAGAAGACCGGTGTTGACATGCAGTGCACGGGCGTGGACCGGTGCGAGACGGTGCTGCGGGGCTTCAATAACGCCTTCTCGGGGTCGGCTTATGTTTTGACGGACTATCGTCAGGCAGCGGTGCCGTCGCTCGGCGTTAACATAAACAGCATTACGCCCGCACTAACTCTGGACGTTGACCGCGTCGAAGTCGTGCGCGGTCCGGCTTCCGCACTCTACGGAGCCGGTGTCGACGCGGGTGTCATCCACTTCTTCAGCAAGGACCCGTTTACGAAACCCGGTACGAGCATCTCCGTCAGCGGTGGTGAGCGCTCGTTCATCCTCTTTGAGGGACGCCATGCGCTCCGTGTGAGCGACAAGTTCGCGTACAAGATCACTGGGATGTACGGCCAGGCGGACGACTGGGAGCTGGACATTGAGGATCGGGCCGACTCGATCTTCGCCAGACAAGACTGTGCTCCGGCGGACGACCCCGAGGCCTGTTTTGCAGCCGGTGGTGCACGCAACACCGACTACAACAAGTACAACGTCAACGGATCGCTCCACTTCAAGCTAGGAGACAGAACGGAGTTTATCGCCTCCGGTGGTCAGTCCGGTCTCGATGCCACGGTGCTCTCGGGTATCGGTACGCTGCAAGCCGACGGCTATGCGTACACCTACGGTCAAGTGCGATTCCAGACGCGCAACGATCGGGAAGGCTTCTTCGGCCAGGCCTATGTGAACAGGAATGACGCGGGAGATTCCTTTGTCTACGGAAGTGAGTTGTTTGTTGTAGACACGAGCGTTCTTTACAACGTTCAGCTGCAGTATGACCGTACTTTCGGTCGACACTCCGTAGTCGGCGGCGTCGACTTGCAGTTTACGCGGCCGGACACGGACGGAAAAATCAACGGCCGCAATGAAGAGAGGGACAACACGGATGAGTACGGCGCCTATGCACAGGGTCAAGTCGAGCTGAGTAGACGTCTTTCTCTCACCGGCGCTGTACGCGGCGACTACGACTCGGTGACCGAGGATTTCCAAATTTCTCCGCGTGCCGCTGCGACACTGCACATTGGCCCGCGAAACAGGGAGAAAGTGCACACGGTCCGTGGATCGTTCAACATCGCGTTCTCTTCGCCGGGCACCAACTCGAACTTCCTCGACATCGTTGCCGGATCGATCCCGGGCACTTCGATCAACGTGATAGGGTCCGGGTCTGCTTTCGGTCACGAGTGGCGCCGCGATCCACAGTATGGTTCGTTTGCTCCGACTGATCTGGTCGCGACCAGCCTACTGCCGACGTCGCTCGGTAGTGAAACGCCGCAAGGTGTGTTTCTGCAGGAGATCCACGGACTGGTTCATGCAGGCGTCGACGCCGTACCGGACGAAGTGCTTGCCGCTCAAATTAACGCGGCTTTGATGCTGCCGCCAAACACGATCACGCCGCAAACAGCCGCCCTCCTTGTCAACCAGCTTTCACCAGCCAATACCACGGTTACGGGGTTCACGCCAGGCCTCCTCGGCGTGTTGAACACGACTACGGGTGAGCTGGATTTTGTGAGCGACCTGACGGACATCGAGCCGCTGAAGAAGACGACGACGACGACCGTCGAACTCGGCTACACGGGCGTATTCGAGAGCGTCGGCAAAGGACTCGTGATTAACGTCGACGCCTACTACTCGAACAAGAAGGACTTCGTCGGGCCTCTTCTGATGGAGACGCCTTTTGTGGTCGTTCCTAACCTCGAATCCTCGTACCAGTCGGCACTTGCTGTGGGCATAGGAAATAACCCGGTGCTTGCCGGAATACTGGGGCAACTCGGTGTTTCGCCGGAGGCCGCCGCGGGACTGGTGGTCGGATTCGTGTCCGACCAGCTTCCTTCTGCGGTCGCGATCGTCGAGGCTGCGGACAACGTTGCTAGTCCCGGCCAGACTCCGGAGCTGATGCTGTCGTATCGAAACTTCGGTAAGATCGACTTCACTGGCGTTGATGCTTCTTTCGAACTGCAGGCCAGTAATGCGCTGTCATTCTTCGGCAACGTCTCCTACGTGAGCGACGACTTTTTCGACAACGAAGAACTCGAGGAGGAGAATGTCGACCTGCGTGTGGCCCTCAACGCGCCGAAGTTCAAGGGCCGCCTCGGCGGTCAGTACACGGCTCCCGGTGGTTTCTATTTCAACGTTGCAGGTCGCTACACAGACAGCTTCCCGATTCAGTCGGGTCCATACGTCGGCATCAACTGCCGGCTGGACCTGCCTGGAGCGACGGATGACTGCCTGGAATCCTATTTCCTCCTTGACGTGGGTGCCGGGTACGTCTTCCGCAACCAGCTGGACGGCCTGCGGTTCGACGTAACCGTCAACAACGTACTCGACGATTCGCACCGCGAGTTCATCGGCGCGCCGAAAGTCGGGCGGATGGCCATCGCACGCCTGACGTATACGATCAACTAGGGCTCCGAGTGTTCGTCAAAGGCCCTCGGCGATGCGTTCGCCGGGGGCCTTTTTTTGTTGCACCCGACCACCCGCGTCCACCCAATATTCAATCCATGCCGCGTTGATTGCAACGGCTCGAATGGGTAGCTTGAGGACCGCAAAAAGTCGTTCCGGTCCTTCGTGTCAAGGCCTGGGCGACGCATTTTCACCCACTCTGAGCGTTCGCCGCAAAACCCCCGACACATGTTCGCAGACTTTCTGCCCCTGCTCATCTCGATGATCATGGCCGCCGGATTGGCCTTGACGCTTCTGAAGGCTGCCGAGATCTTTGGTCCAAAGCGGCCGAACGTAACGAAGACGAGCGCCTACGAGAGCGGCATGGATCCCATCGGAAACGCGCGCGACCGCTATACGATCAAGTTTTACCTGGTGGCGATGATTTTCATCGTCTTCGACGTGGAAGTCGTCTTTCTCTACCCCTGGGCAGTCAGCTTCAAGGAATTCGTGGCGTCCGGCGAAGCGGTCGGCGTACTGGCCGTGGTCTTTCTCTTTATTGTGATTCTTGGAATCGGACTATTGTACGATATCAAGAAAGGTGGGCTGGACTTTGAGGATCTTCGGCACCAGCGCGAGTTTCACGGCCGCTGATTCTGTTCATTCTTCTCGAAGAAGCGGGTTTTCCGTGTTGCAAAGATTTCGCATTCGAAACCGCAAAACACGCACCCGGTACGAATCGCGCGCCCACGGCGCCGAACAATAGCGGGTATGCATAAATCATTGAGATGGAAGGACTGGGAGAAGGCTTCCTGACAACACGCGTCGACGCGGTCGTAAACTGGGCGCGCTCGAACTCTCTGATGCCCATGCCGATGGGGTTGGCCTGTTGCGCGATCGAGATGATGGCGTTTGCGGCGCCTAAGTATGACGTCGCCCGGTTCGGCAGCGAGGCGATGCGGTTCTCACCGCGTCAAGCAGACCTGATGATCGTCGCCGGCTGGTGCTCGTACAAGATGGCCCACGCGATACGCCGTATCTGGGACCAGATGGCGGACCCGAAGTGGTGCATCGCGATGGGTGCCTGTGCATCCAGCGGAGGCATGCACCGGTGCTACGGTGTCGTGCAGGGCATAGACAATTTCCTGCCGGTCGACGTCTACATCTCGGGCTGCCCGCCCCGACCGGAGGCGGTTGTTCATGCGCTCATGGACATCCAGGAAAAGATCCGCAATGAGTACTCCGTGTCGCAGGATCGTCAGTCGGGTAAGATCACTGACGCGGGCCTCCTCAAGACCCCGGGACCGGCACAGCTCGCATGACGCAGCACGAGACGCTTTCCTTCCAGTTCACGCCGGTCGATCCGCCGGCCGAGGACTCCGAGAACCCGCACGCGAAAAAGACCACGTTCGTCCCGGAGGTTCTCGAAGGCCTGAAGCAGCAATTTGGCGACGACGTCACCGGTGAATCGTTGTACGCGAATGAGCACACCGTCTGGGTAAAGAAAGAGCGGATTGTCGACGTCTGCAGGCACCTGAAGGAAGAACTCGGCTTCCATTACCTCGTCGATATCGGAGGCATCGATCGATTCACAGAGACAGACCGCTTCGAGGTATACTACAACCTCGTTTCGATCGAGGGCGGCAAGCGTCTCCGCGTCAAAGTGCGCGTTGACGAGGACGACCTGACGGTTCCTTCGATCACTCCCGTATACCGGGCCGCCGACTGGAACGAGCGCGAGTGCTGGGACATGATCGGCGTGCGCTTCACCGGACACCCGGATCTTCGGCGGATGTACATGCCGGAAGATTTCGAGTATCATCCGATCCGTAAAGAGTTTCCGCTGCTCGGAATCCCCGGCTCGCTCCCACTCCCGCCGCAGACACCGGAAGGTGAGCTTACGATGGACCCCTTTGCCGCTGCACACGGTCGGCGGCCGATCAAGAGCTACGAAGAACCGGAGTCGCTGAAAGACGACAACGACTGATCGGTGAACATGGACCAGGACATCGTAACAGGGATCGATCGGCGCGACGACTTCAGCTTCTGGCCGAAGCACAACAAGGCACTCTACAAGCGCCTCGAGAGCAAGCACGCGTGGCTGGATGAGAAACACCACCCCGAGGACGTGCTCGATCGAGCTACCGATCCGCTCGAAAACGAGATGGTGCTCAACATCGGCCCGCAGCATCCTGCCACGCATGGCGTTCTACGGTGCGCCGTAAAGCTCGACGGTGAGATCATCGAGAAGTGCGTACTCGATATCGGCTACCTGCATAGGGGAATCGAGAAGCTGGCCGAGTCCAAGACGTATCAGGAATTCATGCCGTACACGGACCGCATGGATTACCTGGCACCGTATGCGAACAACGTGGCGTGGTGTCTGGCAGTCGAGAAGATTGCCGCCGTCCCCGTTCCGGAGCGGGCACAGTGGGTTCGTACGATGATGTGCGAGCTCGCGCGAATCTCGGCACACCTGCTCTGGATGGGCGTCGGGCTCATGGATGCCGGCGCGCTATCGGTCTTCCTGTGGACGTTTCAATCCCGTGAGGATCTGTACAAGATCTTCGACGAGGTGGCAGGGGCGCGCTTCACGGTTTCGCATAGCCGCATCGGTGGCCTCTCCTCCGACATCTCCGATTCGACTCTGGCTATGATCCGCGACTTCGCCGATCGCTTTCCGGAGGCGATCGACGGCTGGGAGAAGCTCCTGAATCGCAATCGCATCTGGATCGATCGCAACGATGGTGTGGGGGTCTTGAGTCCCGAAGAGGTCGTCGAACTTGGAATGACTGGTCCGAACCTGCGCGGCTCGGGTGTTGCCTACGATGTGCGCCGTTTCGAGCCGTACCTCAAGTACGAAGAGGTAGACTTCAACATACCTATTCGCAGCGAAGGTGACTGCCTGGCGCGGTACTTCGTCCGACTCGACGAGATGAAGGAGTCGATCAAGATCGTACGCCAGTGTCTCGACCGCCTTCCGGCGGGAGCGATAAGACTGGACGACGCCAAGAAGACCTATGCCTCGAAGGAGGAAGTTTATTACTCCATGGAAGGCATGATTCACGACTTCATGTACACGGACACGGGCGTCTGCCCGCCACGGGGCGTGGAGGCCTACCACGCCATTGAGGCACCTAAGGGCGAGCTCGGTTTCTACCTGCAGTCGGACGGTACGGGCAAGCCATGGCGTGTCCGCATCAACTCACCCAGCTTTACCAATCTGCAAGCGTTGGAGTACATGATGGAAGGGGGTGCGATTGGAGACATGGTCATTCTCATCGGAACCGTCGACCCGGTAATGGGCGAGGCCGACAAGTAGACAACGCATGGGTGATTACAGACAAAGCGAAGTGGCCCCCCTGCCGGATCGGAACCCCGAGCCGGCGTTTACCGAGGAAGAGCTCGTCTTCACGGCCGCCGAAAAACGTCAGATCGCCGAATTCGTAGAGCAATACGAAAAGAAAGACGGCGCGGTCATGAAAGCGCTGTGGCTGGCCCAGGAAAAGTTCGGCTACCTTCCGCCCGAAGTCATCGGCCTCGTCGCCGATGAAATCGACATCCCGTACGCTCAGGCCTACGGCGTCGCGACATTCTACACGCAGTACTACAAGAAGAAGATGGGCAAGTACGTGCTCGATGTGTGCACGTGCTTTTCCTGCCAACTGTGCGGCGGCTACGACATGCTGCACTATCTCGAGGACAAACTCGAAATCAGGAAGGGCCAGACGACGACCGACGGGCTGTTCAGCATCCAGGAAGTGGAATGTCTCGGAGCCTGCGGCAGCGCGCCGATGCTTCAGGTGGCAAACGGTCCTTACGTGCATCACCTGACGAGAGAAAAACTCGACGATCTGATCGATAATCTCCGCGCCGGACAAATGCCTGCATTCACGTCGATCACGCTTCCGCAGGATGAGGACGAGATGACCGGCAACCGCCGGTCCGATGTCGAGATGGTGGACGCGTACAGGACACCGCCGGTGGCGGAGTCGTTTGATTAGAGATCGGGGATCGAATGGAAGTAAAAAAGCCGAAATCTAAAGCGGGTAATTGGCGCGATTACAAACGCGTGCTGCTGCCCCCCGTGAAGGATCTGCATCTTCTCGACGTGTACGAGCGGCATGGCGGATACAAAGCCCTTCGGGATGCGGTTACGTCGGACAAGTGGAAGCCGGCGTCGGTCACCGAAGAAGTGAAGGCGAGCGGGCTGCGCGGCCGCGGCGGGGCCAGCTTCGGGACCGGTCTGAAGTGGACCTTTATGCCTAAGCCGGACGGCGGTCCTCGATACCTCTGCTGCAACGGCGACGAGAGCGAGCCCGGAACCTTCAAGGACCGGCAGCTCATGGAGTACAATCCCCATCTGGTCATCGAGGGATGCATGATCGCGTGCTATGCGATGTCGATGACGACGTGCTACCTCTACGTGCGCGGCGAGTACGCGGACTGGATCGATCACATCGAACGGGAGCTATCGAAGGCCTACAAGAGGGGATACGTTGGCAAGAACATCCTCGGGACAGACTTTTCCGCCGAGTTTGTCATACATAAGGGCGCGGGTGCGTACATCTGCGGCGAGGAGACGAGCCTCATGGAGTCGCTTGAGGGCAAGCGGGCGTATCCGCGTATCAAGCCTCCGTTCCCCGCGCAGTACGGTGTCTTCGGCAGGCCCTCGACCGTCAACAATGTCGAAACACTGGCGTGTGTCCCGCTGATAATCAATGAGGGCGCGAAGTGGTACGCTTCGATCGGCGCGGAGAAGCACCCCGGCCCCGTGCTGTATGGAATCTCCGGCCACGTCAACAGGCCGGGTGTCTATGAGTATCCGTCCGGCATGCTGATCACGGATCTGATCGAGAAGGTGGCCGGCGGCGTCCGCGGCGGAAAGAAGATCAAGGCAGTCGTGCCGGGCGGCAGTTCGACACCGCCGTTGCGCGGTGACATGATCGACGGTGTAACCATGGACGTCGAGTCCTTGCGCGAGGCCGGCTCGATGATGGGTACGGCGGGGATGCTGGTCATGGACGAAGACACGGATATGGTGGCATGGCTACGCCGGGTGACGCATTTCTACCATCACGAGAGCTGCGGACAATGCACGCCGTGCCGTGAAGGCACCGGATGGCTCGAAGACCTCGTTGGTCGCATCGAAGCCGGGGAGGGCCGATTACGTGACCTCGATCTGCTCGTCGATCTGTGTTCGCAGATGGAAGGCAGGACGGTGTGTGCGCTCGCAGATGCCGCCGCCTGGCCTGTTCGCTACACCATCGACCGCTTTCGCGACGAGTTCGAGGCCCGCTGCCGCCCGAGCCACGTCGCCGTGCCCGGCGACCCAAAGGATGAGTTAGTCGCAGAAGAATCCTAGAGCCGCAGACGCGAACAGGACATGGCAAAAGTCACCATAGACGGCAAATTCTTCGAGTACGAGGGAAAGCAGACGCTGCTGCAGTTCTGCCTCGACAACGACCTCGAACTGCCGCACTTTTGCTACCACCCCGCCATGTCGGTGCCGGCGAACTGCCGCCAGTGTCTCGTCAAGGCCGGCACGCCCGCGTTCGACCGCGCGGCGGGCAAGCCCAAGGTTGACGAGAAGGGTAACCCGGTCATCCAGTATTTCCCGAAGCTGATGACGAGTTGCTCACTCGACTTGAGCGACGGCATGGTCGTTCACACACATCGTTCCAGCAAGGAGGTTGCCGACGCTCAGCGGGACAACCTCGAGTTCCTTCTGATCAACCACCCGCTGGACTGTCCGATCTGTGATCAGGCCGGTCACTGCCCGCTGCAGATACAGGCCTACAAGTATGGCCCGGAAGGCTCACGATTCGAATTCAGCAAGGTTCGCAAGCCCAAACACATCCAGCTCGGACCGCGCGTCGTTCTCGACGGTGAGCGCTGCATCAACTGCACACGGTGCACGCGGTTTACATCGGAAGTCTCGATGAGCCATCAGCTCACCATCATCGGCCGCGGCGTAAAGAACTACCCGATGACACCCCCGGGGACGGTTTTCGACGAGCCGTACTCGATGAACGTGATCGACATCTGCCCGGTGGGTGCTCTCACGTCAGCCGACTTCAGGTTCAAAGCACGTATCTGGGAAATGAGCAAGACGCCGTCGATCACGACGGTGAACGCAAAAGGATCCAACTGCTACTACTGGGTGAAGGACAACCTGGTCATGAAGGTGACGCCGCGACAGAACCTCGCGGTCAACGAGTACTGGCTTGCGGACGAGGATCGGCTCGACTATAAGAGGTTTAACGAAAACAGGCCGGTCGGTCCGACCGTTCGCGGCGAGGCGGCCGGATGGGACAGCGCGTACGACGCCGCGGCCCAACTGCTGCAGTCGGTCCAGGGTCCGGAGATCCTTTTCATCGGCTCCGCACATGCGCCCGTAGAGGACAACTATCTGCTTGTGAAACTCGCCGAATCGCTGGGTGCGAGCACACCGGTGTACATCCCACACACGGATCCCGGCTCGGGTGACGGGTGGCTCGTAACCGACGACAAGACTCCGAACGCCCGGGGATGCGAGCGTCTGGGCATGTCTGCGCTAGATGCCGAACTCGTGAAAACAAAGCTTGAAGCCGGCGAGATCAAACTCGTTTACATCCTGCAGGAAGATCCGGTAGGTGCCGGTGCGTTCAGCGGTGACGTGCTTCGTGGACCGACCGTCATCCTTCACGAATTCGACACGACCAACCGAACACGGCCACACGCCGACGTTACGCTCCCGGCGGCCACCGTCGTCGAAACCGTCGGCACGTATGTGAACATTGACGGTCGTGCACAGCGGGTGCGCCCTGCCAAAGCGATTCGGGGCGTCAACCGAACACTCCGGATGGAGATGGGCGAAAGCCGCGCCGACCGACACGGCACACCATTCGACCGCTGGTACAATGAGGCCAATCTGGTCGATTGTCAGCCGGGCTGGATGAGTCTGCCTGCCGTCGCGGCACGTCTCGACATCGACATGACCTACAAGGGCCCGCGCCAGATCATGGACGAAGTATCCGCGACTATTCCCGCGTTCGCCGGAGCGACCTACGACGCCATGGGCCTGACCGGCATCGACCTGATGGTGGAAGAAACCGTAATCTCACCGGGAGGATAACCGAGGCGTATGGATCTGCCACTCTATTGGGTAGCTGCGATCGGCTTTCTGCTGATCAACTTCTTCCTCGTGTCGGCCTCCGTCCTCGTGTATGCGGAGCGGAAGGTCTCGGGGTACATCCAGAATCGGCCGGGACCGAATCGCGTCGGCCCGTTCGGCTTCCTGCAGCCGTTTGCCGATGTGCTGAAGCTCATCTTCAAGGAAGATATTCGGCCGGTTCAGGCTACGGGTTTCGTTCATTCCCTCGCTCCCCTCTTGATGGTGGTCATCGCAATGACGGCCACCGCCCTGATACCCGTCGCGCGCGGCGTCGTGATAGCGGATTTAGATGTGAGTGTCCTTGCGCTGCTCGCCCTGACCTCGATCAGTGTGTACGGTATTACACTGGCGGGATGGAGTTCGAATTCGAAGTACTCGTTGCTCGGCGGCCTGCGCGCGTCCGCACAGATGATTTCGTACGAGCTTTCGATGGGCCTCGCTGTCGTGTCCGTGGTGCTGATGGCCGGCTCACTGAGCCTCGTGGAGATCGTCGAGGACCAGTCGGCAGTGTGGAACGTCTTCCGAAACCCGGTGGGCTGCATCATTTTTATTGTGACGGCCTTTGCAGAGACTAACCGGGCACCGTTTGATCTGCCGGAAGCGGAGCAGGAACTGGTTGGTGGTTATCACACCGAGTACAGCGGCATGAAGTTCGGGATGTTCTTTCTTGCCGAGTACGTCAATTTCTTTATCGCATCCTTTGTGATCGTCACGCTGTTCTTCGGCGGGTATCTGCTTCCGTTCGAACATCTGTATGCACAGTCGCTGGTCGATGCAGGGCTCGGGTGGCTGCTCCTGGTGCTGCAGATGTTGTTCCTGCTTGTGAAGGCAGGCTTCTTCGCATTTCTGTTCATCTGGGTGCGTTGGACCCTGCCTCGATTTAAGTACAACCAGCTGATGACACTCGGCTGGAAGTATCTGTTGCCGATATCGCTTGTCTGGGTGATGCTCATCGGCGTTGTCATGGCACTGATCTAGTGTCCGGACCGTCATCTCTTGTTACATTAGGGCTTCCCACGCGGCGCCCTTTGACGTTTCCCTGAGTGCAGATGATCAGACTGGCTCCTTCGATACTTTCCGCCGATTTTGCACGCCTGGAGGAGCAGTGCCGTGAGGCTCTCGACGCCGGTGCCGACTGGCTGCATGTCGACGTGATGGATGGACACTTCGTGCCGAACATCACCATCGGCCCGCTCGTCGTGCGTGCGTTGAAGTCTCTTCGCGATGAGACCGATTGCAGGCTCGACGTGCATCTCATGATCGAAGAGCCCGAGCGCTACATCGGTGACTTCGTGGTGGCCGGCGCCGACGTCGTAACCGTACACGTCGAAACATGTCCGCATCTGCACCGCACGATCCAGCAGATCCGGGAGACGGGAGCAGCGGCAGGCGTCACCCTGAACCCGTCAACACCGCTCTCGGCCATTGAAGAGGTAATTCCGGAGGTCGATCTGGTGCTCGTCATGTCCGTGAATCCCGGGTTCGGGGGGCAGTCGTACATCCCGTCGAGCACGGAGAAGATCAGGAGGCTGAGGGACATGCTGGATGCCGCGGGCTCGGAAGCCTACCTCGAGGTGGACGGAGGGATCATGGCGTCGAACATTCGGATGGTCGTGGAAGCGGGCGCGGATGTTATCGTGGCCGGGAGCGCAGTCTTTCGGGGGAGCGGATCGATTGCGGAAAACGTAAGAGGGCTACGCTCCGCCCTCCAGATCGAGGCGTGAGATCTCGCAAGATCCGTACGTGTCCGTGCAGGCAGAAGTCGCACTTCCCATTCCCGTTGACGCCACGTTTACGTACCGAATCCCGGACGCGTGGGCGGGTGAAGTCGAACCGGGCCACCGCGTCGTAGTCTCGTTCGGCCCGCGTACGATGACGGGGGTCGTCGTGGAAATTCGGGACGATCCCCGAACGGATGACGGGCCTGAGCTCAAACCGATCGAGGACGTGCCGGATGACTATCCCGCGCTTACGCCGGCTTTGTTGTCGTTGACGCAATGGGTCTCGGAGTATTACGTCTGCGGATGGGGTGAGGCAATACGCGCCGCACTTCCGCCGGGTATCGAGATCGAGTCAGAGACGACCGTGGCCCGCACGGACCGGCCGCTCGCGGAGGCGGATGTCACGGAAGAGGCCGGCCGGTTGCTGGAGTACCTCGAGGGCCGAGATGAGATGTCCGTAAACCAGTTGCAGCGGCGCTTTCCGTTTGCGTCGACGGCACGAATGCGTCAACTCGAGCGTCAGGACTTCGTACGCCTGTCCGTTCGCGTTCGCGGACCACGCACAAGCGCGCGGCTGGCAAAGTACCTGCGGCTGCATGACAACGTCGCCAATCCCGAGGCAGCCCGTGAAGCGATTCTGAGTCTAAGAGGTGCCAAACAACGTGCGTTGATGGAAGTGCTCCTCGACGGGTTGGAAGCCGGCGCCGAAGATGTAGCATTCAGCGATGCGCTCTCGGAGGCGAAGGCATCCTCGTCAACGGCTCGATCGCTCGCTGAAAAGGATCTGGTCGAGATCGTGATGAAGGAGGAGGAGCGCGTATCCTTCTCCGACATCGATGCGCCGGTTACCACGGCGCCGCGGTTGCATGCCGGACAGACGCAGGCACTACAGAGGATCTCGGAGACTGTGGCGACTGGAGAGTACGCATCGTTCCTTCTCTGCGGCGTCACGGGCAGTGGCAAGACCGAGGTGTATATCGCCGCGCTCTCCCGTGTGCTGGATGCGGGCCGCGGCGGCATCATTCTCGTGCCGGAGATCGCCCTCACCCCGCAGATGGTGGCGAGGTTTCGCGCACGGTTTGGCGACAACATCTCGGTGCTCCATTCGCGCATGAGTGTCGGCGAGCGCTACGACGCCTGGCGAGCGCTGCGCGAAGGCAGGCATCGCATCGTGATCGGTCCTCGCTCCGCAATATTCGCGCCGGTCGAAAACCTCGGCCTCATCGTGATCGACGAGGAGCACGAGGATTCGTACAAACAGCTCGAGCCGGCACCCCGGTATCACGCCCGGGACACGGCCGTTATGCGCGCCTATCTGGAAGGCGCCACGTGTGTGCTTGGATCGGCGACGCCAAGCCTCGAGAGTTACACAAACGCACAGCTTGGCAAGTACACCGCGCTGTCGATGCCGGACCGCGTCCCGCTGCCCGACGGCGAGAACGCGGTGCTGCCCGAGGTAGAGATCGTAGACCTGACACTCGAACGACGCAAGCATCAACTGGAGGGCTCGCTCAGCGAGCGACTGCGATCGGCCATCGCAGACCGGCTGGGGCGGAAAGAGCAGGTGATACTCCTACAGAATCGACGCGGTTTTGCGCCTGTGCTCGAATGCGAGGACTGCGGGTTCGCTCCTTCGTGTCCTGACTGCTCCGTCACCTTCACCTATCACAAGGCGATCAGCCGTCTTCGCTGTCACTATTGCGGCCGGACGCAGCGCATGCCGGTACACTGTCCGTCATGCGGTTCAACCGCGATGGCGCAGCTCGGAGCAGGCACGCAGCGTGTGGAGGAGGAACTGGTCACGGTGTTTCCAAACGCTCGCGTCCTTCGTATGGACCTGGATACCACAGGAAGGAAACACTCTCACCATCGCATTCTTTCCGCTTTTGGTGAGGGAGCTGCGGACATCCTTCTCGGAACGCAGATGGTTGCGAAAGGTCTGGACTTTGGACGTGTGACACTTGTCGGTGTGGTCAACGCGGACACCGAATTGCTTTTGCCGGACTTCCGGGCGGAAGAGCGCACGTTTCAGTTGCTGACGCAGGTGGCTGGTCGGGCTGGCCGCGCTGAACGGCCCGGACAGGTGATCCTCCAGACACGCAACGCAAGAAACCCGGCGCTGACCTTTGCCCTTCTTCATGACTATCACGGCTTTGCCGAGTATGCACTGCGGGAACGGCGCCAGCTCGGCTATCCGCCGTACGGTCAGCTTGCCGTCGTAACCTTCAGTGCAACGGAGGAGGACGTCGTGCGCGCGATCGGTACCGAGTGGACGACACTCTTTCGAGATCAGGGTGACGGCATGCGCGTGCTCGGGCCGCACCCCGCTTTCATTCGGAGAGTTCGAAGACGCTACCGATATCAAACCGTGATACGTGTCGAACATCGACAGCGAGACCCGCGGCTGCAGATGCGGCTTCGCGGTGCGACGGCTGCATACGGGACACCGCCCTCCGGTGGACGAATCGCGATCGATGTGGACGCTGTGGGCATCGGGTAGATGATACGCGGTCGCGTGCGACGGCAAACGGTTCGTCGCAATTTCGACGCGCGTCCGGAACCATCGCATACCCCTTCCGTTGAGCGGGCAAAGGGCAAGTCCCGTACGGCCAGCTCCCTCTGAACTCCGTCAGGGCCGGAAGGCAGCAGCGGTAGGAGGTCGTAGCGGCGCGATACGGATCGCTTGCCCTTTTTTTGTTGTCGGCGCCCGCGAGGCGGACAAGAATTTGACACGAACTGTGTCGGCCTCGGTGTGCTTCACACCGCTGCTTCGGCCTCCTCGGAAGCAAAGCCACCTTGCTTCCGCGGCAAACCCTCCGTCCGGGGCTCATGTAACTTTAATTCAGTAACTTTGCGGGCTAATGGTGCCAACAGCGCCGATCAGGATCATCCACGGATAGCACCCGCAGAGACCCTCTTGGAATCCGAATGTATGATGCGATAGTGGTAGGTGCCGGCCCCGCCGGTTGTGTGTCCGCGTTGGAAATGGCAGGTGCTGGACTGAAGGTGTTATTGGTCGACAAGCATCGATTTCCGAGAGACAAGATCTGCGGAGACGCGATCAGCGGCAAGAGTGTGGAGGTGCTGGAGCGCCTCGGATTGATCGGCAAGATTTGTGATGCGGGGGCACTTCCGAGTTGGGGCATAACGTTCGGCGGGCCGTCCGGCGTCGAGGTTTCGATACCGTTTTCGTCCAACGGTGACGCCGGCGGGTACGTGTGCCGAAGGGTCGATTTCGACGAGGTCATGTACGATGCCGCAGTGGTCTCGGGAGCCGAGATCTGGCAGGAATGCGAGGTCAAAGGTTTGCTTCGATCCGGCGAGCAGGTGACCGGCGTAACCGTTTCCCGGCCCGATGGGACAGTAACCGAGGTCGAAGCTCCGGTGGTGATCGGGGCGGATGGTGCCTACTCGATTGTGGCGAAGGAGTTAGGTTTTGACCAACTCGACGACCGTCACTATGTCGGTGCACTTCGCGCCTACTATCAGGGTGTGTCGGGCTTCAACGACGGCAACTTCATCGAGATACATTTTGTCGACGAAATCCTCCCGGGATACTTCTGGATATTTCCGCTGTCGAATGGTGGCGCCAACGTCGGTGTGGGCATGCTGAGCGGCAGTATCAAGAAGAACGAGGTACGATTGCGGTCATTACTTGACAAGTTGGTCGAACATCCGCGCTTCCGTGACCGGTTTGCCAATGCCGAGAGGATCGGTAAGGTCAAAGGCTGGGGGCTGCCGCTGGGCTCTCGTCCGCGGAAGATGGCCGGAAACGGTTGGATGCTCACGGGTGATGCCGCGAGTCTCATCGACCCGTTCACCGGTGAGGGAATCGGCAACGCTCTGGTAAGCGGTGCGATTGCAGCTGAATGGGTCGCGCGCGCAAACACGGAAGCGGACTACTCCTCGGCGTTTCTGCAAGGCTACGAACGAGAGGTCATGGGCGCACTTCGGGATGAGCTCCAGATGTCGTATCTCATGCAGCGGATCGGCCGGTGGAGATGGCTCCTGGATCTGGTAATCCGAAAGGCGGCACGGTCGAATGAACTGGCCGACACCATAAGCTGCATGTTCGATCAACTCGACGAGCGCCGTAAGCTTGCCTCACCACTCTTCTACCTGCGCGTACTCACGGCCTAGCCGCGACTGCGTGCCGGCGCGATCACAACACGAAACTCAACACAATGTACACGTTTCTCTTGATGGGCCCGGCAGACGGCGAGGCCAACCCCCTCGCGATGTTTCTGCCGCTGATACTGATCTTCCTGGTTTTCTATTTCTTCATCATCCGGCCGCAGAAGAAGAAGGAAGACAAGCGTAAAGCGATGATCAGCGCCGTGAAAAAGGGCGATAAAGTGGTCACAATCGGCGGTGTACACGGTGTCGTGAATCAGGTGGATGAGACGAGCGTACTGGTACAGGTCGATACGAACGTAAAGCTGCGCGTCGACAAGAACGCGCTGTCCAGCGTGCTGCCGAAGTAGGAGCGGGAATCCTCATGGGCCGAACGAAACGAGACGATAGTGACACAGCCGGCACCGCCGAAGCAGGCCGTTCGAAGGCGGCGTTTGACACCATCGAAGAAGCCGTCGCCGATGTACGTACCGGCAAGCTGGTGATAGTCGTCGACGACGAGGATCGCGAGAACGAGGGGGACTTCGTCGGAGCTGCGGAGACTATAACGCCGGAGCTCATCAACTTCATGACCAAGCACGGTCGCGGCCTCATCTGCGCGCCGCTTTCGTGGGACCGTACCGTCGAACTCGACCTTGAAATGATGGTACGCTCCAATACCGCACTTCAGGAGACAGCCTTTACGGTATCTGTCGACTATCTCGCGGGAACGTCGACGGGAATCTCGGCGGCGGATCGCGCTGCGACCATCCGAGCGCTGGCCGATTCGAACACACGCCCCGCCGATCTCGGGCGACCAGGACACGTCTTCCCCTTGCGCGCACAGCGCGGAGGCGTGCTCAGACGTGCAGGCCACACCGAGGCTACCGTAGACCTCGCCCGAATGGCAGGCCTGAAGGGAGCCGGCGTCCTGGTCGAAATCCTGAACGACGACGGCACCATGGCCAGAGTGCCGCAACTCTTCGAGATCGCGCGACGGTTCGACATGCGGATCGTCACCATCAAGGACCTGATCGCGTACCGGCTCAAGAAAGAAAAACTCGTAAGTCGATCCGTCGAAGTAAGCCTGCCGACGCGATACGGCGACTTCAAGTTGATCGCGTTCGAAGAGAAACTGACGTCCGAGATGCATCTGGCACTCGTCAAGGGAGAGTGGAGTGAGGATCAACCTGTTCTCGTTCGCGTGCACTCACAGTGTATTACCGGTGATATCTTCGGGTCGATGCGGTGCGACTGTGGCGATCAGCTCGCCATGGCGATGATGAAGGTTCAGCAGGAAGGGCGCGGTGTCGTGCTGTACATGAAGCAGGAAGGCAGAGGGATCGGCCTGCTCAACAAACTCCGGGCATACAAGCTTCAGGAAGATGGCATGGACACGGTCGATGCGAACGAGGCGCTGGGCTTTCAGATGGACCATCGGGACTACGGTATCGGTTGCCAGATTCTCCGCGATCTGGGCGTTCGTAAAATCCGGCTAATGACGAACAACCCGACGAAGCGTATCGGGCTGGCCGGATACGGACTTGAAATCGTTGAAAGAATCCCCGTCGAAGCCGCGCCCAACGATGTGAATCGTGCGTACCTTGAGACCAAGCGCGACCGGATGGGGCACCTTATTCTGGCCAGGGACGAACACGACAAAGAAGTCCTCAAGCGCATTCTCTAATAGCGGCTTGGCCCGCGATATTCACCGTCGGCGAACTAATGATCCGTTCGCCGAGCAACGTATTACATGCTGAGAAAGACGTTCCTCTCAGTTCTCTCCGTGGTCGGTCTGGTTGCGATCGTAATGATCGCGGGCCCGCGGCCGGACACGACGCCTCAGCTGCAACCCGTTGAGATCGGCGATGACGTTGACGCGTACCTTGCGGCGGCCGAGAGCGACGTGCGTGAGCTCAGGGAGGGCGTGGGCAAGCGCGTCGTGTGGTTTCGAGAGTCGGGACGGCGAACGGCGATCTCATTGGTATACCTGCACGGTTTTTCGGCAACGGCCCGGGAGACGGCTCCGCTGTCCGATACCATTGCGGCGCGCCTCGGCGCCAACCTTTTCTACACGCGGCTGACGGGCCACGGTCGCGACGGCGACGCCATGGGCGAAGCACGAGCAACCGATTGGTACAATGACGTCACCGAAGCCGTCGCAGTCGGGAGTCGAATCGGCGAGCGTGTAGTCATTATCGGGAATTCCACGGGGGCGACGCTGGCGGTCTGGTGGCTAGGGTCCGAGGTCACACCCGACAGTCTGCGTGCTCAGGTCGCAACCCTCGTCCTTATCTCTCCCAATTTCGCACCCGCCGATGCAAGGACACGCGTAGGAACGTGGCCGTGGGGCACTGAGATCGCTCGTCTCATGGTGGGCTCACACTATGAGTGGACGCCACGCAACGAACTCCAGGCGCAATACTGGGTCACACGGTATCCCGTGGAAGCACTGGTCTCCATGATGGCGGTCGTCGACGCCGTTGAGGATATCGACCCCGCAACCATTACGGTCCCCGTCATGGTCGTCTTCTCCGAAGTGGACCAAGTCGTTGACATTGCGAAGATCCGGCCGTGGTTCGACAACGTCGGAGCCGCCCACAAGAAGATTCTCGAGATCGGTGAGGTGGGCGACCCGTCGGGGCACATTCTTGCCGGCGATATTCTCTCGCCGGCGTCGACCGTACTACTGGCAGGTCAGATCACCGACTTCGTTCGACGGGTGGCTTTGTGAGTGCTGCTTCGGAGAAGCGCACGTCGAAATCTCTCTCGATGCGCCGCACAAGTCGCAAGGTTCTTTCCGCGAGCATCTCAAGGTCCGCGTCGTTTCGGAGCACATAGTCGGCGCGCCGGCGACCCTCGGCAGCTGAGATCTGATGGCGCATCCGACTCTTCACCAGTTCCTCGGAGACGCCATCCCTGCGCGTCACTCGAGCTATCCGGACTTTGCGCGGAGCGTCCACATAAACAGTGCAGTCAACGTGGCGGTAGCCGCCCGCTTCAAATAGAAGGGCCGCCTCGTGCACGAGCACCGTTGTCCCGGCTGACGTGGCATGCCGACACATCTGCTTAAACGCATCAAAGACACGTGGGTGCACGATACTGTTGATTGTGGCGAGCTTGTCCGGGTCCGAAAAGACCTCTGTGGCGAGATACGAGCGGTTGAGTCCGCCGTCCGAATGATAGCTGTCCGAACCGAAGGCGTCGATTATTTCTCTCCTCACGCTACGGTCATCGACCATCAGGTCCTTTGCGACCGAGTCTGCGTCGAAAATGTCCGCTCCAAGATCGCGGAGCATGTTGCAGACGGTTGATTTGCCGCTGCCGATGCCACCGGTCACACCGATCGTAAGCAATCGATGACGGCGTAGGGCTTTTTCTCGAGCCATTAGCGAACTAGAAATTCCAGACGGCGCGCAACGAGAGGTTCGGGATAATGGTGCGGGTGCCCGTACGACCGGCGCGCCGAATCGTTTCTCTTTGCGCGTCGGGGAGATCACCGTACAGACGCTGCGTAACCCTTTGAACAACAAGCCAGCCGTCAAAGATCAGTTCGGTCCGTCCACGCAACGGCCACGAAATAGTGGCGGTCGGGCCAATCTGTGCAATCCGTTCTCGACCGGGTCGGGCAATGGTCGACCTGACCGGAGCGTCGTCGGTACCCGAAGTTACGTACGATACGCTGGTCGAGCGGTTGTAGTCGCTGCGAACAAACAGCCGCAGTCCGATCGATGTTTTTAGAGCGCCGTCGCTGTGAATCTGCAACCAACCGCTGACCGTTTGCAGTGTGTCGAAAGGTATCTCGGCGAACGCGTCGTCAAGAAAGCGACCGAGTCTGAGATCGCTGAACGTCAGCCTGGCCGTCGTGCGCATTGCAGTGGCGATCCTCTGGTCCGCTTCCAGCTCGTAGCGAAGCTCGCGCGCGGACTGGTCGCGCGGCGCTCGTCCGGGCAACACGAAATCGTCGATTGTGTACGTGGCCCGGACCTCAGAGGTCACGCGGATGGTCGTGTTGTCTGAGGGCGTCCACACGACGGCCGGCCGAAATCGCATTGCACGCTGCACGTTATTCTCGGCCGAGCGCGCCGATTTCAGGTAGACCGTTTTGTACCGTGTAGTAAACAGGGACAGCTCCGTGGCAAGGTGTTTCGAAAAACGAATACGCGTGCCGATACGGCCAGTCAGAAACTGTTCATCGCGATCATCCGGGTTGATCGCCGGCGTATCGTGGCGCAGTATACTTGCTGCACCGTCTACGTGCAGTGTGAGGAATGCCAGCGGGCTGTGTGTCGCCCGTGCATGCAGCTCCAAGTAACCCTTGTCAAAGTCAGCCTGTCGGAGCAGGTCCGTCTTCTGGGCGGCCTGGGCGGCGGTCAGGTCTTCACGGTTGGCCAGATTTCGCTCTTCGTTCGATACACCTCCCTTCACCCCGACCGACGCATCGACGCGTCGCGCTCTGTAACTCAAGTCAGTCTCCAACTCGAGGATGCGCCGAGTAAAGTCAGTGTCGAAGAAAAGCGACTCGTCCGGTGCCCGGAATGTTCTTACGGTTCGTCTGTTGCCGCCCAATCCCAGAGCGCCGCTCAGCGTGAAGCCTGATCCGAGTGGTGTGGTCATTCGTCCTGACAGCTGAAGCGTGTCACTGCGTGTGGCTTCTACCGACTCCGAGCGGAGGGTGCCCTCGCTGCGATTGAGAAAGGAGACGGCCTGATAGGCGTCCCTCCGGGCGGAGGAGACATAGATCGTCGTAGAAAGTCGTGACTCGTTGACGTTTCGTGTTGCCGTGGCCGTAAGGAGCAAGTCGTTTGCACGACGCGGTGTGATCAGCCGCCATGTGGCGGCGCCCGCGGCATCGAGACGCCATGACGACGTTCCGCGCCGCGTATATCGTAGCGCCGCACCGTAGAGAGGTCCCGCGTCCGCGCGCAGGTCCGACGGATTCGTGCCGATCTGGGCACCGGGTCGCCGATCGAGAGCGAACCCGATCCGAGGTTCGATCCAGAGGTTACGGCCGGCCGCGTATCGCAGGCCGATGCGCGTGTTGGCGCTGAAGACGCGGCTCAGGCTGAACCACCCCAGCGTGGACCCGATCGTCAGCCGGTAGGCTGTACCGAGCGGCCCGTCTGCCTGAAGTCGAAAGCGATTCTCGTCGCGTATGCTCAGTCGATCGCCGAAGAGAATAAAGGCGTCGGATATGAAATGATTCGCGGCGTCGATATTCCATGAGCCGAATCGGTCATCGACCCGCAGCGTCGCGAGCCATCGGTACCGGCTGATATCTCGTTCGACACCGGTAGTGAGGCCGGAGGTCGACTGACCAAGAGCCGGCGCCGTGCACGGTACGAGAACAACGACTGCGCTGGCGGCGAGAAGTCGACCGCAGCGGGATGCGCACCGCCAGGTAGCGCGTGTCAGCCCGGCGGCCATTGCATCTGGCGGCCACCCAGCAGGTGCAGGTGAAGATGGGGCACCGTCTGCTGGCCATGTTTGCCGCAATTGAACACGCTTCGGTAGCCGTCGCGCAAGCCTTCTTCCTGGGCGATGCGCGCCGCGACAACAAACAGATGGCCGACGAGCTCTCGATCCGTTTCCGTCACGTCGTCCACGGACGGGATCGGCTTGCGAGGGCAGACGAGGACATGGGTTGGCGCCTGCGGGTTGATGTCTCGGAAAGCGAAGCAGAGATCATCCTCGTACACGATGTCGGCGGGGATGTCCCCATCGCCTATCTTCTGGAAAAGGGTCTTTTCGGGCATAAAATCAATCAGAAAAAGTGCAATTTCGACCCGGCAGCCACGCCTCGACCGTATTGCACGATTTGCACGTTTTAGGTATATTGTTGCAACAATTAGGAAAAGCCGGGGTAGTTTGCTCGGCGCGTAGAGGCCTGACGAATTGAAAAATGGCGAAAGTTTACGTCACCCGCAAAACGCACTTTAATGCGGCGCATCGGCTGCATAATCCGGATAAGTCGGACGAGTGGAATAAGCGCGTCTTCGGGAAGTGTAACAGTCCGAACTGGCACGGACACAATTACGTATTGGAAGTGACTGTCTGCGGTAAGCCCGACGAAGACACCGGCTACGTGATGGATCTCGGTGATCTAAAAAAATTGATCGAAGAGAAAATCACGTCGAAGACCGATCACGCCAACCTGAACCTCGATGTCGATTTCATGAAAGGTGTTATGCCATCGACCGAGAACTTCGCGGTCCAGATCTGGAGGGAGCTGGAGCCGCATCTTCCGAAAGGGACGCTGTACACTGTCAGACTTCGGGAGACCGATAACAATTCGGCGGAGTACCGTGGCGAATGACGGTGCCGGCGGCAGTAATTCTCAAGGAGATCTCTTATGCTACACGAAAGTTCACCGACGGAATCGGGTCTGCGACAGAACGGGACCCCGGAATCTGAGGACAAACTGTACGACCGGATCGAGAAATACGACGAGTCGGTGACCCGGCGCCTCGCTGAACAGGTGCACGAGACACTCTCGCTGATCGGTGAAGACCCGAAACGCCAGGGTCTGCTTAAGACGCCGGAGCGTGTAGCGAAGGCACAGCAGTTCCTGACGCAGGGCTATAACGTTGATCCGAAAGCGATTCTATCTTCGGCCGTGTTCGAGGAGGACTA
>JBFHWK010000025.1:0-22985 GCA_041589075.1 Rhodothermales bacterium
AACTTCTCTCCAAAATGGCCATGGATGAAAATCGTCTCATCGGTGTACTTATTGTGAACGGTTTCGAGTAGGCCCATCCACCCCTTAATCACTGCACCGGAGTCGCGGTCGATGAAACAGGGATAGCGATTGAACACAAGGTCGCCCATGTGAACGACGTCCGCTTTTTCGAAGTGTATCACGGCGTCGCCGCTGGTGTGGGCGCGTCCGTAGTACGTCGCGTTGACGACTTCATCGCCCACTTCCATGCTCCACGCGTCGGAAAAGGTCGCCGAAGGATATGCCTGCTCTGATTCCGTACCGCGTTCGACGGCGGATCTCTCCTGCCAGAGCCTGCAGTTCTCGTGCGCGACGGAGTTCGCCGCCTTAGGCACCAGGACGATATTCCCGGATGTGTGATCGCGGTGGTGATGTGTGTTCAGCAGCAGGTCGATCTTTCGTTCGGTCCGGGCTTTGAGCCCGCTTACGAAATCCGCGGCTTGCTCGCGAAACTGCGTGTCCACGACGACGACACCGTCCGGGTTGATCATCCAGCCCATCGTGCCGCCACTGTTCGTGTAAATGCCCACGCCGCGGCGAATTTCGGTGAAGGTGCCTTCTAAAAAGGCGCGGCCAAGTGTGAGTCGAGGAAACACCACGGCAGCACCGCCACCGACAGCGAGCGTCCTAATGAAAAACCTTCGATGCATGTTAAGAGCGTTCTACCTTGAGTAATGTGTTTGGCCGGGCGAGGCCTGTAACATCGTCAATCCTCCGGATTATCTCATCAGCGCTCGCTGGCCGAGCCGCGAGAAATTGATTGACTCGGCGAGTATTCGCGCGCCTTCCTGGTCGGCATGAAATCCCGTCGAGTTCTCCGCCTCGACGAAGTCGACGTAGAAGCTGGCCTTTCTCTGATACTGCCGAGCAGCGTCCAAACGGTCTGCATCCATTCCGACGGCCTGCGCATTCTTGATGTCGTCGATCAGGTCGACGAGCGAGTTCAGAGCCACGTCGCGCAGTCGTGCGTGCCGCTCCTGGATCGACTCGGCGCGGTCCAGCAACTCCTCGGCCGAGGCGCGGTGACAGGTCTGACACGATCGCGCCACGTCGAGAAGCGGGCTGCGCACATGGTGCTCGCTGATCTTGAGCGCGCCGGCCCGCCGGTAAGGCATATGGCAATCCGCACAAGACACGCCGGCACGCGCGTGCGTGCCCTGTGCCCACATTTCGAATTCCGGATGCTGCGCCTTCAGCATAGGCGCGCCGGTCTCCGCATGTGTCCAGTCCTTAAACTGGACCTCGTCGTAGTACGCGAGAATGTCCTCTACCTTCAGGCCCTTCGACCAGGGATAGGTGAGCCTTCTCTCCGAGCCCCTGAAGTAATACTCGACGTGGCATTGCGCGCATACATACGTCCTCATCTCCTGATGGGACGCATCTCTGTTCACATCGTATGCTGAGAACCCCTCTGCCGCCTTGGCCTGCGCAATGCCCTCGATGAATCCCGGCCGCGTAATGCGGAGCTGCATGGTTACTGCATCATGACAGTCAATGCACGTGATTGGGTGTGTGACGTGCGTCCGTGCCTCTGCGTACGGCAGCGGATTGAGCTTTTCAAAACCGGCCATCAGATCTCCATCGCCCGCCTTCTTGTAGGGCACGTACACGGAGGCATGGCAATGAAGACAGGTCCCGGGCTGCGGTGCAGCCTGCTGCCTTTCCGTGAAAATCTGATCTTCGAGCATGTATGCGTGTCCACGCTCCTCTCTGAAGTCCTTCGAAAAAGCGTAGCCGGCCCACATCCGTCGCAGCGCCGGGAGGTGGTCGAGCTTACTCTGGGATGTCACCGTTCGCGGATCCTCAGTCGTCGGGGTCTGGAGAACAGCCTCGCTTCCCCCGAAGCGCGTTCTGACCATGTCGACCGTGCGCACGTACCCGTCGTACTGCAGCGGAAAGTTCTTGCCCCACTCGGCGGGGTCCTCGGTATCGTCGGTCAGTTCTACCACGCGGAAGAACGGACTTCTCGACTCCTGCTTCTTCTCGAAGATGTCCACGAGGAGCATCGTTGCAGCAAACACGAGTACGGCGACGACCGCCATGAGGCCTATGAGTTTCGTCTTTCCGAATTCAGCCATAGCACAACTTGAGTGGTCAGTGAAGATGTCCGACGTCTACGTGACATCGGACGCAGGATAGTTCTTCTTCTTCTGGTACGGGATCGATGGCGTGAACCATTGCATCGTGGCAGTGGCGGCATGCGCCTTCCGTTACATCGCGGTTGAAGTCCGTGATTCGAATCGGCTCAGGGAATCGGCCGGTGGTGAAAGCCAGCGAGTGGTTGAACCCGTTGAGCCCTTTTACGGCAAGTTTGGCTGCAAGCGACGAGTGCGGCGCATGGCAGTCATTGCACGCGGCCACTTCGCGATGAGAGGATTTCTGCCAGGCCTCGTACTGTGCCCGCATAACGTGGCAGTTCGCACACGGCCTGGCGTCCGAGGACATGTATGACGCTCCGTCGGCGTAAACGAACGTGAAGGCCCCAAGTCCGATCAAGCCTCCGAACAGCACCATTACAACAATAAATGCTCCATGGCCGCGACGCATGGAAATAGCTACGATAAGGTGACAGTGGCGTGCACACGTTTACCCGGACCAGCTCTCAACTTCGTCCCCAACACTACATGTTCCGTCGATATTGTCCGCCTACCTCGAACAGTGCGTCGGTGATCTGACCCAGCGAGCAGTACTTCACCGTCTCCAGTAGTTCGTCGAAGATGTTGCCGCCATCGACCGCGGTCTGCTGGAGCCGCTCGAGTGCTGAAGTGCTTCGATTTGCGTTGCGCTTCTGAAATGCCCGAACCGCTCTGAGCTGGTTTTGCTTCTCCTCATCGGCCGATCGCATTAGGGCTACCGGTTCGGCGGCATCATGCGTTTGCCCGTTTTCCGAGAGGAAGGTGTTGACACCGATTATCGGGAGATCACCGGAATGTTTCTTTCGCTCATAGAGCATCGACTCTTCCTGAATGCGTCCGCGCTGATACATCGTCTCCATGGCTCCGAGCACACCGCCGCGATCGTTGATGCGCTCGAACTCCTGCAGCACTGCCTCCTCGACGAGATCGGTGAGCTCGTCGATGATGAAGGCGCCCTGCAGGGGATTCTCGTTTTTGGCGAGACCGAGCTCCCGGTTAATGATCAGTTGGATCGCCATTGCGCGGCGGACGCTCTCTTCAGTTGGAGTCGTAATTGCTTCGTCGTATGCGTTGGTGTGCAACGAGTTACAATTGTCGTAAATCGCGAGAAGAGCCTGCAGCGTCGTGCGGATGTCATTGAACTGAATCTCTTTTGCGTGCAGGCTGCGGCCCGAGGTCTGCACGTGATATTTCAGCTTCTGACTCCGTGCATTGCCGACGTAGCGATCCTTCATCGCGACCGCCCAGATGCGCCGCGCCACTCTTCCGATGACGGCGTATTCCGGATCGAGACCATTCGAAAAGAAGAAGGAGAGGTTCGGGGCAAAATCATCGATGTGCATACCGCGGCCCAGGTAATACTCAACGTAGGTGAACCCGTTGGCCAGCGTAAAGGCAAGCTGTGAGATCGGGTTTGCGCCCGCCTCGGCAATGTGGTAGCCCGAGATCGACACCGAGTAATAATTGCGTACCGCGTTGTCGATAAAGCTCGCTTGAATATCGCCCATACAGCGAAGCGCAAACTCCGTCGAGAAGATGCAGGTGTTCTGTGCCTGATCCTCCTTCAGTATGTCCGCCTGGACGGTACCGCGCACCACGTGCAGCGTCCGCTCCCTTATTCTCTCGTACTCCTCCCCTTTCAAGACGCCCCACTCAACCAGCTCGGCGCCGTTTGTGCCGAGCAGACCCAGGCCGGATCCGTCGTGTCCGTCGGGAAGGGTTTCCTCCGGTCCACTGGGGCCGTACGGCCGATAAACGGGCCGGTGACGGCCAAGTCGCTTCGCGATAACCTCTGTGGCCTCCTCCCAGCGACCCTCGGCGCGAAGGTGATATTCAACCTGTTGATCGATTGCCGCGTTCATGAACATCGCCAGAATCATCGGCGCCGGTCCGTTGATGGTCATTGACACCGACGTAGCGGGATCGCACAGATCGAAGCCCGAGTACAGCTTCTTCATGTCGTCGAGCGTGCAGATGGAGACGCCGGCGTTCCCAACTTTTCCGTAGATGTCAGGGCGCTCGTCGGGGTCGAAACCGTACAGCGTAACCGAATCGAAGGCCGTCGACAGTCTCTTGGCCTGCATTCCCTTCGAGACCAGGTGAAAACGTCGATTGGTCCGCTCCGGACTACCTTCGCCCGCAAACATGCGGGTGGGATCCTCGGTCGTTCGCTTGAAGGGATAGACACCCGAAGTGTAGGGGTAATAGCCGGGCAGATTGTCGAGCAGCGCGTACCGGAGTCGTTCACCGGGATCTTCCGTTCGTGGGAGTGCCACACGCGGCACACGCGTTCCCGACAGTGAATCTTGGTACAGGTGCGTCTTGATTTCTTTCGCACGCACGGTGTAGCTCATCGTGTCGGCCCGATACTGCGCGGCCAATGCATCCCAGTCTGACAGTATCGCCTTGGACCGGGAGTCGAGCCTATTCCACCAGTGGTCCACCATTTCGGCGAGTCGTGACTCGACGAGTTCGTGATCTTCGGGATTCCATTCCGAGTACTGCTCGAGAGCGCCTCTTGCCTGGCCCCAGCGCCGGGCGATGTTGATCTGCGATTCCGCGTGCCGCCGGTATTCACGGCAGGTGTCGGCAATTTCGCCGAGGTAGCGTTGGCGGCGCGGCGGTATGAGCGCCATCTTCGCAGAATCTATCTCCGGGATCTGAGCCGTCGCAAAGACGCGGCTCTCGCGGCTGAACCCGAATCGATCGTTGAGTGTGCGGAGTATGTCGAGGTAGAGACGCGTGACGCCGGCGTCGTTGAAGTGCGAGGCCATCGTCGGATAGACCGGCATCTCTTCGGGCGAGACCTCCCAGAGGCCGCGGTTGCGCTGTACCTGTTTCCGCACGTCGCGCAGGGCATCCTCACTGCCCCGCCGCTCGAACTTGTTGATGACGACGAAGTCCGCTGCATCCAACATGCCGATCTTCTCCAACTGCGTCGGTGCGCCAAACTCCTGTGTCATCACATACAGTGACACGTCGGCGAGCTCGGCGATTTCGACATCGGACTGGCCGATGCCGGCCGTTTCGAGGACGACGAGGTCGAAGCCCGCCTCCCGGCAAACCTCGACGGCGTGCTTGAGGGCCCGCGACGTGGCGCGGTTTGCTTCGCGGGTCGCGAACGATCGCATAAACACGCGCTCCGCGCCGCGGCCGTAGATCGCATTCATTCGAATCCTGTCGCCGAGCAGCGCTCCACCCGTTTTCGATCGCGTCGGGTCGACCGAGAGCACGGCGATCTCCACATCGTCGAAGTCGTAGAGGAACCGCCTCACCAGTTCGTCGCTGAGTGTGGACTTGCCTGCTCCGCCGGTTCCGGTCACGCCGATGGTCGCGACGTAGGCGTCCTCGCGGGCGGCTCCACCTTCGACGGCGACCTCGGCCGGTGAACCGTCACCACCAACTCCTGTCGGCGACTCACGCCCGCGCGATGCCGAAACGGCAACGGGTTCTCTTTCGGACTGCTGCTCCACGGTCGTCAGCCGACGAGCAATGACGGCAGGATCGCGCTGCGCGATGGTCTCTGACCGTGAACCAAGTTCCGTTGACGCGAAGTCGCACCGATCCAGCATGAAGTTGATCATGCCCTGAAGCCCCATCCTCATACCATCGTCCGGCGAAAAAATCTTCGTCACACCGTACTCCTCGAGCTCACGGATCTCCTCCGGTACGATCACACCGCCACCACCACCAAAGACACGTACGTGCCCCGCACCCCTTTCCCGCAGCAGATCGACCATGTACTTGAAGTACTCGATGTGACCTCCCTGGTACGAGGACACGGCGATCCCCTGCACATCTTCATGGATAGCCGTCTCCACCACCTCCCACACGGATCTGTTGTGGCCAAGGTGGATCACCTCCGCACCGCTGGACTGCAGGAGGCGCCGCATGATATTGATCGCGGCGTCGTGACCATCAAAAAGGCTCGCCGCGGTCACGAACCGAATGTGATGCTTTGACTTGTAGATGGTGGGTTCCATGAAGGCGCGCTCAATCGATCGGTCGTCGCCGATTAGTACGTCTGGTGATGCACCTTGTTTTGTGGTTGGCGGTGGGTGGCACGATCACTCCACCCTTGGTATCGACCGCGTATGACCACCGAAAAACCCGCAGCACCGGCAAAAAAGAAAGGGGCGGCGCTCGGCCACCCCCTTTTCACTCGGCTCGCGGGTCGAGCTACCTCGCCGCCGCGAAATACTCGCCCACTTTGGCCCAGTTGACCACGTTCCACCAGGCCGCTACGTAATCGGGGCGTCGATTCTGGTAGTGCAGATAGTAGGCATGCTCCCACACGTCAAGACCCAATATCGGTGTATAGCCGTCCATGAAGGGGCTATCCTGGTTAGCCGTCGAGTACAACTTGAGGCTGCCGCCGTCCACGACGAGCCAGGCCCAGCCGCTGCCGAAGCGCCCTCCGGCTGCAGATGAGAACGTGTCGCGAAAATCGGAGAAGGAACCAAACTCGGCCTTCAGCGCATCGGCGAGATCCCCGGCCGGCTCTCCGCCTCCGTCGGGTGACATGACGTTCCAGAACAGGCTGTGGTTGGCGTGGCCGCCGCCGTTGTTCCGCAGCGCCGTCCGAATGGACTCCGGGATGCTGTTGATTCCCATAAGTAATTCTTTGAGCGACTTGCTTTCCAAGTCGCCGTGTCCTTCCAGAGCGGCGTTGAGTTTGTTGACGTAGCCCTGGTGATGCTTCGTATGATGTATCTCCATGGTACGCGCGTCGATGTGCGGCTCGAGCGCGTCATATGCGTACGGAAGGGCCGGGAGTGTATGTGCCATGGTTCCTCGTGATTACCGTTTATGAGGCGGCGCGTGTTCGCTTTCTCTATCGGCTTTCCGCGGGCTTGGTTCCCGCGTCGCCGATAACGGCCAGCATCGCGTCGCGATCCGAGTTAGAAAGATCGCCGGCACTGACCAGAGCGTCGAGAGCGCGCCGAACGACGTCGGCATCGGTCCGGTGGCCAGCACGAGCATCCGATTCTTCCGAGGCTATAGTAACCATCATAGCCTCGTGAAGAAAGCGTGCGACGTACTGTGCAGCCTTCGGCCGCCCGGAAAAGTCGATCGCGAACGTGACCGTGGCCCGGCCGCGGTTTGCATCGACGTAGACTTTGTGGCCGAGGATAAACTTGCGCTTCGTTGATACGCGCACCATATCATTGTAGCGGATTTCTTGCGGCGGCGAGAAGTCGTTATTCTGAAAGACGAGTCTGCTGTCGGTGAAGACGGCCCCGTCTTTCGCGTTGCCTGTGAGTGTGGCGTCGTAGAGCGCCTGGATCTCGTCACTTCGAACCGACTTCGCATAATCCCGGATAGCGTTGTCGAGCTTGTCCTGCGGGATGTCGGGCGCCAGGTAAAGCCCGATCTCCGGCGCCGACGGTATCATCTCCCGTATCAGTGTAGCGACACTCTGCGTCATCGGTTCACTAGTAACATGCGCGGCCACCTCACGGTGAGCCCGCAAACGCGGACGCCGCTTCCGCAAAGAACCCCGCGGTCGTGTCCAGAAGCCCCGGATAGACGCCGAGGATCAGGAGCAATCCGGCACATACGGCCAGCACGACCGACGAGCTCACGGGCACCGGTGCCGTGTAGAGTCGTTCGACTGCGACATCGACCGTGTCGTCCGGTACTTTCATCCAGAATACATACAGCACACGCAGGTAGTAGAACGCGGACACGGCGCTCGTGAGCAGACCGATGATGACCAGCCATGTCAGCCCTGCCTCGACGGCTGGCGCGAACACTGCGTACTTGCCGATGAAGCCACCCAGCGGCGGAAAGCCCGTCAGGCTGAACATGAAGAAGCCCATCGTCACGCCGAGCAACGGTTTGCGGAAACCGATTCCCGCTAGGGAGTCGAGTGATTGTGTCTGGCCGACCGCATCGTCCCACTCCAGGTAGGCGATCACACCGAACGCACCGACGTTCATCAGCGTGTATACGAGCAGGTAGTAAAGCGCGCCGGAGTAACCGGCCGCCGTCCCTGCCGCCAACCCGACCAGGATGTATCCCGCATGGGCGATCGAGGAATACGCGAGCATCCGCTTGACGTTTGTCTGCGCGACCGCAACCACGTTGCCAAGGATCATTGTCACGGTGGCCACAACGGCAAGTACGAGACCCCAACGCTCGACCGGCAGCGCATGGAACAGCACAAGAATCAGGGCGGCGAACGCCGAGGCCTTCGAGGCGGTCGACATGTATCCGGTAAGGGTCGTCGGCGCTCCCTGGTACACGTCGGGTGTCCACATGTGGAATGGCGCCGCGCTCACCTTGAACATGAAGCCGATCATGAGCAGCGCCACACCGGCCCAGAAGACCACCGACCCACCGGGCGTCTCCAGGCCGGCTGACATCTGGTCCAGATACATGGTGCCTGTCGCCGCATAGAGCAGGGCGATTCCGTACAGAAAGAACCCTGTTGAGAACGCGCCGAGAAGGAAGTACTTCAGTGCGCTTTCTGCAGACCCCTCGCGTTGTCTGACGAGACCCGTCAGGATGTACAGACAGATGGACATCGTCTCGAGACCCACGAAGATTGTCACGAGATTGTTGGCCGTACCGAGTACGATCATGCCGGCCGACGCCAGCATAATCAGCCCGTAAACCTCTCCGTGTCCGTGACCGATGTCGTTCAGGTACGTGACTGACAGTGCGATCGTAAACGCGGTGGCGATCAGGATAATGATGTTGACGAATGAGGCAAAGCCCCCGGTCCACATCAGCTCATAGAAGACCGCGACGGTCGGCCCGCCGAGACGCATCAGTTCAAAAACGATGGCAACGACAATTGCGGCGAGGCCAAACCACGGGATCATTCGGTCGTTGTTGCGAAACGAGTCCCACACTACAATGATCAGACCCGCCAGCGACAGGATGACGAGGGACAAAGCCGCGTACATGTCCCCCAGCGCGCTATCGTATGCTCCTGCAAGCTCCATCTACGTGCGTACTATTAGCTGGTGGCCTTACGGTTCAAACCCATGAGAACTTGTCGATTCTTTCGGCGAGCTTCACGTCTCTGTCGGTCACACGATTGCCGGCATCGTGCGTAGTGAGCGAGATCTCGACACGATTGTACACGTTTTGAATTCCCGGGTGGTGGTTCATCTCCTCGGCCTCAAACGAAAGCCGTACGATGAAGCCGATGGCCTCACGAAATGTCGAGAACGTGAACGTCTTGACCAAGCGATCGTCCTGAAGAGTCCAACCCTTGAGTCTCGAAAGAACACCCGAGATCTGCTTGTCGGTGAGTGGTTTACTCATTCGATGTCACCGGGTCATAGAATCCAGCCGCTGTACCAGACGATGTACACCAGGATGTAGATCGGTCCGAGTATAGGCAGCGAGTACTTCACGATGTAGCCCATGAACGAGGGGGTGTCGACGCCCTTGGCTTCGGCAATCGCCTTGACCATAAAGTTGGGTGCGTTGCCGATATACGACATGGCACCAAAGAACACCGCCGCTACTGAAATCGCCTGGAGGAAATACCAGGAGTCCGGGTGTGCCATTTCCGGGAGGGCGAACTCCTTCACCTGAGCGGCGACGTTGATGTCGAGCCCGAACTTGCCCATCGCAGCCGACACAAAGTTGAGGTACGTGGGCGCGTTATCGAGAATCCCCGAAAGGGCCCCGGTCCCGAAGTAGAACATCCCGACCGTCAACGAGTCGGCGTTGTTCTGAGCAAACGCAGCGATGTTGGCAAGGGCCGGCTGCATCGTCCCGAAGATTCCCAGAAAGAGCCATCCGACTTCTCGAATGGGCTCGAACGTGAATTCGTTCTTTTCGAGCACGGACCGATCTGCCGCTTTGTAAGCGATCACGGCCACACTGAACATGATGATCTCGCGTATGCCGAAGGGAATGTGCACGTCGCCGATGTGTAGTGCCGGCACCCATTCGAACACGTTCGGGTCGATAAAGACCGATGCAACAATGATCGCGACCCAGATGAAGCTCTTCAGTCCTTCGAGCTGCACGGTCGGCAGGCCCGGCTCGGGATCGGCGGCAACCTCTTTGTTTCGATAATCGAAAACTAGAAAGACCGCCAGGATCACCAGTGTCGTTGGCAGCCAGATGTACCAGACGTGGGTGAACGTCCAGAAGAAGGGAACGCCGCGAAGGAATCCGAGAAACAGCGGAGGATCTCCGATCGGCGTCAACGCACCGCCGACGTTAGCCACGAGAAAGATGAAGAAGACGATGTGGTAAGCCTTCAGCCGACCGATGTTAAGCCGCATGTAGCAGCGGATGAACAGCATTGCAGAGCCGGTGGTCGCGATGATATTCGCGATCACTGAGGCCACGAACAGCAGTATGGCATTTGTGAAAGGCACGCCTTTCGCGTTGACCTTCACGTAGATGCCGCTTGCGGCGATAAACAACGAGGCAACCAGTGCGATGAACGCCAGGTACTCCTGAATGGCATGGATGACCGGCAGTGACGACCCGAGTACGACGATGTAGTACAGCGCAACGAATGCGCCGAGGCCGATCGAGTACTTGGGGTAGTGGTGATGCCAGTGGTGGGCGTAGAAGAGGGGCCCGGTAGCAATCATCACCAGCAGTATAACGAACGGGAGTACGAGCCAGACCGGCGGCACCTCGCCATGGTCATCGTGTTCCGCATCCTGAGCGGCGTGGTCATCCGAGGCGAGAGCCGTGGCATCAGTGTGATCTGACTCCCGGTCGGGAGCTGCAGCCTCCTGCTCGGTTGCAACGTCAACGGTATCCCCAACGGGCGTCGCCTCCTGTCCCCATGCGGATGTCGCGGTCCAGACAAGAATAGCACACAGGGTCGCGACGAACGACCCCGACACCACGCTTCTTGTGACTGTTCGATTCATGCAGATTAAAGTGCCGCTGCTGCGGTTACGGAGTGTCGCCGGAAGTGCGATGCGCGTCGCCCGCCATCGCAGCGAACCTCCGGGACTCGGGGTCCCATCCGATCTCCAGGTGATCGGCCGACGTGCGCTTTGCATCGATCACATCAAGCAAGTACCTGGTCGCCGGCTCACTCTTCTGAAGGAACGAGTTCGGCGCGAAACCGAGAACGAACATGAGAACGATCAGCGGAGCCATCAGAACGAACTCCCGCAGGTTCACGTCCTTCATAGCGAGATTCGCTTCGTCGGTCACCGCGCCGAAGAACGTCCGGTACAGCATCCAGAGAAGATAAACAGCCGCGAGGATTACGCCGGTGGTCGCGAGTGCAATAAGCGCCGGGTGCCCCACGACGGCACTGCTGTAGGACCCCGCCAGGATCAGAAACTCACCTACGAAACCGTTGAGACCGGGGAGCCCTGCCGACGCGAGTACGGAAAACACCATAAAGAACGTGAGCACGGGGACGACCTTGGCGATGCCGCCGTAGTCCTCCATAAGTCGCGTGTGTCTTCGCTCGTACAGCATCCCCACCAGGAGGAAGAGTGCGCCGGTTGACAGGCCATGGTTGACCATCTGGATCATCGCTCCCTGCAACGCCTCAGTCGTAAACGCGAAGATGCCCAGCACTACGAAACCGAGATGGCTCACCGACGAGTACGCGACGAGCTTCTTCGCGTCCGGCTGCGCGCGTGACACGAGTGCGCCGTAGATGATGCCGACCACTGCCAGTATAGCGAAGAGCATGGCATACTCGTATGCCGCATACGGGAAGAACGGAAGGCAGAACCGAACCAGACCGTACGTACCCATTTTCAGAAGTACGCCCGCCAGTATTACCGAGCCGCCCGTCGGCGCCTGAACGTGTGCATCGGGAAGCCAGGTGTGCAGCGGAAACAGCGGCACCTTGATCGCGAACGAGAATGCAAACAAAAAGAAGAGCCACGTCTGCATCTCAATCGGGACGTTGTACGCGACGAGCTTGTACCAGTCCGTCGTAAAGACGCCGCCGTTCACGGCCTCCCCTGCTGCGTAGCCCAGGTACAGAATGGCGACCAGCATAAGGAGCGAACCGACCAGCGTAAACAGGACGAATTTGACCGCAGCGTAAATCCTGTCTTCATCGCCCCATATTCCGATGATGAAATACATCGGAATCAGTGTCAACTCGAAAAAGATGTAGAAGAGGATTATGTCGTACGAACAGAAGACACCGGTTATGCCTGTCTGCAGAATGAGGAGGAGTACGTAGTACGACTTCTGTGCTTTATCGATGTATAGCCATGACGAAAGGACGACGACCGGGCCTAGCAGCGTCGTAAGCATGACAAGGAGGATGTTCAGGCCGTCAATCCCCACGAAGTACTTGACATCGAGGCTGGCCGGAAACCAGCCCGTCAGAATGTCCGTGAGTTGCGGCGCCATCGCCGTGCTGACCGAAGGATCGAAGCCGAGATAGAGCCCGATCGATAGGACGAACGCGGCGACCGTAGTCACGAGGGCGGTCCATCGAACCGCGTTGACACTGCGAACCAGCAGCGCCACCACCGCACCGAGTGTCGGCAGGAAGATTACCCACGATGTCAGGTGCGGAATTTCCATCAAGAGTGTCTGTCCCGAGTCAACGTTTTATTCCGGCTAAGCAAAGAGCATGAGTGCGACCACGAGAACCACGCCCATGACGATCGCAAGAGCGTAGTTCTGCACGCGGCCGGTCTGGACGTAGCGCAGCAGCTGCGCCGTACCGCGCGTGACCTGACCGACTCCGTTCACGATACCGTCGACCACATACTGGTCAAACGGTGCAAGTACTTTCTCCGCGAGGCCTATGACCGGGCGCACCACCGTGCGGTCGTAAAGTTCGTCCCAGTAGTACTTGCCCTTCCACAGCGCGTACAGCCATTTCACGCCCTCGCTGAGCCTGCGGTCGAAGTCAAGACCGTGCCGGTCGTAGACACGCCAGCCGAACCAGACGCCAATGACGGCGACGGCGGATCCCAGCGCGATGAGAGCCCACTCGATCCCGAGTGGCACATGGTGACTTGTCAGTGCTTCCGCTACCGGGCCCTGGCCGTCGGCGAGATAGTGGTGTATCCAGTTCAGCTCGCCGTGCGCAATCACGCCGGGAAGACCGATGAACCCACCGACGAGCGACAGCACGCCCAAAATCCACAGGGGCACGGTAATAGTCCACGGCGATTCGTGTGGCTTTACGCGGTCGGCCATCGGCCACCGCTCTTCACCTTCAAAGGTGAGCATGTACGAGCGCATCATGTAGAACGCGGTGAGCAGCGCGGTGATGACCCCGACGATCCACACGAACCAAGCGTACCCGTTACCGTCGTAGCCGTACTCGAACGCCTTGAAGAGGATTTCGTCTTTCGAGAAGAAGCCTGCGGTAAGTGGAATCCCAGCGATCGCGATGGTCGCAAAGAGATATGTCCACCGTGTTGACGGCATGTACTTTTTGAGTCCGCCCATCGTGCGCATGTCCTGGGCGTCAACGTGGACATCGTGTCCCTGGCGGTGGAGCTCGTGCTCGATCTCGTGCATCCCGTGAATCACGCTGCCCGAGCCGAGGAAGAGACAGGCTTTGAAGAACGCATGCGTGAGGACGTGGAAGATGGCGACGAAGAACGCGCCCACACCGGCCGCCATAAACATGTACCCCAGTTGCGAGACCGTCGAGTATGCGAGCACACGCTTGATATCGTTCTGGGTTATGGCGATGGTGGCAGCCATGACGGCCGTGAGTGCCCCAACGACAGCGATGATCGCCATAACGCCGGGAGTGGCGAGCACCAGCGGCGAGAGCCGGGCAACCAGGTAAAGTCCGCTCGTCACCATCGTCGCGGCATGGATGAGAGCGGACACGGGTGTCGGACCCGCCATGGCATCGGGAAGCCAGACAAAAAGCGGTATCTGTGCGCTCTTTCCCGTCGCACCGATAAACAGCAGCAGCACGACCCAGTTGAGAGTCGTCTGCGAGAGTGCCGACGGGGCGGCGAGCAGCGTGTCGAAGTCCAGGGAACCAAGTTCCTTGAAGAGGACGAACATCGCCATGAGAAACGCGAAGTCGCCGATGCGATTGACGATGAACGCCTTGTTGGCGGCGGCGCTGTTTTGCAGATCGGTATACCAGAAGCCGATCAGCAGGTACGAGCAGAGACCTACGCCTTCCCAGCCCAGGAACAGCACGACCAGGTTGTCGCCCAACACCAGGTTGAGCATGGCGAAGATGAACAGGTTCAGAAAGGAGAAAAAGCGCCAATAGCCCGGATCGCCGTGCATGTACCCGATCGAGTACAGATGGATGAGCGCCCCGACGCCGGTGACTATCAGCGTCATGATCAGCGACAGGGCGTCGACCCGGTACGCAAAGTTGATCTCCAGTTCACCGGCGGCCATCCACGTGTAGTAGCTATAGACTTCCGGGCTGCCGGAATGGCCGAGGAATACGGCGAGGGTCAGAACGAACGGAACGGCGACGACCAGCGTGCCAACGATGCCGAAGATGCTTTCGGTTTCTCGGAGCCGAGGCAGGAACAGCCCACCGAAACCGTTGAACGCGGCACCGGCGAGCGGGAGCAGCAAGACGAGCTGAATCAGTAGACTCGTTTCCATTCGGTGCGGCCCTTAGCCTCTGCCTTGATTGGTGAAATTGTAAACAGCCACGGATCAGTACTTGAACAGGTTGAAGTCCGCGACGTCGACAGAGAGTTTCTTGCGGAAGATCGCGATGACGATGGCCAGGCCGACGGCTGCCTCGGCGGCGGCAACGGACATCACGAAGAAGACGAGGATCTGGCCGGCGAGGTCACCGATCGCCTGGCTGACTGCCACGAGTGAAAGATTCACTGCATTGAGCATCAGCTCGACCGACATAAGGATCACGATGGCGTTTCGGCGCAGCAGCACGCCCATCACACCGATTACGAACAGCAGTGCGCTCAAAGCCAGGTACCAGTCAACGGGAATTTCCATCGCTACCTAGTCGCGTCCTGTGTCTATACAAATCGTCTCTTTGCCAGCATTACAGCGCCGATTGTAGCCGCGAGCAGCAGCAGTCCGATCACCTCGAGCGGCATCGCGTAGCGTGTAAACAACTCCTTGGCTATCTCCCGTGCGGATCCCGTTGCAGCTGCGGCTTGCAGATCGACGCTTACGACACCGGCGCCCAGGCCGGCCGCTACGATGTAGGCCAGCTCGGCAAGTATTCCCATTGCGAGCACGAATGCAGCGCCTCTCTTCCAATCAAAGTCACGCACCCTTGGCAGAGCCGCCAGATTCAGCAGCATAATGACGAAGAGAAACAGCACCATGATTGCGCCCGCGTACACCAACACCTGAATCACGGCGATGAACTGTGCGCTGAGCGTCAGGTACAGTCCGGCGATGCAGAAGAGGTTGAGTATCAGCCAGAGCGCGCTCGAAACCGGATTGCGGGCAATGAGCATTCCGAGGCCCGCAGTCACCGCCACCACCGCAAGCAGAAAGAAAACGTATTGTTCGAGCATGAAGCGGCTACTATGGCAGACTCGGCGTGCGCGTCGTGATGAGCAAAAGGTGGGGAGACCCGTGGCGGCTTTCGAAATTAGATAATAGGGCCCCCTTCGGCAAGAAAAGATAGCGTAAAGACAATCGGTCAGCGGCCGTTTCAGAAGGAACGCCGAGTGGCGCCGGACCAGGACTAGAGTGAAGCGGCGGCGCCTTCCTCAGGCTGATCAAACTCGTTCTTTCGAGCCCTGAGATCGAAGTAGAGAATCGGCAAGTAGACCGACTTGAGCATCGTGGTCAGGAGATTGGCAACGCCGGCCACGATCCCGTACACGAGTCCGATACTCGCCAGCGTCTCCAAAGGGTCTGGTGTACTCTGGAGCAAGGCCACGTTTCGGACGGACTCCTCCATGCCAAGCATAAGGATGTCCTTCATGAGCATGAACTGGATCGGCAGCACCAGCACGGACAAGGCCACCGAAATGACGATGGCAAACACGGCGAGTATTCCAAAGGTTCGCCAGCCGTGATCACGCACCAGGTGACCGCTGCGTGTAAAGGCTCCGAGCACCGTTTCGTCCTCCCACGCGATTGAGGTCGTGCCGAAAGCCCACCGCATTCGCAAGTAAAGAAACAGGCCCAGCGCCACGGCGATCAGCAGCAGTACTAGCCCGATCGCGGCTCCACCGCCACCGGAGGTGATGACGATCGGCAGCAGCATGTAGGGCCCCAGGATCGCAAGCACAGATGCAAACTCACCGAGGAACCTCTGTCCTATCGCACGGCCCAGGCGCCGGTCGAAACTCAGCTCGAGAGACTCGCGAAGACCGATGTGACGATCAACAATCTCACCACAGACGACCATCTGCATCGTCAGCAGCGCGACGACATCGGCAACCAGAAAGAACAGTATTCCGATGACCAGTACTGCGACACTGCGAACGATAATGGTCGCTGTCTCTTCGTCGATGGCCGACGGATCGTTTAACACGTCGAGGTCGGTGAACATCGAAAAGAACGTGTCCATGGCGACGCCCAGTATTAGTGCCGCCGGAACAGCGACAATCAGCAGCAGGCCGAGCAGCCGCGTGATCGATCTGCCGAGCACCGAGAAGAATCGCTCGATTATCTCTCCTACGTTCAGTGGGGTCAGTAAGTACGTGCTCATCTTTGCGTCATTCGGTGGTTAGCTAGCCAGCCTGTTTTGATAGTTCAGTTCAAGCTGATCGTCATCAAGTTTTATCGCCTCTACACGCCCCGCCAGTCGTTTGACAATCTTCTGTGCAAAGTCGCCTAGGGGGAGTTCCGTCGACCAGTTGACCGTCTCGGTATCGTGTCGGTGTGCGTACATCCAGTCAGCGAGGATACGAATCTCGTCTATTTCGCTCCGCATGTACCGCTCGGGCCGGTTTTGATCGGGGCGAAAGTGGTGTTCGATCAGGAAGCGGACGGATTTGAGATCCTGAGCGGACGCCGGCGTCGACGTCACGAACGTACGGACCAGGCGACCGAAGCGCACCAGAAAAAGCTTGACGGCATGGCCGCGCGCATCTCGCATGATAAGGACAGCGTTGTGGTCCAGCACCGGTGCCGCGATGGCTTCCTGCCGCTCGAGCAGACGTCTCAAGCGCTCGATCGAATCGCGGTAGTGACCCGCCTCCTCATACTCCATTCGATCCGCGCAGGCTCTCATCTCCTCTTCCAGGCTGTCCAGGACGATCTCTGTGCCGCGACCCTGAAGAAAGTTGCGCACGCGCTGGACTTCTTCCGCATAGTCGGACGTCACGTCATGTTCGCAGGGCATCGAGCATCGCCCCATGGAGCCGTAGATACAGCGCCTGCCCATGGCGAGCGTCGGGTCGTCGCACTCGCGAAGGCGAAAGGTCTGGTTGATTACATCGACGAGCCACTCGGCATAATTCGCGCCGGGAACGGGCCCGTAGTACTCGGCACCGTCGTCCACGATGAACTTCACGTGCCGGACGACGGGGTACTTCGAAGCCGTGTCGAGCTTGATGAAAGGTCGGTTCGCGTAGCGCTTCAACGCGCGGTTGAAGTACGGCGTGAGTTCCTTGATGAGTCGCGACTCGGCCAGCAGCGCTTCGAGTTCGGTCCCTGTTTCCTCCCAGGTCACGTCGCGAACCTTCTCAAGCATTTGCCGCACGCGCTGCGGTTGTCCCTGGACGGCGTTGAAGTAGGACCGGACTCGGCTTCTGAGGTTCTTGGCCTTACCTATATAGATGACCTTGCCGTCGCCGTCCCTCATGAAGTAAACACCGGGCCGCGCGGGAAGCCTGCGGGCGAGTGAACTTCGGATCCTCTTCAGGTGGGCCGGGATCGTGTGCCCGTAGTTCTGGTTCTGAAAATGAAGGAGCTCTTCGAGCGTCGTGATTTGATGGTCGAGGTCCAGACGCGCGAGAAGCCGCAGCAGAATCGTTCCAGTCGCCTCCGCGTCATCGAGAGCACGGTGGCGGTTTTGAATCACGATCTCGAAGAAGTCGATCAGACTGCTGAGGCCGCGAGACCTCAGGCCGGGCAGCAGGCGACGCGCGAGTCGCAGTGTGCAGAGTTGTCGGTTGCGCATTTGCGCAAGCCCGGACCGCACCAGTTCATTGTTGATCACGCGCCGATCGAAGGACAGATTATGGGCTACCAGAATGTCATTACCAAGAAACTTCTGGAAGCGAGGCAGAATCGCAGCGGAGGCAGGCTTGTCGAAAACCATCGCCGTACTGATTCCGGTCAGCCGTGTGATGCGGCGTGGCACGGCGCAACCCGGATTTACGAGTTGCGAGAAACGATCGACTACCTTGCCCGAGCGGATCTTGACCGCCGCAATCTCAATCATGCGATCGTATCCCGCGGCCGAGCCAGTGGTCTCGGTATCGGTGACGACGAAGGTAGCGTCCTCGATCCTCATTGCTATGAAGCGGGCGCCTTAAGGGACTTCGAGACCGGCACAGGTGGGGGGATCCGGACCTCAAAAAAACACAATTGGCCGATGAAAAGAAAGGCCGGTGCGGTCTCGGCTACGCGGCCTGTCCTCTTTGCTGACTCGGCGCTGCCCTAGCGCTCGTGAACGTGGCTGTGGCCGTCGTTCCTCGTCCGGGACTGCTCGAAAGCTCGAGTGAAGCGTTCATCTGCTCCGCAAGAAGGCGTGCAAGACTGAGCCCGACGGCTCCGGTCGTGCGTCTCGCCTCTTCCTGGTCCCGAAAGTCGCACAATACGTTGCGCAGTTGTTCGGGGCGCATCCCGATACCCGTGTCCTTCACGCACACCCGCGTTGATTGCTCTTCCTGTTCGACCGAAACCGTGATTGAGCCTACCGAGGTATGTGCTATTGCGTTGTCGACCAACTGCCCGAGTACGTATCGAACCGCTCGCGGCTCGGCCTTGACGTGCAGCCGTTCATGAGAATCAATGACGACCAGACTAAGACCCTTCGATCGAACAAGTGCGCTTCGCTCAGCAGCTAGCCTTCCGATGATGCCGTTGATCTCCACGGCGCCAGCGGTCGTGCGCGACCCTTCACTCTCCAGCTCCGAAAGGAGAGACAGCGTCTCAAGAATATTGAGTAAACGCTCGCCGCCGACCTTGATGGCGTCCACTAATTCTACGCTGTCCTCCGACACATCAGTTTCCAGAAGACTTGCGCTTCCGAGGATGATGGCCAGCGGCGTGCGCAACTCGTGATTGAGGTTGCGGATGATTGCCGTTGTCGTACTTCCGGCTGTTTGTTCGGAGCCCGAAGGTACGGTCGTCGGTAATGCGGTTACGATCAGCTGCGTGTCCGTGTCATCGTCGCCGGGGACCGCTGCGACAAGGACCGACAGCGCTGTACCTCCTGCAGCCGTAAGTCGGCACACCCTTACTTCACCCGGGGCGAGATCTGACTTTCTCAGGCCGAGTACGGAGATGTCAACCCCCGTCCAGTCTGACGCGCCGAGCATTCCATCTAGCGCCGGATTCGTTGCCGCTATCTTGCCTGACGCCGTGACGGCAAGGTATCCAACGCGGGACCGGTTGACGAGCTCGTCAAAGAGTTTCGTTTCCGACTTGCGTTTGCGCCGCTCCAGAAAACGTGCCCGGCCGTAAGCAACGACGAGCGTAAGCAGCCACACCGAGAGTATCAGGGCTGCCGGAAAGAGAATACGCGCGTGAGGCACCGACGAAATGAACCGGCCAATACGGATAACGCCCTCGACGCCCGTCACGTCTTGATGCTGCGCGACCAGCGAGCCCGGCGTTCTCTGTTTCGGCACGGCATGCTCGGTCACGGCTCCGTTGAAGAGCAGCAGCAACGGTAGTACGAGACAGAGTATGAGCGCAGATGCGCGATTTTTCATTGATCCGCAGGTGGGCACGGTCGGTTCGGGCGTTAGCAAACACGGATCTTGCCGGTGGGGCGTCCGTGCTCTAGTCTGATTATCGTCCGAATTTGGAGCCCGTTAAAACAGGCCGCGGTGTGACAGTCAGGGGTGCTCCGGGAAGTCATGCAGGCCGAGTAGGTCGGCCAGGATGCGTGGGATTTCAGTGTTCTCATGAACGCCGGTAAAACGCTCCTGTCCAGGACCGAAAGCAAACAGCGGCACCCACTGGTTGGTGTGCCCACCCGTCAGCCATTGCACTCCGTCCGCATACTCGATCTCGGAGTAGCCCGCTGTGTCATGATCCGCGGTGAGTATTACGAGTGTGTTTCCATGGGCGCGGGCAAAGCGGAGGGCGGCGCGGAGTGCATCATCCAGTTCGATCACACCTTCGAGCACGCGCGGAAGGTCGTGATTATGCGCTCCCGAGTCGGTTTCCTCCTGCTCGATCACTAGGAAAAACGGCCGCCCGGCGGAATGCATCACGTCTATCGCCGAACGTGTAAGCTCCGTCAGCGGTGGGCCATAGGCCTCCGTGTTGGGAGCGCGCTCCCGGTGCAGTGCCAGAACCGGAAGCGGGCCCTCGATCTCACTGGGGTCCTGCGCGACCGTGTATCCCTTCAGTCTCGCGACAGCGAGCAGTGAATCGGTGAACACGCCTCCGCTCCCGCCCGACAATATGTCTACTCGCGCTGCGATCATGTGGGAAGCGATGCGCCCGTGATCTCCGCGGTCCGTGACATGTGCGGCAAAAGCCGCGGGCGTCGCATCCGTCAGACGCGTGTTCGTAATCAGACCTATGACGAACCCGTCATCGCGTGCAGCTTCTAAGATTGTCTTTCGAGAGCGTCCTGCGGCGTCCACACCGACGTACCGCCGCTTGGTTTTGAAACCGGTCGCCAGTGACGTTGCCGTGCTCGCCGACTCGGGGACCAGAAGGGACTCGGCGGTCGTCCGCACCAGACCCGTGACGGGCAGGCTGTCCACAACGAGACGGTGACCCTGTCGCAGAAGTATGGTCTCGGTGGTGGCGATCGAGGAAACGCCAAGCCCGTCGGCAATGAACAGAATCACGTTCTGAGGGCTAGTCGCCAGGTCGTCTTTCACCACGGCGGGCAGCGCCTCAGAGCGCACGTCGGAGCAGGCCGCACCAAGAGTGGCGGCCAAAAGTAACAGCATCACGGACAGAGCTGCGTTTCTGCTACGATCCCGTGCGAAGTGGGCCATGAAACGCATCCAAGAAATCTTAAACAATCGCATGATTCGGCTTTGCCAATGTCGGCCACAAACTAGAGCTTAACCCTGCGGTGTGCGCGGTACTAGCCGCGCAGATCTGACGAAGATCAAGCTAGATAGAATCGTTCGAGGTGTCGCATGAAAATAACAGTAATTGGAGCAGGCAATGTCGGGGCGACGGTAGCGGACTGCGTCGCGAAGAAGGACATTGCGTCCGAAGTCGTCTTGATCGATATCGTCGACGGCCTGCCGCAGGGAAAGGCGCTTGACATCCAGGAGTCCGCGCCGATCCACCTCTTTGACACGCGAGTAGTCGGGACGAATGACTACGCCGATACGAAGGGAACCGACATCTGCGTCATCACCGCTGGCTCCCCGCGCAAGCCGGGTATGAGCCGAGATGACTTATTGTCGATCAACTCAAAAATTGTGAGCACGGTTACGGAGAAGTTCGTCGCCAGCAGCCCGAATGCCATCATCATCGTCGTGTCGAATCCGCTCGACGTAATGACCTACGTGTCGTACATCACGAGTGGCTTTCCGAGTCAGCGGGTGATGGGGATGGCCGGTGTGCTGGACACGGCACGATTCCGCGCTTTCCTGGCGATGGAGCTGGGGGTTTCCGTGCGCGATATACAGACGCTGCTGATGGGCGGGCACGGCGACACGATGGTTCCACTCCCACGCTACACGACGGTTGGTGGCATACCGCTGACGCAGCTCATCGCCAGCGACAGGCTCCGGCAAATCGTCGAGCGCACGAAGACCGGCGGTGGTGAGATCGTCAAGCTGATGGGGACGTCGGCGTGGTATGCGCCCGGAGCGGCGGCTGCCGAGATGGCTGAGGCGATTATCAAGAACTCAGGGCGCGTGCTGCCGGCCGCAGCATGGCTGACCGGTCAATACGGACTCAACGAACTCTTCATCGGCGTTCCCGTCCGGCTCGGACGAAACGGAATCGAAGACATTGTCGAGGTTGACCTGGACGAGAGCGAGAAGGCGCTGCTGAAGCAGTCGGCGAAGCACGTGCGCACCAACCTCGAGGCGCTGTCGAGATTGCAGGAGGCTTGAGGCTGTTTGGGTTGACTCCTCCCCCTATCCCCCTCCTCTGGGAGGAGGGGGAACGTAAACCGTTAGCGTACCCCCTCGCCGCGACTGCAATACGAGTGCGTCGCCCCTCACCGAGGCGGGACCACAGGGGGGAGTAGTTCACGCCGCCGGCACCGACGATTCCCCCTGACCGGCCTGCCTACCCGGCAGCGTAAAAAAGAGGGTGCTCCCTCGGCCGAGTCCGGGCGACTCCGCCCAGATCTTGCCGCCGTGGATCTCAATGATTCGTTTCACGAGCGCCAGTCCGATGCCCGTGCCTTCTATGTCGCGGTGAAGTCGGTCAAAGATCCCAAACACACGGTCGAGGTTACTCTTGTCGATACCCGAACCGTTGTCTCGGACCCAGCAAATGACATCCCTCTCCCGGCGACTCGCACCGATCTCTATGCGGGGCCGCTCCTGATCGCCCATGAACTTGACGGCATTCTCGATCAGGTTTTGCAGCACTTGCAGCAACCTGACGCGGTCACAATACACTTCAGGCAAGTCAGGCTGGATGTCCACCTTCACACCGGCCTTTACGATGCGGCCCGCGACCTGGTCGACGGCCGAGCGCACAAGCTCGCCCAGCGGCACTTCCTCCAGAGGACTGACGAAACGTCCAATGCGCGCCAACTCGAGAAGCTCGTCGAGCAGGTTGAGCATCGTGTGCGCAGCCGCGTTGATTCGGTCGATGGCCTGCTGCGCGCGTTCGCTCGCAGTA
>JBFHWK010000026.1:0-20854 GCA_041589075.1 Rhodothermales bacterium
CCTGGGCATGATGGAACGTCCTGACGTCGACTTCATCGACGGACTCTCCCCCGTTATCGCGATTGAACAGAAGACGGTCAGTCGGAATCCGCGTTCGACGGTCGGCACGGTCACTGAGATCTATGATTTCCTGAGGCTGCTATTTGCGCGTGCCGGCACCGCACATTCGTTCATCTCCGGACGCGAGATGCGAAAGCAGACCGACGACGAGATCATCGACGGGATCATGTCGCTTGGGGAGGGTGCCAGGGTGATGATACTGGCTCCCGTCGTTCGGGGCCGGAAGGGACATTATCGCGAGTTGTTTGAGCAAATCGCACGTCAGGGTTTCGAGCGTGTGCGCGTGGACGGCGAGCTTGTCCAGATCGAGCGTGGCATGAAACTCGATCGGTACAAGACGCACGACATCGAAGTCGTCGTAGACCGACTAGTCGTCAACGGGGACATTCGGCCTCGAGTTGCGCAGTCAGTCGAGACAGCGCTGGGCATGGGAGTGGGAACGCTAATTGCGTCCGTGGTCGGTGGGCCGGAGAAAAAGGGAGACCGTCTTTTCAGCCGCCATCTCTTTAGCCCGGAAGATGGCATTTCGTACGACGATCCTTCCCCGAACTCGTTTTCTTTCAACTCACCGTACGGTGCTTGCCCGACATGCAATGGTCTCGGTGTCAGTCGCGAGGTTTCGGCAGAGCTTGTGATGCCGGATGCGTCGCTAACCATCAACGAGGGTGGCATCGCGCCATTGGGAAAGCCGCGGGACGTGTGGACCTTCAGTCAACTGCGGGCAGTGGCCGACCGATACGGATTCGACTTTGACACGCCGGTCGGCGGTCTTTCGTCGGAGCAGCGAAACGTTGTGCTGGAAGGGGCGGGCGACGAGCAGTTCGATATCGTGTACCGGTACAAGGATAGGGAGGTAACGTACAAACATCGTTTCAACGGAGTCCTCGGGCACATCTGGCACACGTACGAGCAGACATCGTCCCAGTCATCACGGCGATGGGCGGAGTCGTTCATGCGGACACTTTCGTGCTCCGATTGCGGTGGCGGGCGGCTTAAGCGCGAGAGCCTATCGTTTCGGGTCGGTGGAAAGAATGTCGCCGACCTCGTTAAGATGGATCTCGCAAGCCTGCGGGCTTTCTTCGATAAGGTCGAATTGTCCGATCGACAGGCGATAATCGCCCGACCGATCATCAAGGAGATCAGGGAGAGGTTGGATTTCTTGCTCAACGTCGGCGTGGGATACCTGAGCCTCGACCGATCAGCGCGCAGCCTTTCCGGTGGAGAGAGCCAACGGATTCGGCTCGCGACCCAGATTGGCACGCAGTTGGTCGGGGTTCTGTACGTGCTGGATGAGCCGAGTATCGGATTGCACCCAACCGACAATCGAAAACTCATCGAGTCACTGCGGGAGTTGCGCGACCTTGGCAACTCGGTCATCGTTGTCGAGCACGATCGCGAGATGATTGAGGTGGCGGATTTTGTGGTGGACCTCGGTCCCGGTGCGGGCGAGAACGGGGGATACGTCATGGGTGCCGCCCCGCCGAAAAGGCTGAAACTGCGGACGAACGGAGCCATCAGTCTGACGACTGCTTACCTGAGGGGCAAGCGGTCTATCGAAGTGCCGCCTCGCCGGCGCGCCGGGACGGGTCGTCAGCTCGTTCTTAAGGGTGCGGTCGGTCACAACTTGAAGGGAGATACGCTCGAAATTCCGCTCGGACGCCTGGTCGCCGTAACGGGCGTGTCGGGATCGGGTAAATCGACCCTGATCAACCAGACGCTCTATCCGATTCTGTCAAACCATTACCACGGTTCGCAGGAGATAGCGCTTCCGTACGAGACCATCGAAGGACTCGGATTCATAGACAAGGTCATCGAAATAGACCAGAGCCCGATCGGCCGAACGCCGCGATCGAATCCGGCAACCTACAGCGGTTTGTTCACGAACATCCGTGACCTGTTCGCCCAGATGCCCGAGTCACAGATTCGAGGCTACAAGCCGGGGCGCTTTTCCTTTAACGTAAAAGGTGGGCGCTGTGAGAGCTGTAAGGGAGCCGGTATCATCAAGCTCGAGATGAACTTCTTGCCAGACGTTTATGTCGAGTGCGAAACCTGCAAAGGCCAGCGGTACAATGCGGAAACCTTGGAGGTTCGATATAAGTCACGCACGATCGCGGATGTTTTGGAGATGACGGTTGCGGAGGCGCTCTCCTTCTTTGAGAACGTGCCGCGTATCGAGCGCAAGCTGAAGACGCTGAACGCCGTTGGGCTTGGCTACATCCGTCTTGGACAGCAGGCGACAACCTTAAGCGGCGGTGAAGCTCAGCGCGTCAAGCTTGCCCGCGAGCTTTCGAGGCCCGGCACCGGTTCCACACTGTACATACTGGACGAGCCGACAACGGGACTGCATTTTGAGGATATCCGCAACTTGCTGAATGTCCTGCAGGCGCTGGTGGATAAGGGGAATACGGTAGTTGTGATCGAGCACAATCTCGACGTGGTCAAGGTTGCGGACTACATCATTGATCTGGGGCCGGAAGGCGGCGATGCAGGCGGGCAAATTATTTCTGCCGGCACGCCGGAGCAGATTTCCCGAGAAGCCTCGCACACCGGGGGCGTTTTGAAGGAGAGCCTTGCGCACAGCCACGTGTCCGCGGAAGTGGGGCAGATCACGTTGTCGCTGGACGATCTGCGTGTCGACGATGAGGATTTCGAGGAGGAGGAGGAATTGGACGAGCAGCAGGACGAAGTAACGACTTGATACAGCGTCGGTGGTAAATCGAGCGGAACGAAGAGAAATGGAGCCTGAGTTTGTACCCGAATACCGGAAGCCGGATGCGCCCGGGATCTGGATGAATTTCGACAACACAGTGTCGATTTATTGTGTCGTGGATGAGGAGCAGTCGTTCGAGGATGCAGCACAAGAGGTTTTTGCATTGATCCAGGAGTCGCAACGTCGTTATCCTGCGTGGACGAGGATCCTGTACGTGGATATTGAAGGTCATCGAGACGACAGGGGCCGATTTGAGGAGGATTTTGTCGAGTTTCAGCAAGAGATGTTCTTTTCGACCATAGCACCTTTCGTCACTGCCTTTGAGCTGCCGTTGACGGGCGGGCTCGTTAATCCTAGCCCGCAACGGGACGATCTGCCGGACGAGTTGATCATCAGGGCCCCGGGACAGGGCTGATGCCTGGAGGTGGAATTCGAGATTAATGCACGTTTAATTACGACTGATGGCGATCACGTTCTTATAATCGGGACCCGGTGGCCGCCGGCGTCGCCGCGAAACACAGGAGCCAATGAAGTCCAATGATCAGGGTGGGTCCGTGCAGGATCAGTTCACAATTCTCAGCAGCGAGACCGTCATTCGCGGCGGCACGTTCGAGGTCGGCCACGACTTGACCGTAAGGGGTGCGCTTGAGGGAACGGTTCGTGTGGACGGGAGGATCGATGTCCTTCAGGGAGCGCGTGTCGAAGGTTCGGTTACCGCTCGCGAAGCGATTGTTGCCGGTTGCGTTTCGGGAGACTTGAAAGTTACGGGCACGCTAGTGCTGAGGTCATCGTCGGAGGTGACCGGTGCGGTCCAGGCGGCGAAGATCGTATTCGAGGATGGCGCAGCGGGTCGTCTACGGATGTCGGTGGGCACTTTGGAGCAGATCGAGGGAGCGACGGCGCGCCGCGAGCGTTCGCGGCGGGAGTTGTCAGAAGCGCTGGCCCGGGCTCGTGCGGCTGTTAGGAAAGAGCCGCCTCCGGGACCGGGATCGCCGCCGGTTCAGACGGCGGTGGAATCGGTTGTACCTGCGCCGCAGCCCACGCCGGAGACCGCGCCTCCAAGCGACACGGTCGCCCCTACGCTTCCTGCACCGGCGGTACCGAAGCGGCTCCCCGCCGGGACACCGACCACGGACCAGCTCATGGAATCGCGCGAAATGAGGTCTTTTCTTTCACATCGCGACCAGCCTGAACCGGCGCACGAGGAGGCCGTGGAGGGTTCTGGACGGAAGTAGGGACAGGCTGTCGGTCTCCCGCAGGAGGGGGCCCAAAACGTCAATTTACATTTAATAAAGCCTTGTGCCGTCCGATAGCAGTGGGTGAGTGGTGTGGTCAAAGCCGGTCGGCCAATCGCGCGTTTGACCCCGAATCGCCGCTCTCGAACCGACTTCGGGAGGATGACCTTCATGCTGATACCGATCGTCGCGGCTGCGTCACCGGCGGTGACACGGACATCGAAGTTGTTGACTGCGCCTGTGTCGGCGTATATATTGCTGAGCAGCAATCGCAACTCGGCACCGCAGGCGAAGGACCATGAGGTGGAGGAGGCTGGCAGATCCACTGGAGGTGCCCGAAAGTCAAGAACAATTCACCGGCAGTCCGGCTCATCGCGCCATTGTGAGGGAAGTGCAAGAATCACAACGCCGGACGGGACCATTGCGCTCGTTGACCAAAGAAATGCGAAACGGTAAGCGGTATTACTACGACCCGGAGTCATGCGCTTTCGTCGAGGTCGAACTGACGGCGAAAGAGCGTGTGTTCAAATATACCGCGTTTGGTCTGCTCGCACTTTTCCTCGCCAGCCTGTTCACGCTCGGTCTCGACCGGATGTTCAACACTCCGCAGGAGGTTGCACTTCAGGGTGAGAACGAAGCTCTGCGTCAACATCTCGAGTCCCTGGGGCTACGGATGCAGGCCGTGCAGGATGACCTTCTAGAGTTGGCGGCCGCGGATCAAAAACTGTATCGCGAGCTGCTGCAGATGGAGCCCATCTCCGACGACGTTCGGCAGGCGGGAGTCGGTGGTGTGGATGTGTACGAAGGGTTCTCGGCGTTCAGCGATGCGACCGCGTCACTTTTGAAACGCTCCGCCGAGACCATCGACCAGCTCGAACGGCAGATCGGCGTGCAAGCGTCCAGTTTCCGGCAGCTCACCAGTGTGGCTGGAGAGCACGAGCGCCAGCTCGGTGAGATCCCGGCGATAATGCCAACCGATGGTCCGGTCGTATCAGGCTACGGCATGCGGCGGCATCCTATCCTGAAGTTCGTCCGTCCGCACAGGGGTGTCGATATTCTTGTGCCCGAGGGTACTACCGTTGTGGCACCCGGCGACGGTGTCGTATCAGAAGTCGGACGGGGAGGTGGACTGGGCCGCTACGTTCGAATCAAGCACACAGCCGCCGGCTACGTGACCACGTTTGCGCATCTGTCGGACGTACCGGACGGTATTCGGAAGGGGCGCCGGGTCAACCGAGGCGACGTAATCGGAATGAGTGGCAATACTGGACTCTCGAAAGCACCTCACCTGCATTACGAAGTCCGCGATGACGAAGGAAAATCATACAACCCCGTGTATTTCTTCGCACCCAGCATGACGCCGGTTGAGTACGAGAAGCTTCTGGCTCAGTCCCAGAAGGGTGAAGTTTCGCTGGATTGACGTTCCTGAACACCTCGCACTGTGCGGGTTCCTGCCAGCGGCGGGAACCCTTTCTTTTTGTATAAATCTGACAACTGACGGGCCCTTCCCAGGGCCCCCGATGGATCTTGCTTTTTATAAGGTGAGAGCCTATAGTCCCCCGTTCGGCATCGCAAGGCCCGGAGGATTCCCGGGCGAAGCCAAACGAGCGAACAACGGAACATGTACTGGACCTTAGAACTTGCCTCCTACCTGGAAGATGCGCCGTGGCCGGCGACCAAGGAAGAGTTGATCGACTATGCCGAGCGTACCGGTTCACCGATTGGGGTGATCGAAAACCTTCGTGCGATCGAGGACGACGGCGAGCCCTACGAGAGCATCGAGGAAGTGTGGCCGGACTTCCCCACCGCCGACGACGACTTCTACTACGAGGAGGAATAACCCCGGTCGATCGGCGCCCACCCACATCACGTCGCTTGGATCCTTCCGCAGTCGCCCGTTCATGTCGCACGAGCCCGAGGCGCTGGTTCGCTGCCCTCCTTCTCCTCGTGATTTCGTCGAACTGCACCATGCGCAAGGCCGGTGCTCAGGTCAACTATGAGCCACCCGATACGCCCATAGTCACGGACATCACGTTCCAAGGCGATCTGGTGTTTTCAGAAGAAAACTTGCGCCTTCGTGTTCGGTCGGTGGCCAATCGTGAACTGCTCGGGTGGACCGGCATCCGATGGTGGCTAGGCCTGTATCGTCTCGGTGAGAAGGTGGGCAAACGTCTCGGTAGGGCCTTGATGGCCGCGGGCGAGCCGCCGGCGTTTCTTGACTCGAGCCTGGTCGCCGCCGATGCCGATCGGTTGCGGCTGTACTACCAGCAGGAAGGGTACCGGAACGCGAGCGTCGTCGGGTCCGTCGTCCAGGGCAACTCCCCAAAGCACGTCTCGATCGTGTTTCATGTTCAACCCGGTGCACCCACGTTTATTCGGCGTGTGAATTTCGAAGGGCTCGACGCACTGGATCCGCAAGTGGCGCGGCGACTCGCCGACGCCTCCATACTCCGTCACCAGCGCGGCCGCATGACTTCGAGTCTGAGCTTCAGGGCGCAACGCGAGAGATACTCGGAATCCCGCCTTCTTGCGGAACGACGGCGGCTGCTCGCGGCCCTCCTTGATCGCGGCTACGCGGCAGTGACCCGCGACTCTATCCGAGCCATCGTCTTTCCCGTGCACACGGATTCGTTCGACGTCAGGTTTCGAATTCGCACGGGACGTCGGTACCGCTTCGGCGACCTCGAATATGTCGTGACCGGTCCGGAGACGCGCGACAGTGTGCGCCGGGATACGGTGCGTGTCGACAGCCCGTCCGTGTCGGACCGTCCCTTCTTCGTAACCTCGACACTGTTTTCGGAAAGGAAGTTATCCCACAATTTGCTGCACAGGTCCATGGCCTTTCAGCCGGGTGACTGGTACAACCAGTCGCTACTGAATGCCACCAAGCGGAGACTGGAGAGTTCGGGTGTTTTTGCCTTTACGGATGTGCAGCCACTGTTTGCCGACACGACCGGACCGGAGGCGCCAACGTTGCCACATCAGATCGAACTGCGAACGCGCCAGCGCCATCAAATCCGCCTCGAGACGTTTGTGCTTCAGCGAACCGGTCTGCTCGGAAAGACGGACGCGGATCTCGGAATGGGCTTTGGAATCACGTATCGAAACAACAATCTCTTCGGCGAAGGCGAGGCACTGCAGCTCCGAGGTACGACTTCGGTTGCGGCCGATAGCGACTTCAAGCTCTTTCGATCGACGCAGGGAGAAGTTGAAGCCTCTCTCAATTTCCCATACCTGATCGCGCCCTTTGGCGGCCTCGGCAAACTTTCGGACTTCTACGATCTGAAGTCCCGCATTTCGCTGAGTCTGATAGCAGCGCGGCGTGACGAGCTGCGGCTCATTCTGCGCGGTAGAGGCTCGGCACGAGTTCGGCTCGAGTTCCAGCATGCCCCGACCGTCACTTCAGTGCTCGACGTCTTGGACATCACTGTCAGTAATCCGGACACGCTTGAAGGGTTTACGAACAATTTTCTGAGGGGCATCCTGGGTGCGATAAGCGATCCCGTGCAACAAGCGCGCATCCTGGAGGACTACACTAAGCCGCAGATCAATAACGCGTTTCGATACACGCTCGTCTCGTCCAACGTTAACCCGCTGCGGCGCGAGCGAGGACACTACTTCGAAGCGTTGTTCGAGATAGGAGGCAACCTTCCGGCGCTCATGGACCGGCTCGTCTTCAGCCCGGATACCGTGGAAGGGAGTCTGCCCGGCCTACCATTTTTCGGCGGCTCCAATCAAACCCGGCTCATATATCGTCAGTACCTGCGGTTCATCGGCGACTTCCGGCAGTACCGCCGGTTGAATCGAAATCTTGGCGTTGCCTGGAAGGCTGTCGTCGGAGTCGCCCACCCAATCGGCCGGTCCGAGGTGGTACCCTTTGACAAGCGCTTCTTTAGTGGGGGTTCTTTCAGTGTTCGTGGGTGGGGTCTCGGCGAGCTTGGACCGGGGGCGAGCAGCCTCACGACCGAAGATGCAACCGCCGAAGCCAACCTTTTCGGAGGCGATATCAAACTTGAGTTTAGCGTCGAACTCCGGCGCGTCCTGTTTCGAAACGTATTTGCGGCGGACTGGATCGTCACGCCATTCGTCGATGCCGGGAATGTGTGGTTCGGTCCGAGGAATCCGGGCATTGTGGTCCAGAGCGCACGGGAGTCGAACGGTCGTTTTCGTGCGTCCGATTTTGTCACCGAACTGGGTGTCGGTACGGGGGTTGGAGTGCGTTGGGCTTGGGAGTACTTTATTGCCCGTCTCGATTTCGCATACAAAGTGCATGACCCGCAGACTGGAGAGTTCTTCCCGGATCCGCTACGAAGACCCAGGCTGCATTTCGGTATTGGCCACACTTTTTGAACAGTATGATTCTCATCCGTTGACTGATGGAAGAAACTAACTTCGAGCGGCACGCAGGCGGTATCAGGCGCATGTTTCGCCGACTGTTTCGCCGGGAAGCAGACGGTCGGATTCGCGCGCGCGTTGAAATGCTGCGCGCATCCCGGGTTTTCGCGGAGATGCCCACGCGCCATCTGCATGTCATTGCCGAGGTGATGCATGAAAGACATTTTCGCCGCGACGAATATGTCTACTTCGAAGGCGATCCGGGTCTTGGGATGTACTTGATCAGCCGTGGGCGCGTTCGTTTGACACGGCAGGATGAGAACGACCAGGCGGTGCAGATCGCGGAGCTCGGCGAATCGGACGTCTTCGGGCTCTTGTCCGTGTTCGAAGATCTCAGGAGGCAGGAGACCGTTCAGTCAACGGCCGACACCATCGTACTAGGCCTGTTTAGGCCCGATCTTAATGCCATGTCGAACAGAAGTCCCGCGGCGGCCGCGTCGGTGTATCGTGCCCTCGGTCGCCGGGTCGGACGCCGCCTTGCTTCTGTCGTCGAGTGTATCGAGGAATCTGACGGACGAAATAGCACGCTGCGGCTCCTGGCAAAGGTTGCCGAGCGTCAAGGTTCAGACCAGAGAACGTGAGTACTACCGGGGCAAAAACGAAACGAGTAAAGAAGGGCGCCGAACTACAGGTCACTATCGAGAAGTTCGCGGACCGGGGCAAGTCGGTCGCCAGGCTGGACGGCCTCGTGCTGTTTGTTCGGGGTGCCGTGCCGGGAGATGAAGCCGTGGTCCGAATCGGCCGCGTGAAGAAGCGCTACGTGGAGGGGCAGGTGGTACACATCGTGCGCCCCAGCCCACTTAGGACGTTGCCGCGGTGCAGGTATTTCGGGGATTGTGGCGGCTGCAAGTGGCAACATGTCGAGTATCGGGCCCAGCTCGATGCAAAACGTCAGAGTGTTCAGGAGGCGTTCCGGCACACCGGTGGTTTCGAGGACGCGAGTGTTGAACCGGTGATCGGTTCCGCAAGCGCGTATTTGTATCGAAACAAGATGGAGTTTTCCTTCAGTGCGCAACGCTGGCTTACCGCAACCGAAATCGCGTCCGACAAAACCTTTGAGAAAGACTTCGCCCTCGGCTTGCACGCTCCAGGCCAGTTCGCCAAAGTCATCGACGTAGAGGAATGCCATTTGCAATCGGCGGCAAGTGTGTCGATCGTCAACGCGATACGCGACCTCGCGATTCGAAGGGGTTGGACGGCCTGGCATACGCGTACGCACAAGGGATTGCTTCGGCATCTGGTCATCCGCGAGGGGCGCAGAACATCAGAGCGGATGGTCAACCTCGTATTGTCGCGGGCGGATCAAGGCGTGATCGAAGCAACAGCCGAGCTTTTGAGACAAGAGGAGTTTGCTGTCACAACGTTTGTGGTGACTGTCAACGATACGCCGGCCCAGACCTCCATGGGCGATTCAGTCCGAACCGTCTTCGGGCCGGGCCGGATACGTGAACGCCTCGGTAAACTCACGTTTCACATTGGCCCTCAGTCGTTCTTCCAGACCAATTCGGAACAGGCAGAGCGCCTGTTTGAAACGGTGCGCTCCCTCGCTGAACCGCAGCCCGCCGACGTTGTTTACGACCTCTATTGTGGGGCGGGAACGATTGGAATGTACCTGTCGCAGGATGTCACTCGGGTTGTAGGGATAGAAGTCGTCGAGCAAGCAGTGACGGACGCTATACTTAATGCCAGAGAAAACGGCGTCACGAACTGTGAGTTCGTCGCGGGCGACATCGGCAAGATTCTGCAGGCGGAGTTTATGGAGGAGCGTGGTGCCCCTGATCTCTTGATCGTCGATCCGCCACGCGCCGGACTCCATCCGAGAGTCGTAAAGCGAATCGGGGCGATGCGTGTGCCTCGATTCGTGTATGTGAGCTGTAATCCGCAAACACAGGCGCGCGATCTGCGAATGATCTCCGAAACCTACACGATAGACCGTTTGCAGCCGGTCGATCTCTTTCCGCAAACGGAGCATATCGAAAACGTGGCTCGCCTGACCCTGAGGCCTTGACGAGGCGAAGACACGCCTGACAGATGGGCAAGACCGCATTTGTAACTGGAGGCACCGGGTTTGTCGGCAGCCATCTTGTCGATGAGCTTCTGCGTCGCGGCTACTCGGAGGTCCGCTGCCTTGTTCGAAACGAGGAGAAGTGGCTTGCCGGAAAAGATGTCGTCGTGGTTCGAGGTGATCTCAGCGACGAGGGTACGTTGACGTCTGCGGTTACCGGCGTCGATTACGTATACCATGTGGCCGCGATGACGAGAGCGACGGACGACAATATCTTGTTGAAGGCCAATGTTGAGGGACCGCTTCGGCTTCTACGCGCGATTCGGTCATGTGGGGCGGATTTCGAGAGAGTCCTGATTACGAGTAGTCTCGCGGTCGTGGGTTCCTCTTCCCAGCCGATCGCGGACGAGAATACTCCGCTCCATCCGGTCAGTCGTTACGGTAAGAGCAAGGCCGCAATGGAGACGTCGATCTGGGGGGCGGACGCGGACGGTCGGCGCTTCGCGGACGTCATGCCGATCACGCTGGTGCGGCCGCCGGCCGTTTATGGGCCACGCGAACAAGACATCTACACATTCTTCAAGGCCGTCTCGTACGGTCTGTGCCCGATCGTCGGGGGCGGCAATGCGGATCCGTTGAGCCTCGTTTACGTGAGCGATCTTGTGAAAGGGATGGCAGATGCGGCCGAGTCGTCCAGCACGGTCGGCGAAACTTATTTTCTCGGGTCGGCGCGGCCCAGCAACTGGCATGAGATCCGCGATGCGACGGTCTCGGCGGTTGGCCGGGGAGCCATTACCGTACCGGTGCCGAGGTTTGCGGTGAGTGCCGTCGGTGCAGCGTTCGAAGTGCTCGGCGGTCTCGTCGGAAAGTACCCTCCGCTCAATCGGGACAAGGCGATGGAGATCGTGGAGGCGTGCAAGGCCTGTTCCAGCGCAAAGGCGGCGGCGCATTTCGGCTATGAACCCCGAGTTTCTCTTGAAGAGGGGATCAGTACAACCATAGAATGGTACCGTCAGCAAGGATGGCTCTCCTGATAGCCCTTGCTGGGGCGAACAAACTTGTATCCACATGTGCCGTGTTCGAGCGGCGCGGGTGACCACGATGGCAGACGACTCACTTCTAGGCTTCAATACCGGCTACGTAGAAGAACTCTACGCACAGTACCTCGACGACCCGAACAGCGTCAGCGAAAGCTGGCGCGAGTTCTTTGCCGACTTCACACCCACCGATTCCTTCGCGGCTGCGACCGAGGCTCGAAAGTCGCGTGAGGCCCTGGCAGAGTCGGCGCCGGCCGTGACCGCGCCGCCCCGGGGCGGCGACGGGGCCGTGACGGAGGCGGAAAAGCCGGACGTACCCGACGTTCATGGGGAGGTAAAGCCCATTCGTGGTCCGGCCGCCAAGATCGTCGAGAATATGGAGGCCAGCCTCGACGTGCCGACAGCCACCTCTGTTCGGTCGGTCCCCGTCAAGATGATGGCAGAGAACAGGCAACTGATCAACGACCACCAGCGAAGCGTCGGAGGAGAGAAGGTCTCGTACACGCACATCATCGCGTGGGCGGTCGTCCAGGCACTCAAGGAATACTCAAGCATGAACACGACGTATCGGCGTACCGATGATACGCCCGAGCACGTCATCCCGGATGCGATCAATCTGGGCCTTGCGATCGACATTGAGCGCCGCGGGCGGCGCATGCTCCTCGTGCCTAACGTCAAGGATGCAGGATCGCTGACATTCTCCCAGTTGCTCGGCCTGTATAATGACGTCGTCAGGCGCGCCCGCGACGGTGAGTTGGAAGTCAGTGACTTCGAACGGACAACGGCGACGATCACGAACCCCGGAATGATCGGCACGTCGTTGAGCGTTCCCCGTTTGATGCCGGGGCAGGGTGTCATCGTCGGCGTCGGCTCGATCGGATATCCACCGGAGTATTATGCGTTCGCCCCGGATGTGGTTAGCAAGTCGGGAATATCTCCGGTGATGTCCATTACATCGACCTACGACCATCGGGTCATTCAGGGTGCTGAGAGCGGAGCGTTCCTCGCGTACATCTCGGACCTCCTTCTAGGCCGGCATAAATTCTACAATGGGATCTTTGCCGACCTGGGAATTCCGTACCAGCCGTTTGTCTTGAGTAAGGACAATACGCCGCAGCTTGGCGCGGCGGCCGCAGAGGCGGTGTCCGAGATGGAGATGATCCGCAAGCAGGCGCGTGTGCTCCAACTCATTCGCGCGCATCGCGTGCGGGGACATCTTCAGGCCGACATCAACCCGCTCGGCTACGAATGGGTGTATCACAAAGAGCTCGATCCGGCCACATACGGTCTTACCGTGTGGGATCTCGATCGCGAGTTCGTGACCGGTGGTCTCGGCGGCAAGGAGATACTCCCGCTTCGGGAGATTCTTTCGATTGTGCGTGATACCTACACGCGCAAAATCGGCGTCGAGTATATGCACATCTCGGATCCAGACGAGAAGCGCTGGCTGGAAGAACGAATTGAGCCGGTACGCGGGCAGGAGACGCTGTCCCCGGAAGCCAAGCGGCGGATCCTCTCAAAGTTGAATTCGGCTGAGGCCTTCGAGCAGTTCCTCCACACCAAGTACATCGGCCACAAGCGGTTCTCGCTCGAAGGTGCCGAGATGCTGATCGCGATGCTTGACACGATTCTTTCGGATGCCGCCGATCAGGAGGTGCACGAGGTCGTTGTCGGGATGGCACACCGTGGGCGGCTGAATGTGCTGGCAAACGTACTGCACAAACCGTATGAGGTCATATTCTCTGAGTTTGAGGGAAGCATCGACCCGAACACCATCCAGGGATCCGGCGACGTCAAGTACCACCTGGGGGCAACTGGCGAGCACGAGTCTCCGCAGGGATCGAAGCTCAAATTGACACTGGCCAGCAATCCGAGTCACCTCGAGGCAGTGAACCCGGTGGTGGAGGGTATGGTCCGTGCGCGGCAATACCAACTGCGGCATGCCTCGGAAGTCCCGAGCGGCGACTACAAGGATGCCGTCATTCCACTGCTGATCCACGGCGACGCGGCATTCGCAGGCCAGGGTGTCGTGGCCGAGACGCTCAACCTGAGTCAACTGCCGGGATACCATACGGGAGGTACGGTCCACATCGTCATCAACAATCAAATCGGTTTCACGACGAAGCCCTCCGATGCCCGCAGCTCGACCTATGCGACGGACATCGCACGGATGATTCAGGCTCCGATCATACATGTCAACGGAGATGACCCGGAGGCGTGCGTGCGCGTCGCCAGACTTGCGATAGACTATCGGCAGGTGTTCAACAGAGATGTCGTGATCGACATGTTGTGCTACCGCGTCCACGGTCACAATGAGGGCGACGAACCCACGTACACGCAGCCGCTGCTCTACGAAAAGATCGAGGCGAAACGGAGCGTCCGTAAGCTCTACACGGAACTCCTCATGCGGCGGGGTGAGATGACGCCCGAAGAGGCCGAGCAGATGCTGGATGACTATCGCGCGCGGCTGCAGGAAGCTTTCGAGGCGACGAAAGAAGTCGCGGAGCGTGACGCGGCCAAGCAGGTACGCCTCGATGATAAGAAAGAACCTTCGCTCTCCGTCGATGCCGACACGCGTGTGGCAAAAGAGCAACTGGACAAGATCGTCACCTCACTCACGACGTATCCCGAGTCGCTCAACATCCATCGCAAGCTGATACGTCAGTTCGAGAAAAGGACGAAAGCGTATTTCGAAGACGGCACCGTCGACTGGTCACTGGGCGAGACATTGGCGTACGGGTCGCTCATTCTGGAAGGCAGGACGGTCAGGCTCGCTGGTCAGGATTCTCGACGAGGCACGTTCAGTCATCGCCACGCCGTGATTGTCGATCAGGAAAATGGCACGGAGTACGTTCCACTCAACAACATCGAGGAGGGTCAGGCGCACCTCCTGATCTATGACAGCCTTCTGTCGGAGTACGCCGCCTGTGGGTTCGAGTACGGATACTCAGTTGCGGACCCGGAGTCGCTCGTAATCTGGGAGGCGCAGTTTGGCGATTTCGCGAACGGTGCGCAGATCGTCTTCGATCAATTTCTTTCAGCCTCCGAAAAGAAGTGGGGTCAGCGCAGCAGTCTAGTCTTGCTGCTTCCGCATGGGTACGAGGGCCAGGGCCCGGAACACTCCTCGGCACGGTTGGAGCGCTTTCTCCAGATGTGCGCCGAAGGGAACATGTTCGTGTGCAGTTTTACGACGCCGGCAAATCTGTTTCACGCGATGCGGCGGCAGGTGATGATCGAAGAGCGCAGGCCTATGGTCGTGATGTCACCGAAAAGTTTGCTTCGTCATCCTGGAGTTCTCTCGAGGCCGGACGATTTTATTGACGGCGAGTTCATGCGCGTGATCCCGGCCGGTAACGACGACGCAGACGCTGTGAATCGTGTGGTGTTTTGCAGCGGTAAAGTGTACTTCGATGTGATGCAGCGTCTGTCGGGCGAGGATGCACTTGCGTCGCGAACGGCGATCGTCCGCGTCGAGCAGTTCTATCCGTTTCCCGATGATCTGATCGCAAAGGAGGCGGCGCGATTTCCGAACGCGTCCTCGTTTGTCTGGGCGCAGGAAGAGCCGAAGAACATGGGCGCGTGGACTTTCATGGCGCCGCGCATCGATCGCGTGCTTGCGGACGTAACGGGCAAGGAGTGTGGCAGCGTCATTTACGTGGGCCGGGCGCCGAGTGCGAGTCCGAGCAGCGGGAGCGCGAAAGTTCACCAGCTGGAACAGGAGCGGCTGCTAGACGAAGTTCTCGGGGTATCTTGAGTATCCGGAGTCGTCTCGAACCGAAACAAAAAAGGCGCCGGTCACTTGGGACCGCCGCCTCCTCTAGCCGACCGACCGGTAAGTCCTAATACGACCGCGACCTCTTGTGCGCATTGCGCGCCGCCTTCTGCCGAGCCAATCTCCTCTCCTCGGAAGGCTTCGTGTACGCCATGTTGGCGCGGTAGATACGAAGTACACGACTGCGGTTGACGGCGCGCTTGAATCGACGAAGTGCGCGATCAATATTCTCGTTGTCTCTGACTTTGATACCTACGGACACCCTGGCTTCTCCTGTATTCGTATTTTTGTGCGACCAATTAAAATACGACCGTATCACACCTCTTTCCAAACAAACGATCCCGACCTACGTCTGCACAGCCGTGAAAATTCCCGCCCAGAGTGAAATAATGATGATTAGACGCTCTTGCGGCACGCACGCCTCGCCGCTGCTGACGAATCTCCGACGGGCTGGGGCCACATGACCGGAACTGAGAGCCGGGCTGGTCACACCCTCGTGCTGGCGACGGGTAATCCCGGAAAGGTTGAAGAGATGCGTGCCATCCTCTCGGAACTCGGCTTCACGCTCCTCACTCCGGCTGATCTTGACGAAGCCCCCGACATCGTCGAGGATGCATCGACCCTTGAAGGCAACGCGCTGAAGAAAGCCAAAACCATTGCGCGCCTTACCGGCTTGCCGGCTATCGGCGACGACACCGGGCTCGAGGTGGCCACCCTCGCGGGAGAACCCGGAGTGCGTTCCGCCCGGTATGCCGGCGCTGACTGTGATGCTGCACGAAACCGCAAAAAGCTGTTGGCGGAGCTCGCGGGCGTCACCGACCGCAGCGCACGATTCAGAACAGTCATCGCTCTGGTCGTGGGCGATCGCACTCGCGTCTTCGAAGGCACGTGCGAAGGGACGATTGCTCACGTCGAGAAAGGGACGGGCGGATTTGGCTACGACGCTATTTTCATTCCGTCCGGGTCAGATCTTACCTTCGCAGAGATGACACCGGCAACAAAGAATCGCGTAAGTCACAGGGCGCGCGCGCTCGAGCGGTTCAAACAGCATATCAAGAAGTGTGGCCTCGTGGCATGATCGCTCTCGTGCAGCGCGTAAAGAGTGCCTCGGTGACCGTCGACGGAGTCGTCCACGCAAGTATTCAGTCTGGCATGCTGATACTTCTTGGCGTACATCGAGATGACGGCAGCGAGGAACTTGAATGGGTCGCACGTAAGTGCGCGGCACTCCGAATCTTTCCGGACGAGGACGGAAAGATGAACAGGTCGCTCGTCGATGTCGGTGGGCAGGCGCTCGTCGTGTCGCAGTTTACACTTTACGGAGATGTCACACGCGGAAATCGTCCCTCGTTCGTTGCGGCCGGGCCACCGGAAACGGCGCGGCCGCTGTACGAGCAGTTTGCGTCAACGCTTGGCCGGCTTATAGGCCGCGAAGTGGTCACGGGCGTGTTCGGCGCGATGATGGACGTAAGCCTCGTGAACGACGGCCCTGTGACAGTATCAGTCGAAAGGCCACCGAACCCCCAAACGTATTGATTACGAGAACCGTCTTGCTGACCGCGGCGCTGGTCCTGACAGGCCTCATGGCGTGTCGACCAGAAGCTGACTTCATCGTCGTCAACGCCCGCGTCTACACGGTCGACGAAGCGTACCCAATCGCGGAGGCGTTCGCCGTGCGGGATGGACGTTTCGTCGCCGTCGGCAGCTCGGCCGATGTGAGCCAAGCCTACTCGAGCGCTCGCGTCGAAGACATGCGGGGCGCCACTATTGTGCCGGGACTCATCGACGCTCACGGTCACCTTGTGAGAAAGGGCCTGAGCATGATCAACGTCGACCTCGTGGGCACGACCTCCATCGAGGATATCCTCGCTCGTCTGCGCGAGCGGGATTTGCGGCTGCCCGAGGGCGCCTGGATTGAGGGACGCGGCTGGGACCAGAATGACTGGCCTGAGATTCGCTTCCCGACACGGCACGACCTCGACGCCGTGTTTCCGTCGCGCCCGGTCCTCATCGAACGCGTTGACGGCCACATGTCATGGCTCAACACGGCCGCGCTGAATGCCATCGGGTACGACAGTCTTTTGATGATGCCGAGCCCAGTCGGCGGCCGCATAGGACGAGACGAGAATGGGGATCTCAACGGACTCTTTCTCGACACTGCGTCCGATATGGTGCTCGATCTTGCGCCGCCGCCGTCACGTGCCGTGCTCCGGACCGCAATCAGCCTTGCCTTCGAGGAGGCGGCGCGGGTCGGGCTCACCGGTGTCCACGAACCAGGCGTGAAGCTGGACACGCTGATTCTTTACAAGCAAATCGCGGCGGAGGGAAACATGAGCCTCCGCATTTATGCGCTGGCCGAAGGCACCGGGCCACTCTTCAGATACCTCTGTTCGGAAGGCACGATGCTGGGATACAAAGATCTCGTGTGGACCCGCGCCGTGAAGATCTATGCCGATGGGGCGCTTGGAAGCAGAGGCGCGGCGCTGCTGGCACCCTACACTGACGACCCCGGGAATTCCGGACTGCTGATCCACCCGGAGGCCGAACTGGAGAATCTTGTTCAGGCGGTCAGCGGCTGCGATCTTCAACCTGCCGTGCATGCGATCGGAGACCGGGCAAATCGCGTTGCACTGAATATGTTCGAGTCGCTGGGAGACTCGGTGCGTCGCGAGCTGCGTCCCAGACTGGAGCACGCGCAGGTGCTCGATCCTGAAGACTTGGATCGTGTTGCGGAGCTTGGCGTCGTCGCATCAATGCAGCCCACACATGCGACGAGCGACATGTACTGGGCGGAGGACCGGCTGGGACCACCCCGGCTGGCGGGAGCATACGCGTGGAATTCGCTGCACCGTTCGGGGGTCCGACTTGCATTTGGATCTGATTTCCCCGTGGAAACCGTCAATCCGTTGGCCGGCATGTATGCAGCGATTACGCGTCAGGACAGCAGCGGTTGGCCTGACGGGGGTTGGTTACCGGACGAACGCGTGTCCCGTGACGACGCACTCCGCGGCTTTACTATCAACGCCGCTTACGCGGCCTTTATGGAGAACGAAGTGGGATCGATTTCGACCGGCAAATATGCCGACTTCGTCGTATTCGATCGGGACATAATGCAGGTGCCGGCCCCGGAGTTGCTTACGGCGAAAGTCGCTGCAACGTACCTTGGGGGACGCCGCGTCTACGACGCGCAGGGCGCGCGCTGATTCATTGATTGGCTCGCTTACTGCAGCAGCGACCGCCGCAGCCCTGCATACACAAGTAGATAATCAAACCGGCTGCGACAAGCGGCAGATACTGACGCAGGCCCGACATCGGAAAGACTGTCGCGTCAAGTGTGAAGATCGCTGCGAAGAGCAGTATCAGGCTCACGAGTACGAGGAGTCGAGATCGGTCCATATTCGAGAGGATCACGCTTTTGTGAAGCACGTCCTACGAGAATGTGACTCACATTGTTACGCTATATTCAAACGCTGAACCTGCACTGCTGCAATTCGTTATAGGACTGTACTCGATGGGCTTGTAATGCGCATTCTCACCGATTTACACGGCCGCGGACATACGTATCTGCGGATTTCCGTAACGGAGCGCTGCAACCTCCGCTGTCGTTACTGTATGCCGGAAGAGGGCGTACCACTCAGTCCCAAGGACGCTATTTTGTCGTTTGAGGAGATAGAGAGGCTCGCGCAAATCTTTGTGAGGAACGGCATCACGAAGATCCGTGTCACCGGTGGAGAGCCGCTCGTGCGGAAAGATATCGAGCTGTTGATGGCTCGCCTGGGTTCGATCGCCGGACTGCGGCACCTCGCAATGACAACGAACGGCCTCCTGCTTGATAGAAAGCTTGATGCTTTGATCTCAGCCGGCCTTTCCTCGATCAACATCAGCCTGGACACGTTGCGAGAGGATCGTTTCCGAGAAATCACGAGGCGTCCGGGCTTGAACCGTGTTCTCGCGGCGATCGATAAGACGTTGGCCACACCGCTTGCGCCCGTAAAGGTCAACTGTGTCGTGGTCCGCAGCGTGAACGACGACGAAGTTCTGGATTTCGTCGAACTGACGAAGTCGCTTCCGATTGAAATGCGGTTCATCGAGTACATGCCGTTTTCCGGGAACGGCTGGGACCACAGCGCCTTCGTTTCTTTCGCGGAAATGCGTCAGCAGATAGAGTTGGTGTATGGCCCACTTGAGAGACGCTCGGACGGGCCGAACGACACGTCGAAGACGTTCGGGGTGCCCGATTTCCGTGGATCACTGGGCTTCATTACATCGATGAGCGAGCATTTTTGTGATAGCTGCAATCGTCTCCGCATCACGGCCGACGGCAACCTCAAGGTGTGTCTTTTCGGGTCTTCCGAAGTGAGTCTTCGCGACCTAATGCGCCGGGGTGCCACCGATTCGGACATCGAAGAGTGCATCGACGCAGCGGTCAAGCGTAAAGCGCCCCGTCACGCGGGTATGGACATGCTTGCCATGTCGGAAGATCGCCCAATGATCCTCATCGGCGGCTGAGGAGGGGCCGTTTCTTGCTCCTCGAACAGCATGCGGCTATCTTCGTTTAACCCCCTGTTCCCTCTCACGAATCTCAAAGGAGATATGGCAGAAGAATCCGTCCTTTCGCATGTCGATCCGAAAGGTGGCGTGCACATGGTAGACGTTTCGGACAAGCCGGACAGCCCGCGGACGGCCGTGGCGAGTGGCTCGGTCCGGGTCGGAGAGACGGCGCTTCAGCTGATCAGGGACGGTAATGTGCGTAAGGGTGATGTTTTATCGACGGCACAAGTGGCAGGCATTCTCGGTGCAAAACAAACGAGCAAACTTATCCCGCTCTGCCACGACGTGGCCCTAAAGGGTATCGACGTCGATTTCTCGCTCAACGACGAGGAGCAGGCCGTAGAAATCCGGGCCTTTGCCAAGAGTGTGGGCCCTACCGGTGTCGAGATGGAAGCACTCACCGCCGTGACAGTCGCTGCACTGACAGTCTACGACATGTGTAAGTCTGTCTCGAAGGACATTGAGATTTACGGGATACATCTCCTGGCAAAGACGGGCGGCCAGAGCGGTGACTATCTCAAGTCCGACAATTAGTCGCTCGCATACTTCAAGTCACTCTAGTCGTCATTGCTGATGGAATCCCTTTTGTCGGGAGCCGGATTGGTCATCATCCTTCTGGTTCTGCTGGGACTGATCCTGTTCCTGTACTTCATTCCGGTCGGATTGTGGATCACGGCCTTCTTTTCGGGTGTCAGGCTTAAGCTCGTTCGCGACCTGGTGGGGATGCGGCTGCGTAAGGTGCCGCCTGCTCTCGTGGTACGGACGATGATCACGGGGCACAAGGCCGGTCTGCAACTTGAAACGCCACAGCTCGAGGCGCACTACCTGGCCGGTGGCAACGTGCAGAAGGTGGTCAACGCACTGATCTCTGCGGACAAGGCCAACATTGATCTGGCGTTTGAACAGGCCGCTGCAATTGATCTGGCGGGCCGCGACGTGTACGAGGCTGTCCAGGTTTCCGTGAATCCGAAAGTGATCGAAACGCCGCCCGTGTCGGCCGTAGCAAAAGACGGCATTCAGTTGCGCGCGATCTCGAGAGTTACCCTTCGCGCGAACATCGACAGACTGGTGGGAGGCGCGGGCGAAGAG
>JBFHWK010000027.1:0-20821 GCA_041589075.1 Rhodothermales bacterium
AGCCGTACGCGTTCGACATTAATCTGGAGGTGGAGTTGAAGACTTCGAACGGTGCCTCTCTTGTCGTTACGCGGTCGAACTTCAGGTATCTTTACTGGAGTATGCTGCAGCAGCTTGCCCATCATGCCGTAAACGGCTGCAACCTGAGGCCAGGAGACCTGTTGGCCTCGGGGACGATCAGTGGTCCCGACGAGGAAAGCTTCGGCAGCCTGCTCGAGCGCACATGGCGCGGGACCCGGCCCCTGTCGCTTCCGGGAGGAGCAACACGAAAATTTATCGAGGACGGCGACACGATTACGCTGCGGGGCTGGGCGGAAAAGGAGGGCCGCCGGGTCGGTTTCGGCGAAGCCGCGGGAACGGTACGGCCGGCGCCCTGCTGAACCTGCCACGTTGTGACAGGTGGGGGGCGGTTCGACGAGATATCGGCAGACCGGCGTGCCAATTTTTCGGTCCCCTACCGTCAGATTTTCACCGGCCTTGGACGGCCCGCGGACGAACTGTCACTTCTTTGCCCTTGGCATGCCTGTTGTTACTGAGATAAGTAGTGTTTCGGCCGACAGAGCGCCGAAACCGGGCTTTCAAGCAAAGTATGTACATAAAGGAGGTTTCAAACATGACAAGTTTGATTCGTTTTTCGCCGCCCACTGAGCTGCGCTCGCTGCAACGTGAGATCGACCGGATGTTCGACAACTTCTTCCCGCGCGGAAACGGCGACACCGAGCAGGCCGTGTGGACCCCGCGAGTGGACCTCGCCGAGAACGAGGATGCCTACCTGGTCCATGTCGACGTCCCGGGAATGAAGAAGGACGAACTCGCCATCAACTACCAGGACGGCACGCTAGCTATCAGCGGCGAACGCAAGTTTGAGGAGAAGGAAGAAAAGGCCAACTTTGTTCGCGTCGAGCGGCGGTTCGGCCACTTCTATCGCTCCTTCGATCTGCCCAAGACAGTGAACGCGGACAAGATCGAGGCTACCTATCACGACGGTGTGCTGGACATCCGCATTCCCAAGGCGGAAGAGACCAAGCCGAAGCCGATCAGGATCAAGTAAGGCGGACTCTTGTCGCTTCAAAAGGTCCGGCCGCAGGAGGCCGGGCCTTTTTTGTTATGGGCGATCAGGTCTGGAGGATCGGCACGAACAGTGTGAACGTCGAGCCCTCTCCTATCATGCTGTGTGCCTGCAGCCGCCCGCCATGGGCCTCAGCGATCGCCTTGCTTATCGCCAGCCCGAGACCGGTCCCGGTTCCTTCCCGAGTGCGCGGCCCCTCGCCGCGATAGTAACGGTCAAAAAGGTTCGCCAGCGTTTTTGGATCGACGCCGGGCCCACTGTCCGAAATGCTGATGGCAACTTCAGAAGCTTCGCGCGCAGCTCGCAGGGAGACCCGCGAGCCCTTCGGTGTATGCTTTCTCGCATTGTCCAACAGATTGTTGAGGACCCGTAGAAGCCGTACGCCATCCGCCTGAACGACCGGAAGACCCTCCTCAATCGTGACGTCGAAAGAACATCCTGCGGAGTTGATCAGCCTTTGATGCGACGTGGCAGCCTCGCGCGCCAGTTCTCCGAGCGGCACTGGCTCCAGCCTGAGCGGAGGTCGCGGACTATCGAGCAGAGACAGCTCGAAGAGATCTTCCACCAGGGCTGTGATGTACTTCGTCTGCTCGCTGGCCGTCACGAGCATTTCGATGGCCGTTTCCGCGTCGCGCTCGCTGAGTGCGCGGCGAGCCTCGTCCACGTAGCCACGCATAGCGGTCAGCGGTGTGCGCAGGTCGTGACCGATGTTTGCCACGAGGTCTCGCCGCAGCCGGTCAGTTGCACGCAGCGTCTCGAAGCTATGTTCGACCTGCGCGGCCATAGCGTTGATGGCGTCCGAAAGGCGGCCGAACTCATCGCTTCTTTCGTGGGGAAGCCGAACTCCATAGTCGCCCTGCCCGATCCTCTCCACCTGTCCGGTCATCGAGCGTAGCGGACGAATGATACGCCACGTGAGGAGTGCGCCGATCACCAGAGCTGCCAGACCGGCGACGAGGCTGACGACAAACACGGCGCGGTAGAGTGCCGCTCGTGTGCCGGCAAGTTCACGACCGATTGAATTCTCGAGCGGACTAACGAGTACGCCGCCCGCAAGAAACCCCGCCGCATCATACAGCGGCGCCAGTCCGAACGACGGTCCATCTACATTGACGATCACGTCGCCCGTCTCGAGCAATGCAGGCACATCCGCGGGCAGTGTCGACCGCACTTCAGCTACGTCGATTTCGGGAAACACCGTCGGATTAGGACGAACCACGAGTACCGTCCGGCCGCGCTCGTCGATGATGGTGACAGGGTCTGGAAACCGTGTCGAGAGGTCGTTGACTAACGGGTCCGGAACGGACGTGAGACCCTCCGAGAGATCGGGAACCCGCAGCTCCACCTCTTCCGCCAGGCCGTCCAGACGGAGTCGCACGCTATTTTCCACGAGCACCAGTGCGGCATCGTACGCAAAGTACGCGCTCAACGCAACGGCCAGGAGGCCGATCACGATTTGCATCCCGACGAGAATTGCGGCGACCTTCCAGAACAGCGAACGACGTGGCGTGGTGCGCCCCATGCCGGGCGTCTCGGGTGCGGGTCCCGGACTCGCAATCATTCCTGTTCTTCGAACTTGTACCCGACGCCCCAGACGGTACAGATGAACTTCGGATTGCCGGGGTCCGGCTCGATCTTCGCTCGAAGGCGCTGGATGTGTGAGTCAACGGTACGGTCGTAGCCTTCGTACTGAATGTCCCATACACGCTCGAGCAGTTGCAATCGCGTGAAGGGTCTGCCGGGGTGTCGTGCAAGGAAGTGCAGCAGGTCAAACTCGCGAACAGTGAGGTGGACAGCGTCACCATCGATGTGGACCTCGCGCCGCATCGGGTCGACACGCAGCGTGTTGTATTCGATTGCGCTGAGATCTTCTTCGGACGAATCGGTTGGCTGTTCGCCTATCAGACGAATTCGCCGAAGTGCGGATCGAACCCGCGCGACAAGCTCTTCAAGACTGAACGGCTTTGTAACGTAATCGTCCGCACCGACCTCGAGCCCCACGACACGATCAAGCTCCTGTGCGCGAGCCGTGAGCATGATGATATAGAGGAGCGGATGCTTCGCGCGCAGCCGCCGACACACCTCCAGACCGTCCACGCCTGGAATCATGATGTCCAGCAGCACGACATCGGGCAGCTTCTGCTCAACCGCCTGCAGCGCGTCGGGGCCTGTTTCGACCGTTCGCACGTCGTAGTCCTCATCCTGCAGGCGCGTCGCCACGAGGCGGCTCAGTTCAGCATCGTCCTCGACAACGAGAATGCTATAGCGTGGCATCGTGTGACTTTGATGAGACGGTTCGGAACATCTCTCGTATCGGCAGATTCTCCGGCGAGACTAGTCGTCCCATCGGCCGGAACCGAGCCTCAAGATTAATATACGCGGAGGAATCCACCCGGGGCGGTCGCGCGACAAATCCAAACAGGAACGCCACACTTTTGTGACAACAACAACCCGGTTTTCCCGATACTATGGTAAGGCAAGGGACGTCGCCATGGTGCGACCGGATAGATGATGCGCAATCTGACATATGTGATGCTGTTGGCGGTGGCCGTGGCCGTTCCGGCGATCCCGGCGGCCGCGCAGTCCGATCCGTCGGACCCTGCGTACTACCGACAGTGGCTTCGCAGTCAGCTCGATGAGTGGCAGACCGTCACGAGGGTCGAATTCCGTGAGCGCACGCGGCGCAAGGTAGACAACCCGTTCGGTGTTAACACTGCCGAGGTAGTCGCGACCGTCACCGCGTACCCGGAGGATCGTGAATACGATCGCGACGTACTGGAGGCGAAGATCAACGGGCGGCGTGTGCCCCCGCGTCGCGTCGAAGAGTTCACCGAACGCTGGCAGCAGTTCAACCGGCAGTTGGGTCGCGAGGTGACCTCTATCGCTGACTGGCGCATTCGCGTCCTTGCCGCCACGAGACCGACGGGGCGGCCGCGGCTCGAACGTTTCGACGGGCGGCCTGCCTATCGCGTTGACCTCGTCCCCACCGAAAACCGCATGAACATCGACCGAATCACGCTGTGGTTCGATCGAGAATCCGGAAATCTGCTCGGCAGCCGTTCTGTGTTCAAGCCCCGCGGACAACGATCCTCTCTCATTGTCGAATCACGTTTTCGCAGGGTAGACGGAATCGACGTCCCGGAGGCGCGAACGATCAAAGGTACCGTGCAAACCAGACGGAGGCTTCGTCACTTCACGACGTTGATCGATGTTGAGAGCACGTTCGACCGCTACTCGTTTCAGCGCGAGCGCGACTGACGCGCCGCAACGCGGGAACAAGCCCGACGACGGCCCATAAGTCGGGCCATGACTGAAACGCCGTCAGACAGCCTGGTCACCGATCTTCGCCGGATGCTGGCCGAACCATTGCCGGGACTGGAGGCCCAGCTTCGGATGGCACCGTCGCACCGCAGCCAGCTACTGGCCGAGCGCGATGACGGGTCCGCGCGCGAGGCCGCCGTGCTCGTACTCCTCGAGAATTCGGCCGACGTGAGCATCATCCTGACGGAGCGGCGGCACGATCTCGACAGCCATCCGGGGCAGATCTCGTTCCCGGGGGGACGACGGGAGCCGCAAGAAACATTGCTCGACACCGCGCTGAGAGAGGCTGCCGAAGAAGTGAGCCTCGAATCGCATTCGGTCGAGATCCTGGGGGAATTGACGCCGCTTCACGTACCGCCGTCCAACTACGTCGTACACCCCTTTGTGGGATTCGCCGGACGAAAGTTGGACCTCGCACCCGCAGATAATGAGGTCAGTCTAATCATCCGGGCGTCGCTGGCGGGCCTGATGGACCCTCAGAACAGCCGTACCGAGGAGCGCGAACGTTATGGTGCGATCGTCAACATCCCGTACTTCAATGTCGGCGGACACAAAGTCTGGGGTGCAACGGCAATGATGCTGGCCGAGCTGATCGAATTGCTGCGACGTGCGTAGCGGCTCAGGGACGGAGAACCTCGACTTCGATCTGTGACCGCGCATAGCTCCCAAAGACGCCGAGACCGCCATCGACGTGATTAATGACATTGGGAATTTCGCCCGGGGCAAGCGTCGATCCTCCCTGCTGGACCTGATGGGAGCGCACGAAATCGAACAGGTTTTCGTCGATGGCATTCATCATGAGCCTGTTCGGTCCGTAGAAGACAAATGCGAGCCATGGCACGGTGACACTTAAGGTGCCGTCCGGTAGAACATCGTACGCTTCCTCGTTCAGCGGAGGCGACTCATTGATGAGGAACTCTTCGAGCTCGTCCTCATCCTCGTCGTTATCAGGCTCTATGACTTCGCGATAGAACGGTGTCAGGTTTGGGATGTTGGGGTCGAGGCCCTGTGTGGAGAACACGAAGATGGACTGCCTGCCGGGGTAGACGCTGCGCGTGACCTGAACCTCGATCTGCTCTCTGCCCTGATACACCACCGTGTCTGGCGCGAAGGACACGACGCGGAAGTCGCCGGGCACGGTCGTTCTTGACCGCAGCGTCTTTCCGGCTGCCGGAATGTCGACGACGAGCTCGTAGGTCGCTAGAGGCCGGACCCGTTCAGTGGAGAGCGGTTGGTAAACACCGGGCAAATTGGTCACCCCTATGTATGGGATCGGCTCAGTCTGCTCCACCGGATCCGACACGTCGCGAATTTCGATTACGGCATCCGTAACCGCCTTCGCTGTGAAGTCGTACAACTCGTTTATGCCGACAAGCCGGCTAAGCCGTACCTCGCCAAAGGGTTCGCCGGCCACCAGGTATGCTTCGACCACAATCTCGTCCTCCTCGAATATCGGTTCGGAGTCGCAAGCTGCAGTCGCAACCGCAACGAAGAGCACAGCCGCAAGGCGATACATTCTCATGGCAACGTCCGCATTCAAAAATTGAGCGTGAACGAGATATTGGGAATCGGCACCGGGAGCATCGGGACTTCGGTACGCTTGACGGTATTGTCGTCCTCAAACTCGAAGAAGTAAAACCAGATGTTGCGGCGATTGTACACGTTGAGCACCTGGAGCTGCAGCTCGTAGTCCGCGAAGCCGAAGAATCGTCCGAAGAGGCTCGCTCCGATGTCGAGTCGGTGATACGGCGGCAGCCGATCGGCGTTGAACGGGCTCACAAGTACGTTCTTCACTTCGGAGCCGAGAGGATTGTCGAGGATGCGATACTGACTGCGAGGACGCGTGTACGCCTGACCCGTTGCGGCTGCAAAGACGCCAGTAAGCGTCCATCGCTTTGACAGCCGGTAGTTCGCGACGACGTTCAGGTCATGCGTCCTGTCGTACTTCGGAGGATAAAACCGCTCTTCACCGGCGTTTGGAAAGTCCGGGAACCGGCGTCGCGTCACGCCGAGCGTGTACGAGGCAAAACCGTTGAGGCGTCCGGTTGGTTTTTCGAGATACGTTTCCGCGCCGTAGGCAAAGCCCTTGCCGAAACGAAACAGGTCGGCGTACTCGAGGCCGGAAGCATCGGCAAGCCGCGGATCCAGCTCGAACAGATCCCGCATCGACCGATAATAGACCTCGAAGTCGAGGCGGACGTCCTTGGTAAGACTCGACTTCAGCCCGGCAACGAACTGGTCTCCGTACGAAGGCGGCACCCCGGTGTCGGTTGTGAGCCAGATGTCCGAGCCCGTAAAGAGCTCGTTCGTGATCAGCGTCAGAAACTGATAGTATCTTCCATAGCCGACTTGCACGCGCGCGTCCGAACCGAGTATGCGGTCCACCGAAAACCGCGGCTCGAAACGGACATATGATCCCTCGGAAAAATAATTCGCCCGCAGTCCCGCTGTTATCTTCCAATGCGGGTCGGGCCGAAATGTATCCTGTATGTAGAGGGCGCTGTATGGGGACTGGATGCGCTTGAACAACGACTCTTCTCCATCAAACTCGTCACGAAGACGGAACGTGAAGAGGCCGCTCCAGAATCCCCCCGACAACTCGTGGTTACTGCCCGCGATGAACTCGAAATCGCCCTTGACGGACTGGTCGTATACGTTGTTGGAACGGCTGATCGGTGTGCCGGCAATCTCGATGATGGGCCGGCTGAAATAGCGTGACGATGTCGCCGTGAAATTGGAGAAGAGCCGATCCGAGAATATGTGTGTCCAGTTCAGGCTGACGGTTCGGTTGCCGTACTCGAGATCGACGCTGGCGTCTTCGAGGAACGGCAGCAGCAGCGCATCCTGCCCTGCGTAAAATGACACGGACACGCGGTCGTTGTCCGACACATCCACGTTGATCTTACCATTTGTGTCTACGAAGTAGAAGCTGTCCGGTATACCTTCCACCTCCTGGCCGCGAAGAACACTGAGCAGCGGTTCTAAAGTGGACCGCCGGACGGCAAACATCCACGACCCGTATTTGTACGGGCCCTCGACGATCCCTCGCGATGCCAGCAGACCGACGCTGAGGCGGCCGCGCGTTTCATTGCGATTTCCGTCCTTGTTGTAGATGTCGACTACCGCACCGAGGCGCCCTCCATACTCTGCGGGGTATCCGCCCTTGTACAAGCGGACGTCCTTGACCGCATCGGGGTTGAACGTCGAGAAGAAGCCGAAGAAGTGACTCGGGTTGTAGACGGTGGTGCGGTCGAGAAGAATGAGGGTTTGATCCGGACTTCCGCCGCGGACGTAGAGCCCACTTGAATAGTCGGAGGCTGCTTTGACGCCGGGCAGTAGCTGGAGCGATCGAAAGACATCGGCTTCGAGGATTGCGGGAATGCTGCGGACGAGGTCTGTTTTGAGCTGCGCGACCCCCAGGCTGCGAATCTCCTCGTCCACCTCGGCACGCGCCGTCACGACAACCTCGCCCACCACAAAGTCCTCCGGAACGAGATCGACGTCCAATCGGAGACGCTCGCCCGCCGACAGTTCGACGGTCTTTTCTGACTCGTCGTATCCGATGTACGAGAACCGGAGCGTGTACGACCCTGCGTCTAGATTTGTAAGCGTATAGTAGCCCGCGTTGTTCGTGGCCGTGCCGGTGGAGGTGTCCTTAATCAGGACATTCGCCAGCAGCAGCGTCTCTCCTGATCTGGCGTCGCGCACAAAGCCGCTTACGGATGCGCTGGTCTGTGCGAGCGCGATTGGCGCCCATGTTACCGCGGCAACAAACAGGCTGGTGGTTAAGAATCGTAGCATGAAAACTCCAATACTGCAGGCTTCCACGCACGAACCGACGCCCGGTTACACGAAGATGCGGTCAAAACGGGGTAGAAAAACGGAAGCCCGACCCTCAGGGGCCGGGCTTCCGTTCCTCAAGGGGCCCACGGCTCACTTCACCAGCAGCATCGTTCTTTCGTGGACACCATCCGGAGTATCGAACCTCACGACGTAGAGTCCGCTCGAGGCATTGTTTGCCTGGAACAAGACACTGTGCCTACCGGCCGATACGGATCCGTTGACGAGGACCCGAACCTGACGTCCCAGCACGTCATACACCGCGACGCGTACATCACTCGTCCTTGGGACGTCGAACGTAACCATCGTCGACGGATTGAACGGGTTCGGGTAGTTCTGGTACAGAGCGAACGCGACCGGAATCTCGCCCGTTCCGTCCACACCGACGCCGACAGCGGCCATCACCTCGTCGGAGAACTCGCCCTGGTTACCGTTGAAGTCAAACGCCGCCGCGACGTAATAGTACGTCGTATTGTAGACGACGTCGGTGTCCAGGAACGTGTCTTCCGTAGTGGTGGCGTACGGCTCGAGACCCATAGGATCGAAACCGGCCTCCGTGCTTCGGTAGATCGCGAAGTAGTTGAAGTCGGTGTTCCTATACTCCTCGAGGTCGAGGACGAAGGTCAGCTCTACCTGTGTCGCGGAGGTAGCCGCCGACATCGCCGGTGCCATCGGCACCAGGTTGTCAACAGAGTATCCGTTCATTGGCTGACTGACGACGGTCAGATCCGGTGCACCGGCCACGTGCCCCGAGACGCGGAACGTCGACCAGACGGTGTCGGTCTCCGTTGCATCACCGAGCGTCGGCACCACAGCACTGTAGAAGTCCATCGCCGCCGCAGGCTGATGCCCTACGGCCGTCCAGAGATGGCCATCGAGCACGACCGTAAGCGAGCTCAGATCCAGCTCGATACCGTCCGTGACGACTGGCACGTCTTCAAACGACTCGTAGTTCGCCTTTCCACTCGCGCCGCTTTCCACAGCTCTCCAGACGTAGTAGTCCTGGAGCGGCGTGTCGCTCGGTCCGTCACCGCCGAAGCGGGTCCAGCCGACGCCGACCTGACGGCCCTGGTCGTTCGGTATGTCATCGACCCCGGTGATCACGCCGGCATCCAGCACGCCAAACTCAAGGACCTTCTTTGTCAGCTGCAGCAGCGCAACCGCGAGCTGGTAGTTGTGGATGCCGTGGCTCTGGTCCTCTTCCACGTAGAGGTAGTTCCACGCAGCCCGGCGATAGAACAAGCCCTCCTCCGTATTCCACAGAGGATCGCGGATGTCGACCTCCGGCTCGCCGAACGGTGGCAGCAACATTGCAACGTCATGCAACAGACCTTCCACCTCTTCCTGCGCCGGCTCGATGCTTCCGTCTCCGTCATGGTCCGCTCGGGCCATGATATCATCGAACGAATCCATGTCCGGGATATGGCAGTTCCGGCAGGCACTGACGTTGTAGACCTCCACCGTGTCTAGACCCACGATTTCCTCTGCGTGCATCGCCCAGCTATGGTCACCGAGCTTGTTGTGGCCGAGCTCACCGTCTGCGGGGGTCTCCGACATGTGGCACGTGACACACGCATCCGGCGTCACATCCTTGTGTGTGGAGTTTGGCAGCACGCGTCCGTAGCTGATGTAGTTCTGCCCGAACAGCATGTCTGCCTGCACGTTGCCGTGCGGTCCTCGGAACGTGGATCGCGGCGGCAGCACATACACCTCGGCACCTCCGTCGCGGCGATCCCGATGGCAGCTCATGCAGAGCTTGCCCTTGCCGCCGGTCGTGATCACGTAACCGTTCTGGAGCTCGATGTCAGCGAGGGTTCGCAACTGATGATCTCCCTCCTCCATCGTCTTATGCGGGTCGTGGCAGACCGCGCACGTGATGTTCTGCGGAGGTAAGTCCGAGCTCCAGTACGTCTGCCTGTCGATGTCTCTCGTCTGCCAGCGGTCGATGTAACCCCATCCGCTGTGACAGGGCGAACAGGTCTCGGACGTACCACGCGCGAACGTTCCGCCATTGGCATGAGCGGACTCCTTCCACTGAATGTTTCTATTATGGTAGGGCTCTTCCTCGTGGCAGCGTCCGCACATGCCCTCGTCGATCGTCAGACCGATCCGCTTGTTGTCCGGATCGAACGGCGAGTGCTGACTGGCCGGACCGTGGCAGTTCTCGCACTGGATGTTCGCCTTGTCAGCGAGCGCAGCGAAGTTCTGCACGATGTCATCCCAGTTGCCAGCTCGCAACGTGTCCGGGAACGTCCATCCAAGCTGCGCCTGGACATCGTCAAAGCCGTCGTTGACGGCTTCTACTTCGGTGTTGTAACCCACCGTGTGACATTCGACGCATCGCTCAGCGTAGAACGTATGGTCGACTAGGTCGATGGCGCGCGAAAACTTCGTGGCATGTCCCGTTCCTTCCCAGTCATTCTTCGTGTTGAAGTGACAGGTGCCGCACGAACCACCCTGAACGCCCGCATAGGTGCCCGCGGTGATACCGACGCTCGCGCTGGACATCCCGGAGGCGGTGGTCACGGTCAGACTGACCGTAAAATCACCGCGGATGTCCGGCCGGAACGTGTTCCATTCCGTGCCGGCGCTATCCAGCGTTGCAGTCGAGCCGGCCGGCCCCGTCAGGGACCAGTCGTACACGGTCACATCTTCCCCGTCCGCATCGGCGCCGGACAAATAAACCAGCTCACCCACACCGACGACGCTCAGGCCGGTCGAGGGGTGTGACGTCCAGCCCAAGTCGTGCAACTCCTGCGGGCTTAACGCCTCGACGGTAATAACCGCGGTGGGCGCGAGGTTCAGGACGAATTGAGTGCCCGCGATCAGGAAGATCGTGGACGTTAGCAGTACTAGTTTTTTCATATGACGCTCCTCCAGGACGGTTACTGCGGCTGTCTGTGGCGTTGCGAGCCGCAGGATTTCCATCCACTTAGTGCGCCGGTGCCCGACCCATCTCAGCACGGCAGCGCCGCGTGCGGGGTGACTGATAGGGGCCGATGCAACCGATTACCTCGGATATCCCAAAAAACAGTGCCGTTCCCGGCCACGGGCCCGAACGCGACGGCACCGAACCATGCGCTTGCGTCGAGCCTCCTCACCGCCGACCACGATAGTCACGCCGCATGGCTGATTCAGCCGTGCCTGCCTAATAAGGCTGTAGGTGAAAGTACTACGGACGATGGCGGTAAAGACCGCCCCCGGAGCCTGTTCTGGACGATTCGGGGCCGCGGCCCCCTACACGCCAACGGGTTTACTTCACAAGCACCAGCTTGCGCACGCTGGAGAAGGTACCGGCCTCGAGCCGGTAGACGTACACGCCGTTAGACAGGCCGCTCGCGTCGAAGAGGACTTTGTGCGAGCCCTTGCCCTGGTCTTCATCGACCAGAGTCGCGACCAGTCGGCCGAGCCCGTCGAACACCCGAAGCGTGACTCGGGACTCGACCGGCAGGGTGTAACCGATGGTGGTTGTCGGATTGAACGGATTGGGATAGTTCTGATCGAGGGAGAACTGCTCCGGCACCTCCTCGACCGTCACGGTGACCTCCGCGTTGCTCGAGCCGCCCAAGCCGTCAGCCACGGTGTAAGTGAACCGGTCCTCGCCAACGAAGCCTGTGTTAGGCTGGTAGACGACCGTGCCGGCGCCGATGATTTCCACGGTTCCGTTCGAAGCCCGTGTGACGGCGATTACGGAAAGCGAATCTCTTTCAAGGTCCTCGTCATTGATCAACACGTCGATCGCGACAGCTTCGTCCGCGAACGTCAACGCCTGGTCGGCACGAGCCGTCGGTGCGGTGTTACCCGTCAGTGTCAGCACGAATGCTCGCGGCTGGCCGCCGAGCAGTCCGTAGCCGGCAATCTGCCCCCGGTTGTTGACGTCGCGCGCCTCAATGAGCGTCCAGTTCGACTCTTCGGGCACGAGGGCATTGAGATCCAGGACCGTCTCGCCGATCCACAGTGCAGCGCGCAAGTCGAGCCCTGCCGTCTTCCCTAACGCGCCGGCCGCCGCAAGCGGCTCCAGCGACAACACGCGCGTACCGTCGTCATTCGTGACAAAGAGAGGATCGTTGTCGTAGACGGTCCGCGTCACGCTCTCTTTCCCCGCAGAAGTCTCGGTCCCCAGTGTCCCGACGATCCAGCCCGAGTCGTTCACGCCGTAGGCCTCGGCAAAGGTAGCTCCCGGGGCGGGAAGCCCGGCCTCGTCACCATTGGCGGCCCAGCGCGTCGCTACGACCATGCCACTGGACTCCTTGCTGCCTACAGCAACTCCCAAGTCATTAACGGCATACGCGCGACTATGCGCGTCACTGAGAGTGACGGCGTTCGAACTTGCACCTCGGAAGGCGCGCTCGCCACTCGCGGCGGAGCCGGCGGAACCCACAATCTGACCCGCCGCGTTTATCGCCTCGGCCTGACCTTCCGTGACGCCACCGATCGACAATTCCTCGAGCGAGCCACCCTGCCAGAGTATCGGCCGCAGACGGCCGTCGCTTCCCAGTGCCGTACCGACCGTCTGACCCAAGTCGTTTATTCCGAAGGCCACGCTGAGTCCGCCGTTGAGCGACGGTAGCAGCGTACTCTCGTTCTTCTCGGAGCCGAGCACCCACCGCGTTGCGACAAGCTGTCCGTCTCGCTCGACAGCACCGACCACGACACCGGAGTTGTTGATTGCGTAAGCCTGGCTACCGCGACCCTCGTCCGGCTCAACGTCGCGAATGACGTCGTTCGACCATACAAACGCTTTCACACTTCCGTTTGGGAGCAACGAAGTGCCCGCGACCTGTCCGTCGTCACTGACGGAGAAAGCGCGGCTTGCGTCGCCTCCAAGTGTTCCCGTTTCCACAACTGAGAATCGAAGTGACGTTACGGTTACGATCACGGACGCGGTTGCCTGACCACCGTCGCCATCGGAGATCGTGTAGTCGAATCTGTCTTCGCCGAGAAATCCGGCTCCGGGTGTGTAGAGCACCGTACCCGGTGTACTTCCAATCGCAGCACCACCGCTCGCCGGATCCGTGACGCCGGTCACGGTAAGCTCATCACCATCGACGTCCGAATCATTTGCTGTGACTGCTATAACAATCGGGGCACCCTCGCCGGTGGTGACCGCATCGTCGCGAGCGACCGGTGGGTCGTTGACGGATGCCACGTTAATGCTGACCACAGCCGTATCCGACACGGCACCGTCATCGTCAACGATCGTGTACCTAAACTCGTCGGGTCCGTTGAACTCATCGACCGGCGTGTAGACGGCGATAGAATCTCCTTCGATGACGACCGAGCCGTGACCCGCGGCGGTAACATGGTCGAGGCGCACCGCCCCCTCCGCATCACTGTCATTTGTCAGAAGATTGAGTCGCGCCACCTCATCTTCCGAAACATCAAACTGATCGTCGACAGCTACGGGACGGTCGTTGACGGGGATGATGTTGAAGGTCACCGTCGTGACAGCCGACGTGTCGCGGCCGTCAGTCGCCCGATAAGTAAACGTGTCCGACGTCGTTTCCGACCCGTCATGGGTATAGGTGAAAGATCCGTCGGGCTGTAGCGAAAGAGATCCGTGCGCGACATCTGCAACGAGCAATGCCGTCAGTTGATCACCATCCCCGTCCGAATCGTTGTCGAGAATTCCCCGTGGGACACGTCCAGCCGTGCCGGTGAGCGTACCGCCCTCATCGAGCGGGAACGTGTCGGCCACCGCCACCGGTATGCTGTTGCCGCTGCCGACGCTTATCGTGAAACGCTGTTCGGACTGCTCGATTCCGTCACTCACGGTCAGCACGACCTCGTGGTCGCCCAAGTCGGCCTCCGACGGGGTACCGCGCAACTCCGCGGTTCCGTCCCCGTTGTCGGCGAAGGTCAGCCATGCGGGTATCTGCGAGGAAGAAATGCTGACCTGATCGCCGTCCGGATCTTCCGTCACAACGGAATACAGGTATTGACGATCCTGTGTGGCCGTGGTGACCGGGTCGCTAACGAACCGCGGTGCGTCATTGACATCGACGACCGTGATGGTGAAGCTCTGAGTCGTGTTCTCGACCCCGTCCGATGCTTCGATGACGACGCTGTGCGCGCCGACGTCGCCGGCGCCAGGCGTACCGGACAGGAGGGCGGTGCCGTTACCCTGATCGACGAGTTCCAGCCAGGCCGGAAGGGTCAGGGCGCTGAATGACACCGGATCGCTGTCCGGATCGAGAGCAGAGATGTTGTAGACGTACGGCTGGTCCTGTACAGCGCCGGTGACCGGCGTCGATGTGAAGACCGGCGGGTCATTGGTGTTGCCGACATCGATGGAGAAAGTCTGCTGTGTCTGATCGATGCCGTCCGATGCCGTGATGACGACGGGATGGACGCCGACGTTCGCATTGGTCGGCGTGCCGGAGAGCGTACCGGTTCCATCGCCGTTGTCGGTGAAGGAAAGCCAATCGGGTAGGGTCGTCGCGGCCAGTGTGATCGAAGGACCGTCAGGATCGGAGGTCTCAACCGTGTAGGAGTACTCCACATCCTGCGACGCCGAGCGCGACGGTGAGCTCGTTATCAGCGGCGGATCGTTGACCGGATTGATCTGGATCCGAACGTTCGCAACGTTAGACACGAAGATGCCATCGTTAGCGATGTATTCGAACTCGTCCTGCGTCGTTTCGCTGCCGTCGTGCGTATAGGTGAAGGTACCGTCCAGGTTGAACTCGAGTGTGCCGTTAGTTACACCTGTGACGAGTGTGGCCGTAAGCTGGTCACCATCCGGGTCCACATCGTTGTCGAGAACACCCGGCACGGGCCCGATCGCCTCCAGCACGCCGCCTTCATCGACTGCGTACAGGTCGGCAACGGCATTGGGCGCATCATTGGTGTTGCGGACCGTGACCACGAAGGTTTGTGTATCGATCTGACCCGCAACGTCGGAGACGCGGAGCTGGACATTGTGATTGCCGACGTCGGCGTTCGTAGGGGTGCCGACCAGCGAGCCCGAACCGCCGCCATTGTCCGTGAGCATCAGCCAGGGAGGCAGCACCACACCGACTATCGTAAGAGAATCTCCAACATCATCATCCTCCGCGACGATGTCATACGTATACTGCTGACCCTGCAGAGCACCGGTGACCGGCGGGCTGACAAATCGCGGCGCATCGTTCACGTTCGCCACCGTTACGGCAAAGCTTTGCGTTCCGGTCGTCGTACCGTCCGAGACTTGGAGCACCACATTATGCACGCCGACGTCCGCGTTGGTGGGTGTACCAGTCAGGGTGGCGGTCCCATCACCGTTATCGGTCAGCGTGAGCCAATCCGGAAGTGTGGTCGCCGTAATGGTAAGCGCTGATCCAGGATCGGGATCGGCGGCTGTGATCGAGTAGGAGTAGGGCTGGTCTTCCGTTGCACCCGTAACCGGTGTGCTCGTAAAGACTGGAGCATCGTTGACGTTCGCGACAGTAATCGTGAAGGACTGTCCTGTCGACACAGTGCCGTCACTGGCGGCGAGGACGACCGAGTGCACGCCCACGTGAGCGTTGCTCGGTGTGCCGTTGAGCGTGGCCGTTCCATCTTCATTGTCGACGAACGTGAGCCACGGAGGCAAAGTCGGTGCCGTGATCTCGATGGGATCGTTGTCGTCATCGGTGACTTGCACGGCGTAGGAGTACGGGCTGTCTTGTGTGGCTTCGGTAACGGGTGTGCTCGTAAAGACCGGAGCATCGTTTACATTTACGACCGTAATCGCAAAGGACTGCTGGTCCGTCAGGCTGCCGTCGGTGACTACGATCACGACGGGATGCGAGCCCACGTGCCGGTTGCGAGGCGTTCCGGTCAAAGTGGCAGTTCCGTCACCATTGTCGAAGAGGGCGAGCCACGCGGGCAGCGTACTCGCTGAGAATGAGAGGGTTGTGCCTGGGTCCGGATCGGTTGCCGTGAGGGTATAGGTATACAGAATGTCCTCGGTTGCCGCCGTGACGGGGACACTCGTGATTGTCGGGGGGTCGTTCTTGTTGCCGACAGTGATTGCGAAGCTCTGCTGCGTGCTCGCCGCGCCGTCGGAAACGTCCAGAACGACGTTGTGAACACCGATGTCAGCGTTTGACGGGGTGCCGGAAAGCGATGCGGTGCCGTCACCGTTGTCGGTGAAGTTGAGCCACGACGGCAGCGTCGGCGCGGTGATCGTCCGTGTGTCGTTGTCGACATCGACGGTTGTAACGGCGTACGAGTAGGCGGCGTCCTGTGTGGCCGTTGTGACCGGCGTGCTCGTGAACGTCGGGGCATCGTTGACGTTCGCGACGGTGATCGTGAAGGACTGTTCGTCGGAGAGTGAGCCGTCGGACACGTTGAGGACGACGTCGTTTGGGCCGACGTGCTCGTTGGCCGGCGTACCTGAAAGCGTGGCGGTGCCGTCGCCCTGATCCATCAGTGTCAGCCAGCTCGGCAGTGTCGTTGCGGAGATAACGAGAGCATCCCCATCCGGATCGGACGCGGTCACGACGTAAGTGTACGAGGCGTCTTCCGTTGCCGAGGTCACCGGTGCGCTGGTGAAGGTAGGCGCTTCGTTCACGTTTGCAACGGTGATGGAGAACGATTGCTCATCGGTGAGGCTTCCGTCATCGACAGACAAGGTCACCGCGTGCACGCCCACGTCGGCATTGGACGGCGTCCCCGACAGCGCGGCGGTTCCATCGCCGTTGTCAACAAAGTCGAGCCAGACCGGTTTTTGCGGCGCCGTGATGACGACGGTATCACCGTCCGGATCGGTCGTCGTGACGTTGTACGTGTAGACTACGTCCTGCGTGGCACCGGTCGCCGGACTGCTGGTAAAGAAGGGCGCGTCGTTGACGTTAGCCACTGTGATGTTGAACGACTGCTCGTCACTATCGATGCCGTCGCTGACCCGGATGGTCACCGGATGCACACCGACGTGCGCGTTGGTTGGTGTTCCGCGGAGGCGCGCCGTGCCGTCCCCGTTGTCTGTGAGCGCGAGCCACGACGGTAGCGTCGGTGCTGAGAACGCGAGTGAATTCTCGTCAGGATCGCTGGCCGTGATGTTGTAGGTGTACTGCTGGTCCTGCGTCGCTGTTGTGACGGGCACGCTCGTGATCGTTGGTGGATCGTTAACGTCACTGACCGTAATAGTAAACGACTGCTGGTTCGAGGCAATTCCGTCGCTGACGCGAAGAACGACCGAATGAGGGCCGACGTGCTCATTCCCAGGCGTGCCGCTCAATGTTGCTGTGCCGTCGCCGATGTCGGTAAGTGTCAGCCACGACGGCAGCGTTGGCGCCGTGATTATGATTGCGGGCCCGTCCGGATCACTGGTCGTCACGTTGTAGGTGTAGAGCGCACCCTGCGTCGCGGAGGTTACCGGCGCGCTCGTGAAGATCGGCGGGTCGTTGCTTGGCGTGATCGTGATCGTTGCCGTCGCATTGTCGGACACAAACGTTCCGTCTGTATTGAAGTAGACGAAGGAGTCGCTGGTTGTTTCGGAGCCGTCGTGCACATAAGTAAACGAGCCGTCGAGGTTCAGCGTCAGCGTTCCGTTGTTGGGGGGCGTGACCAGGAACGCGGTCAGAGCATCGCCGTCTGGATCCGTATCGTTGGCAAGGACGCCGAGAGGTGGAGGCCCGGACGCGAGCGTAACGAGCGTCCCTCCTTCCGACACGGTGTATGCGTCGTTGACGGCGATCGGGGGATCATTTGTGTTGCGAACGTCGATCGTGAAGTTCTGCGTATCAAAATCACCGGCGAGGTCCTCTACCCGGAGCTCGACATTGTGCAGACCGACGTCACTGTTTGACGGCGTGCCCGTTAGCTGGCCGGTTCCATCACCGTTGTCCGTAAACGTGAGCCATGAGGGAACGGTTGTACCGCTGAGGGTCAAGACGTCGCCGACGTCAGGATCGGATGCGACCACGTTGTAGGTGTAAAGTTGGTCCTGCGTCGCACCGGTCACAGGTGGACTGACGATTGACGGCGCGTCGTTGACGTTCGAGACGGTGATCGTGAACGACTGAGTATCGGTCAGCACGCCGTCGCTCACTTCGAGGACGACGTTGTGGGTGCCAACGTCAGCGTTTGTGGGCGTGCCGTTGAGAGACGCCGAGCCGTCGCCGTTGTCGGTGAGCGTCAGCCAGGCCGGCAGCGTCGGCGCGGTAATCGTAAGAGATGCGCCGGCGTCGACGTCGGAAGCCGTGATTGCGTAGCTGTAGGCGACATCCTCGGTGGCGGCCGTCACGGGCGCACTCGTGAAGAACGGCGCATCATTGACGTTCGAAACCGTTACCGAAAATGATTGCGTGACCGTCTCGACACCGTCGGTAAGCTCGATAACAACGTTATGCGTTCCGACGTCATCATTGCCGGGAGTCCCACTGAGAACGGCCGTACGGTCTCCATTGTTGACCAGATTCAGCCACGCCGGCTTTGTCGTCGCCGTAAAGGTAAGTACATCGGCAACATCCGGGTCATCGCCGGCCATGTTGTACGTGTAGGGGTTGTCCTCTGTGGCACTTAGTGGCGGCGCCGTCGTGAAAAACGGCGCGTCATTGACGTTTGCGACGGTCACGGTGAAGGACTGCGGTGTGCTGGTGATGCCGTCCAGCACCTCGATCGTAACCGGGTGTGCGCCCACATGAGCATTGGTCGGGGTTCCGGATAAGGTTGCCGCGCCGTCCCCGTTATCGACGAGCGTGAGCCAGGCGGGCTTGGTCGAGGCGATGATCGTGAGAACGTCTCCTGCGTCGACATCGTCGGCGGTTATGTTGTAGGTGTAGAGTTGGTCCTCGGTAGCGGCCGTAACCGGCGTACTTGTGAAGAACGGCGCGTCGTTTGTGTTGACGACTGTAATCGTGAAGTTCTGTGGTGTCGAGACCTGGCCGTCGCTCACATTGAGGCTAACGGAATTCGGCCCGACGTCGTCGTTGGTCGGTACACCGGACAGGGTCGCAGTGCCGTCGCCGTTGTCAAGCAGGTTGAGCCAGGCCGGTAGCGGAGATCCTTCCGAGAAACTCAGCGGATCGTTGTCGTCGTCGGACGCGGTTATGTTATAGAGATATGCGGCGTCCTCGGTGGCACCGGTAACGGGGCTACTAGTAAAGACCGGCGGATCGTTGACGTTCGCTACCGTGATGGTGAACGACTGCGCATCACTGAGAAAACCGTCGCTAACCTGCAGATCTACGTCGTGGGTGCCGACCTCGTCGTTGGTCGGTGTTCCGGATAGCGTTGCCGTGCCGTCGCCCTTGTCCGTTAGCTCGAGCCAGAAGGGCAGTTGCGTGGCGGCTGAGAATGAAATCGGATTCGAGTCGGGATCCGTGGCAGTGATGTTATAGAGATAGGCAACGTCCTCGGTCGCGGCTGTCACTGGGGCACTCGTAAAGGCCGGAGGGTCGTTTACGTCGGCTACCGTGATGGTGAACGATTGTGTGGCGAACAACGAGCTGTCGCTGACGCGAAGTGTGATGGAGTGAGGACCGACATCGTCATTACCAGGCGTGCCGGTAAGCGTGGCCGTGCCGTCGCCCTTGTCGGTTAGTTCGAGCCATGCTGGAAGGACTGTGTCGGAAGTGATTGTGACCAGGTCGTTGTCCGGATCAGACGTGGTAACGTTGTACGTGTATAGGACGTCTTGTGTCGCTCCTGTGACTGGCGTACTAGTGAACACCGGTGCGTCGTTCGTATTGACAACGGTGATGGTAAAGTCCTGAGTGTTTGCCAGCAGACCATCACTGACCTGAAGGCTGATATTGTGGGGTCCGACGTCGTCGTTTGTGGGGGTGCCGGCGAGCGAAGCCGTGCCGTCGCCGTTGTCGGTCAGGGTGAGCCAACCGGGGAGTACCGACGCCGCCGTGATGGAACGGGCATCGTCGTCCACGTCTTCCGTCGTAATGGCATAGTTGTACGCAACGTCTTGTGTCGCATTTGTTTGCGGCGCACTTGTAAACGTCGGCGCATCATTCACATTGGCGACGGTTATCGTGAAACTCTGCGAGTCGGTGAGTGCGCCGTCCGAGACCTCAAGATCGACATTGTGTGGCCCGACGTCGTCGTTTGTGGGGGTACCGGACAGCGTTGCCGTGCCGTCGCCGTTGTCGGCGAGCGTTAGCCAGCCTGGTAGAGCACCGACCGACGCAATCGTCAACACGGTGTCGTCGGGGTCACTGGCCGTGATGTTGTACGTGTACGGCGCATCCTGCGTCGCACCCGTGACAGGCAGCGACGTGAAGGCGGGCGGATCGTTGACATCGGCTATGACGATGTCGAAGAGGTCGTTGGCGGATGCGAGGGATGGGTCCTCAGCGATCACACGCACTCGAAGATTTCCAACGTCCTCATTTCCCGGCGTGCCGGAGAATGTACGGGTGGATCCGTCGAAGCTAAGCCATGCCGGAAGCGGCATTCCGTTGTGCCGCTCGGCAGTGTACGTAAGTGGATCGTCGTCCACATCCTCAAATGTGTCCGCGGCAAACGTGAACAGGAAGGCTACATCCTGGGTCGCAGACTGGTCGGGGATCGGATTTGCAACAGTTGGTGCGTCGTTGGTGTTCGTAACCGTCAGGAGGAAGTCATCGGTAGCGGTTGCCAGCGAAGGATCAGAGGCGGTTACACGTATCGACA
>JBFHWK010000028.1:0-20254 GCA_041589075.1 Rhodothermales bacterium
CGATTTGGCCACGTTCGAGGGGTCGCGGCATCAGAAGTCCCACCCGAAGAAGAACTGGCGGAAGAACTTGTCGTTGTTCCTAAAACCGTCGCGAAAGCGCCATCCGAGGTCATATCGAAGAACAAACCCACCGAAGATGTTTAGGCGAAGTCCGAAACCCGTTGATCCGAGGGTTTCCCCTGCCAGGATCTGCGGTTGCCGCCGGTTATAGTCGTCGTTCCAGGCATGGGCCGCGTCAAAAAAGACGGCCCCACGCAGATTCACAATCCCGAACGGTGAAAGCACGGGAACGATCAGTGACGGAGCCGTCAAGATCGGGAAACGCAATTCGTGCGACGTGAACCACATCTTCTGCCCACGCACGGTGAAGAGTCGATATCCGCGCAGATCCCAGCTCCCGCCAAGAACGAACAGGCGTGCCTCCCGCCCTTGATTCCACCGGCCGTTCAGACGCGAGGCGAACGTAATGTCGCGTGTGATACGGATATAGTTTCGAACGTCAACGTCAAACGTGAAGTAACTGACGTTGGACTGATAAACATCGGTCGTGTACGCCGTCGAGAGACTCGCCCGCCATCCGTCGATAGGTCCGTTGTAATAGTAGAGGGCATTGTCGTGGGTCAACGTGATCGAATTGGACAGCAGCAGCGCGGACCTGTCGATCTGCCGTACGGCGATCTCCTTCTGGCTCCAGTTGAGCGACGTAGCAAACTCGACGCGACGAAACTTCGATATGGGGTAGCTGATGGCACCGAAGCCGCCGTAAATGGTCTCGAAAAACGTTGGAAACTCCGCAGGCGCATCCGGGTCCGTTATGTCGTAGCGGCGGCCCGAAAACCGATATAATCCGTAGGCAAGGTTGGTGCGCTGATGGAGCTGGACCCGGCTGACCGCAAAGCTCAACCGTTTGATGAAGTCACGTTGCGTATCTGCCGTATTGTAGATAGTTACGAAGAACTTGTCGTCTCCGAGCATGTCGGAGAAGGAGAGCACCGCACCACCCATCGTTCCCAGCACCGCGCTCTGGCTGACCTGCCCCTGGGCGAAGTCCAAGCGGTAACGTCGCTTGTACGGTTTCTTCACCAGGCCACCGTGGGATTCAATGCGGTCGAGCGTCCAGTTCTCAGCCAGTGGCTCGGGCGAAGGTTCCTGTACCGCTCGTGGGCTTGCGCGCAGCGAATCGAACCGGGAAAGATGTCGGATCGAAAAACTGAACGACTCGAAACTGGCAAAGACGAGTTCGTCGTCCGCCGTCCAGACGGGGTCAAACGCTGCTGCCGTCAGATTGGTGATCTGGTGAACTGACACGGCCGGCGGCTCCGCCGCCAGAACGGGCGTGGATACGTCGGCTGATGCTATCGCGGGTTCGATCTGCAGCGCGCCGGATACGTTGGCCGTCCAGATGTTCTGGGCCGAAAAACGGCCGTCACTGTCGGGAACCGTGCTCGTGAAGACTACACTGTTGCCGTCGGGGCTCCACCGCGGCGACAGATCTATTCGATCCCCGTGTGTGAGGTACGTGATGTGCCGGCTCTCGAGTTGAAGCGCAAACAGGTTGTAGAAACCTCGCGAGCCCGTGGTCGATCGGTCGGACGAGAACGCGATCACACCGCCGTCCGGGCTCCAGGACGGATCGCGATCGTCGTATATGTCATCGGTGAGTCGGACCAACTTGCCGTCCGCGAGTGAAAACGTATACAGGTCGCTGAACCCGGTTTCGTCAATGGATGAAAATACCAGTGCGGATCCGTCCGGACTCCAGCTCGGCGAATACACGGCAACCAGATCCCGGAATTCGAACGTCTGCATAAGGGCATCTGCTTCGAGATCATAGACGTGTATCACATCCCGGCTTCCACTCTTCGTAACAAAGGCCAGACGACCGTCCTGTGATACGCTCATCCTGCTCTCAAACAGATGGAAGGCCTCGAACCGGCTGTTGCGCTCACCGGAGATCAGGACTTGGGGGCGCGACAGTGGGCGATACTCTTCATCGACTTCGACCTGGAACACGTTGCTGTAGCCGGTGCGGTTACCGACATAGTAGATGCGCCGCTTTCCATTCTTGAAACGATAGAAGGCAGGCTTTGCACTAAATCCCTCGGTTGAGACGCCGTCGGCAATTACTGACGGGATCTGGACGCTCTCGAGATGGGGGTAGTACTGATCCTTGAGCCACACTTGCCAGCCGTCGGCGATATTCTCGAAGGAGTCCCTCAGGACAATCTCCATGACCTCCCGGAAATCCCGATCCTTCCAGAAATTGTCGATCAGGTCGAGCAGGCGCTCCTCTCCATAAGTCTCGGCGATGTACCTGCAGATGGCCTCACCCTGTTTGTACATCTGGAACGATCCGCTTATGCGATACATCGTTTCGAGCGGTACCAGATAGTTGGAGAAGAGAGCGTCCCGAATAATCATCTCATGGTTGTGATCGGGCGTGCCGGACCAATATTCTGCAAGACCTTCGGTGAACCACAGCGGAAGAAACCGATCAGCCACCTTGCGATGGTCGCGCATGACGCGCATCAGCTTGTTGAACGTGAACACGTGGACAAGCTCATGCCTGATCACGCGATGAAAGCGGTGCAGGTTGCCGTTCGCAGGAATGACGACACGGCCTTTGAGGAACTCGAAGAAGCCTCCGACACCGTCAGGGATAAACCCTGGAGTTACGTTTGTCTGCTTGAAGTGCAGGTTTGACGAGTAGAATATCAGTGGGACGCGACCGACAAGTGAGAAGTTGAACTTGTTTTGCATTTCCCGATACGCGTCCTCGGCAAAGCGCGCGCCGTACTCGGCCAATTCCTGCATTTCGGGATAGTAGTAGATGTCGAAATGCTCGGTCTGCAGTACGTGCCAGTCGAAGTCTTCGTACTGCACCTTGTTGCGGCCAAAGTGATAGAACCCGAACTGTGCAAAAGCGTCGGGCACGCAGGCCGTCACGAGGATTGCGATAGCAACGAAAGTCGCGCGCAAGGTCGGTCGCGTCTAATCAGGAAGGTCCGTCGAATACCGGGTCGGTCGAATTCGCTACGTACGCCCGGCGGCACCGTTCCCAAGGTAACAGAAATTGCCTTCTCTAGAGACGCTCCCCCGCCCTGCGGTCGAATCAGGGGGCCGGACCGGTTTGACGGAGGCACTGGCGGATGCTGCCGAGGACCTCTGCTATCGACGTGGAGGCACGCCACCGTTGTTAGCAAGCGGCTCCAGGTGATCACCGAGGAAGTGAGTGAGATCGAACGGATGGTCTCGCAGCCACCGTTCCAGAATCTCGACGACGGCCGCAGCTTCGGTGGCCTGCAGCGCCTCTTCGGCGAGCTGGCGTGCGTCGGTCATCGAAATAGCCCGAATGAGCCGCTTTACTTCGGGCACGTAGACGGGTGAGGCCGATATCTCCCGCAGACCCAGACCGACCAGGATGGGAACGTAGGACGAGTTGGACCCCATTTCGCCGCACAAACTTACGGGGATGCCGTGTCGATTACCGGCGTCGACGGTACTCTTGATCATGCGGAGTACGGCGGGGTGTAACTCCTGGTATATACTCGACACGAGATCATTTCCCCGGTCCACCGCCAGCAGGTATTGCGTCAGGTCATTAGTGCCGATCGAGAAGAAGTCCACTTCCTTGGCAACGGTGTCGGCCATAAGGGCGATCGCCGGTACCTCAACCATAGCACCCACGGGCACATTGGGATCGAACGCAATGCCTTCTTTGGTGAGGTCCGCCTTGACGGCGTTCAGCCGATCACGAAAACGCCGGAACTCCCGCACGTCGGTTATCATCGGTACCAGTATGCGTATAGGTCCGTGCGCGCTGGCGCGCAGCAGCGAGCGCAGCTGGGGGTTGAGCAGGTCCGGTTTGTCGAGCAGGATGCGCACGCCGCGCCAGCCAAGAAACGGATTGTGTTCGCGGTGAGCCACCGGCAGCATCTTGTCGCCGCCTAGGTCGAGGACTCGAAACGTCGTAACGCGGTCGCCCATCGACTCAACAATGCTGCGATACTCGTCGTACTGTTCTTCTTCGGAAACCGAGATTCGTCCTTCCATCAAAAAGAGCAACTCGGTTCGGAACAGCCCGATCCCCTCGGCACCAAACTCGGAGACGAGCGAGACTTCGGCCTTAAACTCCAGATTGGCAAACAACGTGATGCGATGGCCGTCGAGAGTCTCGGCCGGTAAGTGGGTAAGCTGCTTCTGCTCGTCCAACAACCGCCGGTAGCGCTCACGGCGGTCCCGATACTTCTGCAGCGTCGCTGCGGACGGGTTGATGATGACACGACCCTTCAATCCGTCAAGGATGACCGGGTCACCATCCTTTACGACGTTTGTAATGCGGTGCGTGGAAACGACTGCGGGAAGACCGAGAGCCCTCGCCATAATCGACACGTGCGAGGTTGCTCCGCCGTAATCCGTCGCATAACCGAGGATGCCACGACGCGAAAACAGTACGATGTCCGCTGCCGAGAGCGTCTCTGAAAACACGATGGAGGACTCGTTTATGCGAGAAAGCACTTTGCCGCGTCGCAGATGACGAACCACGCGATCTGCGATGTCTGAAAGATCGCTCGATCGTTCACGAAAGTATTCGCTGTCGCTGCCGGACAGACGTTGGCGATAATCATCAATTACGTGCCACACCGCGTATGCCGCGTTGCAACGATCTGCCCGGATGCACTTTTGGACAGCCGGGAGGACCTCCGCGTCGCGAAGCATCTCGAGCTGGGCCTCAAAGATGCTGGCACTGTCTGGTCCGAGTTTTTCGTGTGCGACACTCGCGATCTTTCTCAGATCTTTCTCGGCCCTCATGATCGCTTCTTCGAGGCGCACCAGCTCCGCATCGACGCTGCTTTCGTCGATGCGCTCGTCGTCGACATCATGGGACTCCCGCGTGAATATGTACGCCGGTCCGATCGATATGCCCGGCGCCACTCCGATCCCCTCGAGGACGAGTTCCTCTGATCCGTTATGACGATCGTTCTTGCTCATCCTCTCTTACCATGCGGCGGGCTCCCCTCTGCACCCGCCGCTGCGTGTACTACTTGATCTCGCCGAAACCGCCCGCAAACAGCTCCACGATGGCTGTGGCCGCGGCGTTCTCGTCCTCGCCCTCGAAAACCAGCACAAGCACCGCACCCTGCTCGGCCGCCAGTGTCATTACACCGATGATACTCTTCCCGTTAATCTCGTAACCGTCTTTTTGTATAAAGAAGTCACTCTTGAAGCGTGAAGCTTCACGTACGATCATTGACGCCGGCCGCGTATGGATGCCGGCTCGGTTCGTGACGGTAACTTCTTTGACCACCATGGATTACGAAGAAGATGGGAGCGGTCTGGCGAACGGCTGGGTTTGCTCGCTATATCGACTGAAATTTATGAATAGATACCCGTTTGACGCACCCTGTCAATGCAATCGAGACGCCATTCGCGCGAAAAGAGCGTCCAGAACATCGAGTCCCGCACTTTGAGGTAGCCTTTCAAGCGACGCTCGCGCGCGTTCGGTGAGCTCGCCGACAAGCTTGGCGGCCTCGTTCGTGATGCCCGCTTCTCTCATGCGTCGTCGGGCCTCGCCGATCATGTCCACCGGGAGGCCTCCGCCAAGAACGTTCCTCTGAAACCAACGCCGTTCGTCTCCGTCGAGAACCTCGAGTGCCTTCAACAGAAGATAAGTGCGCTTGCCCTGAACCAGATCGCCGCCGACTGTCTTTCCCCAGCGTTCGTCCTCCGCAGTGACGTCGAGAAGATCGTCCCGAACCTGAAAAGCCCGGCCAAGAAACCGACCGGCCTCTGCGAGCACACCAAGCATCTCTGCACTCGCGCCACCTACAATGCCACCCATCTCCATACACGCCGACAACAAAGCACCCGTTTTGCGGTCTATCATCTCAAAGTAGCCGTCGATGTCGACGCTGTCCCGACTTTCAAACTCCGCGTCAAGCATTTGACCCTCGCACAGGCGAGCGACCATTCGATGAAAGGTCTTCAGCAGCTCCTGTAACCGGTCTTCCTGTGATTGCGCAAGCGTCTCGTATGACAGTGACAGCAGGTAGTCTCCTACCAGGATGGCAGTGTTGACATCCCACTTCCGATGAACCGCCGGGCGGCCTCGTCGCTCGTCGGCGTCGTCCATTATGTCATCGTGGACGAGCGTGAAGTTGTGGAAGGTTTCGACCGCGAGCGCTGCCGGCAGAGCCCTGTCGATATCCGCACCGAATACGTCGGCAGAAAGCACCACTAGCACTGGTCGCAGACGTTTACCGCCACCGGCAAGAACGTAGCGCGCAGCATCGTAGAGCCTCGGTGGGTCAACGCCTGTGACCACCTGAACGAGCCGCTCATCTACCGTCTTCTTGATGCCGGCGAGTATCTCGTCCGGTTCAACGGTCGCGTCGGGAGACCGCTGCATGACTAGTCCTGGAGTTGCTGCATCCGCCCAAACGTCGGCACATGGTTCAACAGTACGCTGACGACTCGCGCATAAACAAGCTCGATGTCACCCTCACCGTCTATTCGATGAAGAAGCCCCCTCTCGTCGAAAAACATCTCGAGAGGTTTTGTCTGGTTTCGGTACACTTCCAGACGCTGCCGCACAGCCTCGGGACGATCGTCCTTGCGTTGAACAAGTGCGGACGGCTTGATATCGGGCGGGGGCGGATTGTAATCAAGATGATAGATTTCACCGGTGTGGCGATTCATTCGGCGCTTGGATAAGCGAGACACGATCTCGTCATCCGGCACGGAGATACTCAGCACGGCTTCCAGAGGTCCTTCACGCTCCTCGAGAAAAGCCGTTAACCATTCGGATTGCTCGATCGTTCGTGGATATCCGTCGAGTATAAACCGATCGTTACCGCACGACTCGATAACGTCCTCAGCAAGCTTGCGTACGACGGGACCCGGCACGAGCTTGCCGGCTGTCACGTACTGCTTGGCCACCTTTCCCACCGCCGTATTCTGCTTGATCGCCGACCGGATCAGATCTCCGGTTGAGATGTGCTTCAGGCGCAATCGCTTTACCAGCAGCTTTGCCTGAGTGCCTTTGCCTACGCCGGGAGGACCAAAGAGCGCAAGTCGCATTTACGTGGTGATTGTTCCGGGGCTGATCGAAAAAGGTGGGGTACCGAGAGACTACGATCGGTGTATGTGAAATGCCCCGAGGCGGGGCATATTAACGGCTAATTCTATACGTGGTTCAGGCATGTCAGTCGAGCGCGTCGATTGCTGCATCGTCGGGAAGGCCCCCGGTATCGGAGGTCCCGAAGAAGGAGGAGGCGCCTCGCAGCCCCTGCGTGACGAGAGAGCGCAGGGCAATTCCGGCGATCCATTTCAAGGTGCCCCCCGAGGCTCTTTCGTTCTCGCCGGGCAGGCCTGTGGCGTCGAGGACTCGCCGAACCGCGTCATCCGGCGGCTCGCCCGCTGCGATCGCTGATTCGACTTGCTGCGACAGGATTGCGGCCAGGTCGTTCGCGCCGCTGTCCCTGTTGTCGGAGCCCCGAAACACGCGTCCCACGATGAGGCCGGCGCCAAAGGCGAGCAGTAAACCGGTCAGCGGACTTTCCGCAACACTCTTTATCGCACTGCTGGTGGCACTGAACTCGCTCTGTATAGCCTCCAGACGAGATGCGATGGCCTCGCTGCGCGACTGGAGTTGAGCTTCAATCTCTTGCTTGCGAGGGGGCGACGACTTGGAAAGGCTTTGCTTGTAGCCTACTGGCTGACCGTTGGAGTCCTTCTGTGGCCCGGAAGACACAGACCCCAACGCGTCTGGTGCAGATGGCAACTGTTCCTTCATGAGTCCTCTCCCAAAAGCGAGCTACCGGTAACATCGACCACGCGTGGCTTCGTAAGGCGCACGATGATCGTGATGACGACGAGAAAACCCGCCACGACCAGAAATCCCCACGCCGGATGCCCAAGCCATTCGCCAATACCAAGTGCGGCGGCGGTCAGACCGAATAGCGCCGCCATGCCGGCTAAAGCCGCCATCACGGCACCTGTCACGGCCTGGTTAACCCTCCTGTCGACCGTTTCTTCGATCTCAATCTGGGTCAGCGTCATCTTGAGTTCGGCCCACGCCTTGACGTCCTCAATGAGACTCTTTGTGTGGCCCGAGAGTCGCTGGAGTTTGCCGCCTTCGATCCCGGAATCCGGGTTGACTTCGGTATCGCGCGGGATTTTTCTGTCGACACTTTCCATACGAGCGGCTGCCGGGTAAGAATCTTCCGGCACCAATGTCTGAATTGCTATTTTTTACCGCAAACCGGCGTTATCGTTCGCCGAACACCGATAATACCGAAAATCATGCCACCTTACGAGATTCATTCGACCCCAAATCCTGACAGCCTGAAGTTCAGCGCGCGATCCGGTCAGTTTATCGCCGAGGGGATGGTGACCGCTTCCGCACCGGAAGAGGCCGGGGGCAATGAGCTTGCCGTCCGGCTGTGCGCCCTGGACGGCATCGCTAACGTGTTCATACTCCCCCAGTTTCTGACAATCACAAAACGTAGTGACACGGACTGGGAGGCTCTGCTGCCCGCCATCGAAGAGCTTCTGAGTGAGAACGGCGACTAGGCTCTCGTTTCCGCAAGGCTGTTGAGGAAGTCGATAACGTCGCGGCGGTCCTGCTGCCAACCGAGCGGGGGCCGCTGGCAGTCTCCGATGTGAACCATCTCGACGGGGAGTTCGCCAAGGCGATCCCGGACAGCCGCGGAGCACGCAACCACCTGCAGCTTGTCGGAGTGTTTTTTGACCCACTGTGCGACATCGTTCAGATCGGCGTAGTTCGTCCAACGGAGATGTCCGGGAGGTTGTGGCTCGGGTTCGCCCTTGGTTACGAGAAACGAGCTGTCATCGGCGTGGCCGTGCGGGGTCTCAATCGCCGCATGGTATGCGATCTGCAGCTTTAGGCTTCCGCGCGTTTTCTCGTGTGCCGGAAAGACGCTTCTGAAGCGTGCCATTGACGAGAGCAGATCGTCCGGTGTTTCGGTCTGCGGTGCAAAGAGCACCGCAATGTTGCGGCAGCCTCCCCCCTCGTGCAGTAAGACATCTTCAGCCAGCCCTTCGAGGGTTTTGGCAGATTCGTTCGGCCCGATCACGGCGACCGAATAACGATGGCCGCGGACCAGCATCCGGGAGTCGGGAATTCCAACGCCGCGCGCACGGGCACGTATCCTGTGCGCAGTCTCATCGGAGCCTGTCGCAATCAAAGCAGATGCTCGTACAAGGAGTTCATCAGCGTCCGCGAACGAAATGCTTACGCTTGCTCCAGACTCCGCAAGGTCGGCCGTGAAGGCCGGCAGCAAGTGTGGGGACCGGCGCGAGACTTTTCCGAGGTAGTTGTGACCGGTCAGGATTACAGCGAGCAGGTCCTGCAGCCCAGCCAGGGGAACGTTGCCCGGGTTGACGACGCCGACCGTGACAGGAGAGGATGCGCGACGGTTGCCGATCCAGTTGAGAAGCGCATCCTCGCGCAATTGCCCCATCTGCTGGTTCGTAGCGAAGATTAGAGCTTCGGGTGTGAATGCGTTCTCTTCTTCCAGCGTCAGCCTGGAGGCAACCTCCCTCGGCTCATAATCCGGGTCCGTCCACCGGGCCGCCACTTGGGCGATGACGCGCACAAGCCGCTCGGCGCTCATAGGAGTATCTTACCCCCACCTTCGTTGAGGGCAGCAGTGTGGCGGCGGCGGTAGCGGGCACCCTTCACCGAGCAAGAAGGCCGACGCAGTTCTGAGTCCATGTTGCATCACGGCGCCGATCACACCGCCCGACAGCGACAAGTCCAATCTTCACACGAAACTTGGGCTTGGGCATCCGTCATCGTTGGCGAGCGCCGACAGCGTTGTGAGGTTCAGACAGACGCGCCTATGACTTCTTCGAGCGCGTCCTCTTTTTCTTCGGCTTTTCTTCCGTGGTCTCCTGAGCCTCTTCACCTCCACTCTCGGCGGCGTCTTCTTCTGCCGACGCCGATGGTGCTTTCGACTTTTGTGCTTCCGCTTCCGCCTTCTGTGCTTCGTCTTCGGCCGCCTGCATCTTCTTCTTCAAAGCGCCGAGACCGCTTAGCTCGCCCAGGGTGGTCGGGCCGGCCGACGAGGCCTTCTTCTGGTAGCTCCGCACAGCATCCCGTTCACTTGCCTTCTCGGCACGCTCCCGCTTCTTTTCCTCCGTGCGCGCAGCCTTCTTCGCCTCACGCTCGGTTGCAACTTCACTTAGAAGGATCTCCTTCTGTGACGGATCGCACCGCAGCACCGTAAGGCTCTCCAACTTCGCACCCTCCGGATAGTCAGAGCTGAGGCTTGCCGCTCCCCCTTTGAGTTCGGCGGCGGGCAGGAACGCCTCCACATCGAGAGGCAGGTTCACAATCACACCCTTGTCCTCGACACGCACGACGGTTCCTTCGGTTGAACTGCCCTCCTGGTACACCTCGCTGAACTTGCTCCAGGGATTGGTCTCCACCTGTTTGTGCCCGAGTGAGATGCGCCGATCGTCACCGTCGATATTCAGGACGACGACATCCAGCTCCTGGCCTTTCTTCACCACTTCGCTCGGATGGCGGATCTTCTTCGTCCACGACAGATCGCTTATGTGTACGAGGCCGTCGATACCCGGCTCGATCTCGACAAACACGCCGAACGAGGTGATGTTACGTACTGTCCCGCGGAGGACCGTGCCTGCAGGATATCGCGCAGCAATGTTCTCCCACGGATCGGGCTCAAGCTGCTTCATACCGAGGGAAATCTTCTTGCCCTCGTTGTCGATGTTGAGAATCTTCACGGACACCATCTGCCCGAGCGATACCATCTGGCTCGGATGCTTGATGTGTTCGGTCCAGCTCATTTCGGAGATATGCACGAGGCCTTCGATACCTTTTTCCAGTTCGACGAAGGCGCCGTAGTCCGTAATTGAGACCACTTTACCCTCAACGGTATCTGCTTCCGAGTAACGATCACTGATGTTGTCCCACGGATGCGGCTGCAGCTGCTTGAGTCCAAGCGAGATGCGCTGGCGCTCCTTGTCGTAATCGAGAACAACGATGTTGAGCTTCTCGTCGAGGTTGACGAGTTCCGACGGATGCGAGACACGTCCCCAGGAAAGGTCAGTGATGTGCAGCAGACCGTCGACGCCACCCAAGTCGATGAAGACGCCGAAATCGGTAATGTTCTTCACAACGCCCTCGAGAATCTGTCCGGGCTCCATCGTCGACAGGATCTTGTCCCGCTGCGCCTCGAGGTCCTTTTCGATCAGGGCCTTGTGTGAGACCACGATGTTTTCGTTGGCCGGATTCAGCTTAACGATCTTGAACTCCATCTTCTTTTCGAGATAGGCGTCAAAATCGCGCACGGGACGCACGTCAATTTGTGAGCCCGGCAGGAAGGCTTCTATTCCGTCGAACAACTCGACGATCATGCCGCCCTTGATCCGGCGGACAATCGTGCCCTCGAGAACTTTCTCCAGTTCAAATGCATCTTCAATGCGCTGCCAGCGCTTGACCTTGTCGGCCTTCGATTTGGACAGGACGAGCTGCCCCTGATAGTCTTCGATGCGCTCCAGGTATACCTCAACCTCGTCGCCGGGCTTTAACTCGCGCGTCCATTCCGACCTCGAGACAATGCCGTCGCTCTTGAAACCGATGTCGACAACGACGTCTTTCTCACCAATGCTCACGACACGACCGGTAACGATTTCGTGTGCGGAGACATTTGTGAGGGTACTTTCAACAAGAGCCATAAGCTCGTCGTGGCCCTTCGTCGTCTGCAACGATTTTTCTTCGGAGACTAGGTCCTCCAGTTTGACGACGTCACCAATTATCTCTCCGGTATAGCCAACTGGTGGTGAGGGCTTGTCGGATTCCTTGGCGGGTGGAGCTACTTCGCTTTCTGTCGGCGACGGGGAGGTCTCAGGAGAAGCCTTCTCACTCGAATCGGGGGTTTTGGCGGAGGCTTCGGGGCTCGTTGTCTCGGTAGCTTCTTGCTCTGCTACTTCGACGTCGGTAATAACGTCCGTGGAGTCGGTGGTGTCTTTGTTTTTGTCCTGGTTGTCGGGCATCTGAAGTTGATTTTCTGGAAGAACCGTCGCGTCGCTGACTGCTGTCGCCATCACGCTATGAGGATAATCGCGCGGTTAACCGATGTCTTTAGTGCAACAAACCCTGAGCGCGTCCGTCCTCGGCGGATCGCGACAGGCCTTCTTTTATATCTCCGTGTTTCTGGTCTCGAGCAGTGCCTTGATTGTCGCGAGCATCATGTCGACCTGATCGTCCGCTGTCAGTTCCGTGGTATCGATCACGACCGCATCCGGCGCTCTACGGAGCGGCGAGTGCTCTCGCTCCCGGTCCTGCTTGTCGCGGACTTCTATTTCGCGCCGCACGGTTTCGATGTCTTGGTCGATGCCGTCGCGGCGTAGATCGCGGTGGCGTCTTTCGGCCCGTATGTCCGTCGACGCTTCCATGTAGAACTTGACGTCGGCCTCCGGGAATACGACAGTTCCGATGTCCCGCCCCTCAACGATGACAATCTGGCCGTCCTCTGACAGCCGACGTCCCACCTTCCTCTGCTCCGCCACGAGTCGTTCTCGCACGGCTGCCAGCCGGCTCACGCGACTTGCGAGCGTCGCTGCCTCCGGCGTGCGGATTTCCTCGGTAACGTCGGTTCCGTTAACCGAGACGCGAAAGCTCGATGCGTCCGGGACGAGGTCGAACTGAATGTGGTTCAGTAGTGACCGAGCCTGTTGCTCTCCGATGTCCTCGCCGCCGCCAGGAACGAGCGCCAGGCCCACAGCGCGATACATCGCGCCCGTATCGAGGTAAAAGCCACCGAGGCGGTACGCCAATGCCTGTGCCGTAGAGCTTTTGCCCGAACCAGCCGGTCCGTCAATCGCAATAATCAAAGTCAGCTATCCAAAAAACGGTAGTTTGAAAAAATACCGATAAAACCTCGCTCGACCAACCACAATGGCCGGCCTGAACGTGTGAATTGGCCGTGCAGAAATCAACCGACGGTGGTGCTAATCACGGTTATCGGCTCCGGATAGCGGATCGGACCCAGCGCCGTGCTGATTGTTGGTGTTGCACGCAGGTGCACATTCTGCGGCTGCCCACCTTGTCCCACCAGCGACAGTGCCAGGTTGACGATATCGCGCGAATTACGGTCAAAAAACTCAATCAAGTCGAGATGGATATGGACCGGAAAGTGCCGCGAATCTCCGGACGGAATAACGATTTCGTCCTCAAAGACGCCTGAAATAGTCTCTCTGTCGTCCAGCAGCAATGTCCAGTCAAATCGCACAAGCCGTGCCTGGACGCCATTCTCGGCCGGGTTCTCCGCCAACACGTCCAGCGTAAACGAGAGGGGCAGTTCGTTCCTGGCAACGGAAGCTCCGATCTTCAAAAGATCGACCGCAGTAAGGTCCTCGTAGGTCCGAACGCCGGCAAGATCGACGCCGGCGATCTCCAGCCCCGTGAGCGCGTCCAAGCCGAAGTGGACATTCCGGAGGTTCGCAATCTCACGCAGCGTGCCGCAGCCGACAATAATCTGGCAGCACAGTACAATCAGGCCAAGCCTGCAGAACGATCGGGCGCGCATGCTCACTCGCAATTGGCTTCTGGCTTCGCGAAGTGCCTAACTTGCCGCCAAAGGTAGGCACCTGAATCCATGCGAAAACTAAGACCCGACGAAATCGATGCGCAGCGGACTGAGAACGGTGGGCCGCACCCGATAGCCGTTCTCCTGGAGAACGTGCGATCGATCTACAACGTCGGATCGATCTTTAGGACCGCTGATGCGGCGGGCGTACGCGAAATGATCCTCGCCGGCATCACCGGCACTCCAGAGAACCGAAGCATGCACAAGACTGCACTGGGCGCCCAGGACACTGTGCCCTGGAGGTACGTGAACGAAGCGCGTCCTGCGCTAGCGGAGATGAAGCAGAAAGGATACCGTGTCGCCGTACTGGAAATCACCGATTCTCCCACGCGACCGAGCGCCCTCACACCTGATGACTTTCCGTTATGCCTGGTGGTCGGCAACGAAGTGAAAGGTGTCTCGGCAGATACGCTTGGTCTTGCAGACCTCGCTATCGAACTGCCGCAGTACGGATTCAAACAGAGTCTGAACGCGGCCGTCGCTTTTGGGATTGCCATATACGACATCGTGCGCCGGTATCGTGTGTTACACCGTTTGCCGGACGAGACTCACGCTGTCGACGAGCACGAACGCGGGAAAGAATGAAGTCTCTAGATCTCACGGAATTTCCGCCGACCGCCGAAGCCGACTGGCGCCAGAAGATAGCTGCCGATCTCGCCAGCCGCGGCGAAAGCACGTCTTTGCTGTGGCAACCAGAGCCTGATGTGGTGCTGGATGCGGTGGCAACGAACTCCACACTCGCCCAGGCACGTGAGCAGTGGCCGAACGCCGATGTTCCGTCTCCCGACACGCCATGGACCTCTGTGCAGTACGTTCCGTTGCGCACCGACGGCAATGATGACCAACGGCTTCGCGCTGCACTCGATCGTACCGATCTCGTTCTCGTTGAATATCGTACCACTGCGATTGGCCCCGTTCTACAGCTTGCCGAAGACAACAACCTGTCGCGCGATCGAATCGTCATCGATGGGGCGGCAGCCGAAGATTGGACGGGTGTCGGACAGCCCATCGACGACGTTGACGTCCTCTCGCGCGACAGACTCTTGCGGCCGTGGTTGCCGGAAGAGAACCAGGAACGGATGATTGAATCGGGCAGCGCCGGCGACGAAGCCGTGACGATCGACGCCCGCGACCTCCGTTCTGCGGTCGACTCAGTCGTCATCGAATGTGGAGCCATATCAGCAGCAGTCGATGTGCACGTGCGGCGATCACGCCAGGTACGCATTAACATTGTTTCGCCTATCGGCTCAAAGATATTCCTGGAGATGGCGAAGCTGACGGCGCTTCGAGGACTTCTGCACACGCGTTACGGAGTCGGAGGGAACAGCGTGAGCGTCGAGGCTGGTGAGGTACCGCGCTTTCGAATCTGGGCTGTCGCCGGGATCCTTGGTTCGAGTGCCGACCGACGCGAGCATCAAATACGACTTACATACGCGGCGGTGGCGGGGATCCTCGGAGGTGCGAACTGTCTCGTGACCATGCCGCATTCGGCCGATCCGGAGGACGTGGCGCTCGCAGCAAACGTCCCTCTAATTCTTCGCCACGAATCCGATCTTGCGCGCGCCATGTACACCATGGCGGATTCTTACTACGTGTGTACAGCTGCAGCGAAGATCGCAGCCCGGGCATCCGCATTGCGGGATCGGCTGAAGACCGCCGGCGGACTCGATACGGCGGAGGCCAGGCGCATCCTGACAGAAACGATCGGTCGGTACAAATCTGCGGTGCAACCATGACGAATATCGGCCACGATACTCGGACGCCTACCCGCGTGGCCTATCCGCATGAGGCATTTCAGGCAGCGGGCATTCCCCCGTTCGTGCGGGGACCCTACAGCACGATGTACAACGTGCGGCCGTGGACCATTCGACAATATGCGGGCTTCTCAACAGCAGAGGAATCGAACGCCTTCTACAGGCGCAACCTCGCCGCCGGCCAGCGGGGACTCTCCGTAGCTTTCGACCTCGCCACGCATCGTGGCTACGACTCAGACCATCCGCGCGTCGTGGGTGACGTAGGCATGTCCGGTGTTGCTATCGACACGGTCGACGACATGAAGATCCTCTTCGACGGAATACCCCTTGACAGGATGTCCGTGTCGATGACCATGAACGGCGCCGTCCTTCCGGTTATGGCGTTCTTCATCGTAGCCGCCGAAGAACAAGGTGTGCCGCCGAAGAAGCTCGACGGCACCATCCAGAACGACATCCTGAAGGAGTTCATGGTGCGGAATACGTATATCTATCCACCGGCTCCTTCAATGCGTATAGTTGCGGACATTCTCCGCTACACATCTTCAGAAATGCCGCGTTTCAATCCGATTTCAGTCAGCGGCTATCACATGCAGGAGGCGGGCGCACCGCCCGAAATGGAGCTTGCCTACACGATCGCAAACGGCCTGGAGTACTTGCGAACCGGAATCGAGTCGGGACTCTCTGTGGACGAGTTCGCACCGCGACTTTCGTTCTTCTTCGGGATCGGTATGAACTTCATTGAGGAAGTTTCGAAGCTAAGGGCCGCGCGATTGCTTTGGTCGAGGGTAGTGCGCTCGTTCGAGCCCGCGGACCCGCGCTCGATGGCGCTGCGCACCCATTGCCAAACTTCCGGGTGGAGCCTGACGGCGCAAACTCCGGAAAATAACGTAGCGCGCACGGCGCTCGAGGCCCTGGCGGCGGTCGCAGGTCACACACAGTCGCTGCACACTAATGCACTTGATGAGGCCATCGCTCTGCCTACCGACGATAGCGCGCGCATCGCACGAAACACGCAGATCATCTTACAAACGGAAACGGGTATTACACATCCGATCGATGTCTTCGGCGGGTCGGCAGTAATCGAGGATACGACGGCACGCCTGGCCAACGCGGCATGGGGCTACCTCCAGGAAGTAGAGTCGGCCGGTGGGATGACGCGCGCCATCGAGCAGGGAATTCCAAAGATGCGGATCGAGGAGGCTGCAGCGCGACGTCAAGCGCGGATCGACGCCGGTGAAGAGGTGATCGTCGGTGTGAATAGATATGCTTCCGAGTCCGACGAGATCGAAATATTGCGCGTCGACAATCGGGCCGTTCGCGACCGTCAGGTTGCGAGACTGAAGACGGTACGAGAGAGTCGTAACGAGCAAGATGCAGTGGGACGGCTGGAGGAGGTCGTCGCGGCCGCGACAGACGGCAACCGAAATCTCCTCGAGGCTTGTGTCGGAGCTGCCCGTGCGAGGGCAACCCTCGGTGAGATCTCGTATTCTCTCGAAACGGTGTTCGGCCGATATGAGGGACGGAAGACGCTGATTACCGGTGTCTACGGAAGAGAATCGATGAACGACGCACGATATCAGGAGGCGTTGCGGCTCAGCAGCGCATTTGCCGCAAAGCACGGACGGCAGCCCCGTATTCTGATCGCGAAGGTAGGGCAGGACGGACACGACCGGGGCGCTCGCGTAATCGCGAGCTCATTTGCGGACATGGGCTTTGATGTCGACGTAGGCCCGCTCTTCCAGACACCTCGAGAGGCAGCGCAGCAGGCGGTGGAGAACGACGTACATGTAATCGGTATCTCCACGCTCGCCGGCGCTCATCGCATCCTCATACCTGAAGTTATGGCGGCGTTGCGCGACATGGGTCGGGAGGATATCGTCGTCGTGGCCGGCGGCGTAATTCCGACGCAGGATCACGACGAGTTGCTTGGCGCGGGAGTCCGGTTGATCTTTGGCCCCGGAACTGTCGTCTCTACAGCGGCCGTAGACCTTCTGCAAATGCTTCTCGCCGACTCTGACGATGCAGCTTCATGACCGCTAGCGAAAACGGCGGCAAACCGCAGGGTCCATCGAATCCGGCGGCCGTGGTTCGCCCGTCCGACCTCGACGAATATCTCACCCGTATCAAGCAGGGCGACAGGCCGGTCCTTTCCAGAGCGATTACGTTGGTCGAGAGTACGCTGGACGCGGACCGACGTCTGGCCCGCGAGCTAATCGATGCGTGTCTGCCCCTTTCAGGCCGCTCATTGCGACTGGGCGTGTCGGGGCTTCCCGGCGCCGGCAAAAGCACACTGCTGGACAAGCTCGGCGTCATGCTCGTCGAGATGGGTCATCGTGTTGCTGTGCTGACAATCGATCCGAGCAGTGGCAGAACCGGCGGAAGTATACTCGGTGACAAGACCCGAATGGCCGACCTCTCGCGAGAAGAGAATGCATTCATTCGACCGTCGCCTGCCGGCGGTGTGCTCGGCGGCGTGGCCGGTGGCACGCGAGCATCCATAATTCTTTGCGAAGCGGCCGGCTACGAAGTCATTATCGTCGAGACGGTTGGGGTCGGCCAATCGGAATCGGTTGTTGCGAATCTCGTCGACTTCGTGCTGCTCCTGCTGGTCACGGGAGCGGGCGACGAGCTTCAGGGAATTAAACGCGGTGTCATCGAGTATGCGCATGCCGTCGCAATCACAAAGGCCGACGGCGCCAACGCGGCAGCGGCGGCAGAGATGCTTGCGCTTTACAGCGAGCTACTGCGCCACATGCAGCCTACCGACGATGGGTGGCGACCCCGGGTCCTGGCTACATCGGCCTTTGAGAACAAAGGAATCAAAGAGCTCTGGTCCGTAATCACGGAATTCCGTGATGCGATGAAGCAAAGCGGTGCGTGGGGCCGACGCCGAAAGGATCAGTACGCGCAATGGATGCACGCCGCTATCGATGATGCGATAAGATCAGTCCTGCTGCGCGGAACCGGTGTGCGGGAACGAATCGAGGAACTCGAACAGGAAGTGCGCGCCGGAAAGACCTCTCCGTTGACTGCCGCATGGAAAATTGTTCGTAGCATCACGGCGTGATCCCGCCCTCAGTGCCCAAGCGTGTCGACCGCCGCCCTGATTCGTCGAAGGCAGGTTTCCCGGCCGAGAACTTCGATCAATTCAAACAGGCCCGGACCGAAGGTGACTCCGCTCAGGGCGAGACGCACGGGATGAATAATCCGGCCCGCCCCTACCTTTTGCTCGTCCGCCAGGTCCCGTAGTGCCGTCTCCGCAGTGGCAGCATCAAACGGTTCGATGGACGCCAAGCGGCCCGCGTAGGCCGACAGAAGTTCTGCCGAGTCGCCCTTCCAGCGTTTCTTGACTCCCGCCTCGTCATATCCCCGTGGGTCCTCAAAGAAATAACGTGCCTGGCTCGCGAGATCGGCCGCCAGCGAGATTCGATCCGTCATCACTGACAAAACGCGAGTCAGGTACTTCTCGTCGGTTTCGATTCCACGCTTGACCAGATCTCGTTGGACGCGTGTGACGAGCTCCGTGTCGGGCAGCGACCGCAGGTGCTGCTCGTTATACCATTTCAGTTTGTCGATGCTGAACTGCACGCCACTCGATCCGACACGCTCCAACGAAAATTCGCTGATCAGTTCCTCTTTGCTGAACAGTTCGCGATCGTCTCCCGGATTCCATCCCAGAAAAGCCAAATAGTTCACGAGCGCGTCAGCTTCATAGCCGATTTGGCGATACTCCCGGACGAACACCGGTATACCCTCGATCTCGCTCTTGCGCTTTGACAGCTTGCCGCCCGACGGGCTGAAGATCAGCGGCAAGTGCGCCATTTCGGGCGGTGCCCAGCCGAAATATCTATACAGCAGAATGTGCTTTGGCGTGGACGAGAGCCACTCCTCCCCTCTGATCACGTGCGTGATCTCCATATGATGATCGTCGACCACATTCGCCAGGTGGTATGTCGGTAGTCCGTCCGACTTCAGTAGAATCTGATCGTCGACCTCGTCGCTGCGAAACGTGACCTGGCCGCGGATCGCGTCCGTGAATGTGATATCCTGGCCGCTATTCACTTTCAGACGAACGACGTGAGGATCACCCGCGGAGAGGCGTGCCGAGACTTCGTTGGCGTCGAGGGTCAGCGAGTTTGTCATCTCCATGCGTGTCATTGCGTCATAGCGTGGCGATGAACTGCCTTGCGAAGCAAGCCGGTTTCGCATGGCATCGAGTGCTTCCGGCGTGTCGAACGCGTAGTACGCGTGCCCTGACGCGATCAGTTGCTCCGCGGCATCGCGATACAGAGCCGAGCGCTCGGACTGCCGATAGGGTCCAAATGGACCGCCGAGCTCCGGTCCCTCATCGACATCGATTCCCGACCAACGCAACGATTCCAAGATGTCCGACTCTGCGTCGGCGACGAACCGGGCCCTGTCTGTGTCCTCGATTCTAAGGACAAGCGTGCCGCCATTTCGGCGGGCAAACAGGTAGTTGTACAGAGCAGTGCGTAGCCCTCCAATGTGCAGGTAGCCCGTGGGACTCGGCGCAAATCGTACCCGTACGCTCATAGGTGGAGTGAGCTGTTACGTATTTTTTCGTAAGTGTAGCTGTCGATGCGGCGGAGTATACAAACGTGAAGGAGCCGCCGCCGGACGACTAGGCTGCCGCCCGTGGATTTGAACGTAAATTGGTCGGGCTAGTCTTCCCGTCGCCCCTCAATCACAAGGCCCGGGTAGAATACGTAGATGGCTTCGCCGGCGCCGATTGACGGCCCCTTGAGGTCGACCTGCTCGGCGAACGACGAACCTCTGCTCGTATTCCGCTCACCCGTCCGACTGACGAAGAGGACCGTCGTGATAACGACGATCGTCAGC
>JBFHWK010000029.1:0-18991 GCA_041589075.1 Rhodothermales bacterium
GAGGACGTCGACGAATTCCGCACCAAGTACCATGCAGAGTCCTACGACGAGGCTCTCATGATCGCATCCCAGGCTGCGGATAGGCCGTGGCGACTCACGGAGCACGTCGGCCCCGATATCGAATCGGACAACCCCGGCCACGCCGAGGAGACGCCAATTCTTGACGCCCCGGTCGAAGAAGACATCGGTGATGCGGCGGGCGTTCGACTCTCTGACGTCCTGATTGAAGAGAACTCCGCGCCGCTCACGGACAACAACACGAATCTCTCCATCGATTCACCCCACGTTCCGAATCAGGGCCGTTCATACGAAGGTTTCTCGGTAGGTGATAAGCCGGTTGACTCACTGCTTAGCGGCGTCCGCTCGGCGCTGACGGGTTCTCACCGCCCGCGGTCGAAGTTCGGCATGCCGGTCACGTTGAAGATGTCGACGTCGCAAGGTGAGGACGAAACCTCCCGCTGGGGTGGATACGCCCGCATACTCCCGTTGATGACGTTTCGGTCGGGCATTTTTGAGGAGCGTCTCGGCATGGTACTCGGGGCTGTTGCTGCAGCGATCGTTGTTCTCGTGGGGGGTGTGTTGGTAGTGCCGAGCCTGTTTTCGTCAGATGACGGAGATGTCGTTGCAGAATCGGCCGTTTCAACATCGACGGACCATATTCATGCCTCTGCCGATCCGCTCGCAAATGCAGAGCCGGCGACGCTCTCAATCTCGACGTTCCCTCCGGGAGCGCGCGTCTATCTCAACGCAGAGCTGATTGGTGTGACGCCGTTTCAGGGAATTAACGTCGAGAGCGGCAACTATCAGATGTCCATCGAAAAGACGAACTACCAGAGCATCGATACGCTGTTTGTCATCGATCAGCCACGGCAGTTCTTTTTTGATATGGCGGCCGATGTTGAGGTGACAGAACCTGACCATCTCACACTGTCTGTAGACGAAACGCTGAGTAGTTCCTCGGTGGCCGAATCAACGTCCTCGACGTTAGAGCGCTCGGAAGTGGTCACGGAGTCGGTGAACACAGCCTCCGTCAGCGAGCCCCGAACCGTTGAGACGCGGTCGTCTTCGAGCGAGCGGCGCGAGTCATCCACTCGCAGCCGCCGGACTGCGCGAGAACCGGCGCCGCCCGCGACGGGAGCCCTCATCGTTACTTCCGAACCGATGGGTGCTACGGTACTCGTCGACGGTGACGTCGTCGGTGAGACGCCGCTCACGCTGTCGGACATCGAAGTGGGCCGGGTGAGTCTCTCCATGCAGAAGGAAGGATTTGTTCCGTATGAAACCGACCTGACTGTCGTACGCTCCATTCAAACACCGTTCCATGCGGCACTCGCACCTGTCAAGGCCGCGTTGTTCGTGAACGCTTCGCCGGGCGGTGATCTGTATATCGATGGTCGGCTGATGCGATCCGGTATTACGCCGGGCCATATGGAGATGGTCTCCGTCGGCACGCGGGAGGTTCGCATCGTCCATCCACAATACGGGGACTGGACGAGATCCATAGAAGTCACGACGGACGGTAAGACGTCGGTAAGTGTGGACATGGTCGTGCACGGGTACGAGTCCGGCATCGAGAATGGTGATCGGTTGTTCAATGAATCGCGGTACGCGGAAGCGATCGAGGAATACAACCGTGCGCTTTCGATTCGGCCCGGCAACCGATCGATCGAGAACAAGATCGGCCTGGCCGCCAAGGCAATGGCTGAGTCGTCGATGCCTTCGGCTGACAGCCGGACGGCTCCGGCTGACGGAATCTATTCGGTGACGGATACACCGCCGCAGTTGATCGGTGGCCTCGAGGCACTCCATGCGAACGTCATCTATCCTGACGAGGCCTACAAGGCAGGCACGCAAGGACGTGTCTACGTGCAGTTCGTCGTAGACGAGAATGGTAGAGCGCAGGATCTGACAATTGCACGCGGACTGCCGAACGGTTGCAACGACGCTGCCATTCGCGCCGTGAAGAGGTCTCGCTTCAAGCCGGCGACGGTGGCCGGGGTGCCCGTCAAGGCGCGACACACGCTGTTCGTCAACTTCACCATTGAGTGAGTCGAAGAGAAGGCCGGCCGGTTATTCCGCGCCGGCCTTTTTCTTTTTCCAGTAGAGGTACGTCCAGCTCGCGCGAACTCCTGTGACCAGTGGGACGGCGATCGTGGCCACGTTCAGGTGCTGCGGAATCGCATTCCAGGCTGCTATCAGCAGCACCATCGCGACTGCCGTGAGGAGTGCGTAGTACGCCGAGATGTTACCTACATCACGACGAGCGCGCACACCCGCATAGAAGAGATGCGTCGGCCATGCCCATGCCAGGTTCCAGTTGGCGGCCGTTACGTGGTGCTCCGTGCCAAGCCACATGAACAACATGAAACACCCGACGAGTCCCGTGAGCCCGAACAATACCACATCTACCGAATCACGCAGTTTTCCGGTGCGAGATTCGAACACGGTCAGCAGCAGCACGAGCCCGACCAACAGGGCGGCAACCACGCCCGGCCAGGGAATGCCCGCTTTCGCACGAGTGTATTCGGAGATCTGAACGAGCGAATCCTTTCGCAGAACAAGGGGACGCTCGTTGCCAGCTTCATCAATCAAGCTGGCCTGATCGAAAAACGTCTCCAGATAGTCAGGCAGAAACGTTTCTTCAGATGCGGTTGCCAGCCGGTCCGTCCGGACGCCAAGCAAGAGGTCGATGCCCAGTTCAAGAAACGGTCGGTCGGCCAGGTAAGGATCGAGCAATCCTCGAAACGTACGGTTGCCGGCCTGAACATCATCGTACTGAATCTGCTCCCCGAGGACGCTCTTGAGCGCGTCCCGAATGCGCGTCGAACAGTTGTCGAACAGAAAGTCGTAACGGTAGTATCGGTTCTCGGGGAGCGCGTTGTTCTGCAGAAACAAAAACAGCCGGTTACGCTGATCGAGTGTCAAGTCGAGAAGTTGCTCGATGACGGGTCTGCCTTCGACATCTCGATATAACCGGAGTGCATTTTCAAACCGGGCGACGCTGAGAAAATAGTCGAGCTTGCCACCGGCAAACTTTACCACGAACATGGGGTCGTCAAAGTGAAAAGTCCCGTAACTGTACGAAAGGTCGATTCCGAGCGCCGGATCCTGAACGCGGATTGCGGAGTGACCGAACAATGAGTAGACCGCTTCACCGGGAAGGACCGTGATCAGAGAGATGGTCGACGAGTCGCTGAGGACGGCATGCTGCACGTCATCGGGCGGAGAGGCGGCGCGAACGGTCTGCACGACTACCAACGAACAAGCAATGAGTGCGCCGCCGAAGCGCCTCACCCGTCTTCGAGAATACTTTGCCGGCCGGATGGAGATGTTGATTGCCTACGGTTTTAAAATGCCTGAAACGCGATTGACCAATTTGGAGGTTCCTGGTTGAACGGGAGGGAGCGCGCCCGGCAGACGATCGAGCTGCTGCGAATGGCCATACCGAGGCCGGAAACCGAGCTCGAGTACGTCAATCCGTACCAGTTGATCGTGGCGGTGATTCTGTCCGCGCAATGCACGGACGCGCGCGTCAACATGGTAACCCCTGCTTTCTTTGAAGCGTTTCCCGATGTCGGTGTGCTCGCCCGGGCCGAGCCGGCTGACGTATACCCGTTTATCAAGTCGGTAACCTATCCCAACAACAAGTCCAAGCACCTCGTCGGTATGGCGCGTGCGGTAGTCGACAGTTTCGATGGCAAGATACCGGGTACGGTGAAGGAACTGGTGACGCTGCCCGGTGTGGGCCGAAAGACGGCGCAGGTGGTGGCGTCTGTAGCCTTCGAGGTCGACGCTCTACCGGTGGATACCCACGTTTTCCGCGTAGCGAACCGTATAGGGCTCGCGCACAAGGCTCGTACTCCACTGGCCGTCGAACGACAATTGAAGAAGCTGCTGCCCACCGAGGATTGGTCGGAGGGGCATCATCTGCTGATACTCCATGGCCGGTACACGTGCACCGCCCGAAATCCAGGCTGCTCGTCGTGTGTAGTTGCGGCCGTCTGTCAGTACTACGAACGTTTGCAGCGGCTCCCGGACCCGATCGAAGGGCTGGATCCGCGTCGCGGCAAGTACTACTGCAAAACCAGGAGCCACTACTTTGACAGGCCGGACTATCATACGGATCGATACGACGTCCGACAGCTCGCGTGTCCGACGTGCGGATCCATGAACGTTTTTGACGCCAGGACCGGAGACACGACGCGGATGGTCCCTGACTTCCGCGTCAATTGACCGGCGAAGCATCACACAACATGAACATCTCCAAACGACACGTTCTCCTAATCCTCGACGGCTACGGCATTGCTGAGGATCCGTCGGTAAGCGCCATCGACGCGGCGCGTCGTCCGAACCTAACGGAGCTGACGGATCGTTACCCGACATCAACGCTGGATGCTTCGGGCCTCGCCGTTGGTCTGCCTGAAGGCCAGATGGGTAATTCGGAGGTCGGTCACATGAATCTGGGAGCGGGACGCGTTGTCTACCAGGACATCACAAGAATTGATCGCGCCATCGAAGACGGTTCGTTTTCTCAGAACGAGGTGCTTTGCGGCGCCGTAGATCGGGCCGTCAAGTCGCGCCGCCGACTTCATTTGATTGGCCTTTTCTCGGATGGCGGTGTCCACTCCCACATGGAACATCTTTTTGCCCTGATGCGGCTAGCAGCAGCTCGCGGTCTCGCCGGGGATGACGTTGTTATCCATGCGTTCACCGACGGCCGGGACACCGACCCGCATGGAGGTATCGATTATGCGCGACGCTTCCTCAAAGAGGCGGAAGGTATTGGGGTGGGCATGCTCGCGAGCGTCGTCGGCAGGTACTACGCCATGGACCGCGACAATAGATGGCCGCGCACCGAGCAGGCATATCGACTACTTGTCCACGGAGAAGGACGAACGGTACAGAATCCACTTGAAGCCTTCAGTCGCAGTTATGACGAAGGTGTGACCGACGAGTTCATAAAGCCGGTCCGCGTCGTACGGGACGATGACGACCGAACACGAATTGCTCATGGGGATTCGGTCGTCTTCTACAACTTCCGCGCCGACCGGGCGAGGCAGCTCACACGTGCCTTGACGCAGGCTGAGTTCGACAAGTTTGACGTGCAGAACCTGAGTCTGCACTTCGTGACGCTCACCCCGTACGAAGCCGACTTCGACCTTCCGATCGCATTTCCCAAGATGAATCTTACGAATACGATCGGACAGGTGATTGCGGATCGCGGGAGGAAGCAGCTTCGGGCAGCCGAGACCGAGAAGTACCCGCACGTCACGTACTTCTTCAGCGGGGGACGCGAGGAGGCGTTTAAAGGTGAGGAAAGGATTCTTGTGCCCTCGCCCAAAGTAGCCACGTACGACATGCAGCCGGAGATGAGCGCGCCAGAGCTTGCCAACCGCGTAGCGCGGGCACTCGGCGAGGACGACTACAGTCTCGTCGTCCTCAATTTTGCCAACCCCGACATGGTCGGACACACGGGAGTCTTTGAGGCCGCCGTGAAAGCTGTCGAGGCCGTCGACGCAGCGACGGGGAAGGTCGTTCAGGCCGCGCAGAAAGGTGGTTATTCCGTCGAGATCATCGCGGACCATGGCAACGCCGACAAGATGCGCAACCCTGACGGTTCACCGCACACCGCGCACACGACGGCTCTGGTTCCGCACACGATCATCCACGAGGGATACAAGGGCCCGATCCGACACGGGAAACTGGGCGACATCGCGCCGACGATACTGAAGCTGCTTGGTATCCCGCGACCGGACGAGATGACGGGAGAGGAACTCATCTGATCGGTTGAGATCACTGTATTCGCACGTCAAACAGCATGCGTGCCTGAACGGTGCCGTGGTCACGTAATGCGTTGTGGAGCTGGCGGGCTTCGTCGAGGATAGCCCTCTCGGCGTCACTCAGAGAGACGCTTTGCCATACGCGAACAGCCTCAGCCTCCATTGATCGCGTCATTCTCTCGAAGAACGATTTCGGCCGTGGTAGTGCCCGCGTCGTATACGTGCCTTCTTCGAGACCGGCCAGTTCGGCGGCGATATCAACGGCATCGTCCAGGTCGCCAAGCACATCTACGAGTCCTAACTCCTTGGCGTTCGTGCCAAGCCAAACTCGACCTTCGGCCAGCGCGACAACCTCGTCCCGTGACATGCCGCGATTCTCCTGAACGATCTCGATGAATCGTTCGTAGGTTTCGTCCGTGAAACGCTGTAACAGTTGACGCTCCGCTTCGGACAGTGGACGTACACCAGAGAACATGTCAGCGTACGGACTGGTTGAGACCTTGTCGAACGTCACCCCCAGCTTGTTTCGGAAGAAGTCGCCGGTGTCGAAGAACAGGCTGAACACGCCGATAGAGCCTGTCAATGTAAGCGGGTCTGCGACGATCGTGTCCGCTGCCATCGAGATCCAATAACCACCGGATGCGGCCAGGTCACCCATCGACACTACGACCGGCTTCTCGGCCGCAGTGAGTTCGATTTCGCGCAGCATGGCGTCTGCGGCAGGCGCAAAACCGCCCGGCGAGTTCACACGCACGACAACCGACTTGACCGACTTCGACTCGCGCGCCTCCTGCATCGCCTTCGCAAAAGTCTCCGATCCCACAAGACCCGTGACGAAAGGTGAGTCGCTATCGCTTGTTCCGCCGACGATTGTCCCCACGGCATAGACGACCGCAACTTCGCCGTCACGTCCTTCGCGAAGTCCCGCGCTGGAAGCGGGGGTCCGTGCGTACCGTTTGATCGGTATCGTGCGAAGGTCGGCCGCAGAGTCGGCGGAGACGCTCGATCTTAAAACACCTTCCAACTGATCAGCGTGAAGGAGCCCTGTTATCAGTCCGGCCCCAAGCGCTTGCTCGACCGCAAGAATGGCATCCTCTCTCGCCAACGCGCGGAGTTCGTCAACCGAAACCCCGCGAGCCTCGGAAATAGCCTCAAGGTATTCCGTCTCGTGTTCGCGAATGAGTTCCGAGAGTTGCTCTCGGTTCTCGTCGGAGAAGTCCGTCCGCTGATACGGCTCGACAGCCGACTTGAACTTTCCCGCGCGCACGACCTGCGCTTCCAGATCGAGTTTGTCGAGAAGGCCTTTGTAGAACGAGGCCACGATTGCAAAACCGTTGAACTCGAAAAGACCTCCTGGTGCCGCATAGATGCTGTCGGCGGCAGACATCAAGAAGTATTCGGACTCGGTGACAAAGAAGTCCTCGCTGCTCGCGACGACTGGTTTGCCGGAGGCTTTGAAGTCGACCAGAGCCGTGCGAATCTCCTGCATGGAGGCCCACGGCGTCGTGGACGTACCCACCTTCAGCCACAGCCCCGAGATCCTCGGGTCAACCGAGGCCATCTCGAGCGCGCGCTTAAGGGTCCGCAGGTCGAGCGCAGGTTCGTCCGTCAGCAGCCGTGAGAACGGATCACCGGACACCTGTTCGGGTACCGGCCCCGAGATCTCGGCCACGAGTATTGAACCGTCCCTGACGCGCGGGGTGTCTTCGGACGAGGCGGCAAGCGCCAGGAAGAACATGAAGAAGAAAACGACCACCACTGCCATCGCTATCAGCGAGCCGAGCGTGGCCGCGACCAGTGTCGAAAAAAACTTCATCTCGCGAAATATTGGGGGTGATGACGGGGGCAATATGATTTGGTTGCCCCCAACGCAGATTCGCTCCTAAGTTACATACGTACCGGCGCAGTTGGCCGGTCTACCCACAACCTTCAAACGCCGGCCATGGGCGACGTTCTACAGTACGAGATACCGCAGCTTCATCCGATCGCGGTTCACTTTCCGATCGCCTTCTTGATCGCGGCCGCCTTGGTCGCGGTGCCGTGGCTCGTTTCGGGTGACGTGCGTTGGAGACTTACGTTGCTTGTTCTCAGTGGACTTGGTGCCGCTGGTGCCGCTTTCGCGTATTTCACGGGCGAGTCCATGGAGGAAGCGGCAGAAGGCACACCCATCGTCGACGAGCTCGTCGAGCAGCACGAGGACCTGGCGCTCTACACATTCATCCTGTCGGTGGTGACGTTCGCGATGCTCGCCGGCGTGCAGTACGTCGGGACGCGGCGTCCGGTGCAGGCCCCGCGTGACGGCGGGCGCGTACGCATTCTAATCGGTATTCTGATAATTATCTGCGCGTTGCTCGTGGCGGCGACGGCCCACTTCGGCGGGGTGATGGTCTGGGGGATTGCCCGCTGACCCGGATGGAAGGGGCTGAAATCGTCCACAATGCTGGACGATTCGGCCCGTCCAATTGCAGGCAATTCGAGCAGGCAGTCGGCCTAAAGGACCCTTTTCGGTGCCTTTCGCGGTTCTTGCTGCTTCATCATCAACGTGGCACACCTTTTAGTGAGGATATGGTTAAGGACGCCCGGCGTCCCCCGTTGAAACATGCATCAAACACAAGGTGAGCGCTATGAAGACAGGCTTGCTCGGAATAAGGGCCGCGGCACTGCTCAGCGCTTTGTTGATAATCGCCGCAGTACCTACTGCGCAGGACGCCACGGCTCAGCGGGGGAGAGCCGAGGTCGGACGCCGCGCATCAAAGACGCAGGTGGAGCGTCGTGACGTCGTTCGCAAGAAGGCGAACACGAACAGGAAGTCACCGGCAGTCCGGGTCAAGGCAGCCGATCGGCAGAAGGTAGCCAGGCGCGCCCGTGCGGTGGAACGCAAGTCCACCTCCGGAACACGAGATCGCGTGCGGGCAGCCAAGCGCTCCGGTCGCGACCGCAATGGAAGCGCCCGGATCGAGAGCAGGAAGCGCAACAATCGTGAGGTAAAGGCTGTTGCTCGTACGAAGACCCGCCAGGGGTTCGATCGCAATGGAGATCGGCGATCCGTCGAAGTGAACCGTAAGGGCCGTGGCACGCGTACCGACGGCAACGTCCGCGACGGCCGTGGTGGACGCGATGTCCGCTCCAACGACGGTTACAGGGACGGCCGCAATAGAAGCCGGGGCGACGAGAGATATCGTGACGGTCGTAACCGGCGTGGAGACGGCACCCGCGACGCGTATCGCAAGGGTCGCGACCCAAACAGCGATACGCGCTACCGGTCCGGCAACCGTCGCGTCAAGGGATCGCGTCCGTATTATGATGGCCGTCATGATCGCCACGGACGGCACAATCGGCCCGTGGTTGTCCCATACAAGCACAAGCGTAGCAAGTACTACCGGCACAACCGTATTCACAAGCACCGGTACGCATGGTGCAACGTGTATCATCCGGCAGGACACCATCACTACGTCAACGCGCACATACACATCGGTTCACATGTCTCGATAGGTGTGGCATGGCCGTGGACGGTGCGCTATCACCGGCACTGGCGCCCGCGTTACAGATACCGACAGGTCGTGTATGTGGATGCTGGCTGGGGTGGCCGGCGAAGGGCCGCACGTGTCGACGTGCGAACCTACTACCGTCATCGCGTGCTCCACGCGGACGACCGCTACGCAGAGGTTGAGGTCGAGATCGACGCCATCGAACTCTATCAGAACGATCGCTATCTGGGTACGGTGGACCGCATCCCAGGCTCGTTAAAGAAGATGCGGGCGACGATTACCGCCGACGGCCGCATCGACTTCGATCGCGACGTGTTTCTGATCGGAGATGCACAGTCGGGTTTTGAGTTAATCTCGACTCGTCACTACAACGACTACCTGTACAACGCCTACGACGAGCGTCACGGGTACAAGGTGGGCCGAGTCAACCTGCGTACAGGGAAGGTCAAGAAGGTTCGGCGAAGCCGGCTCTTCAGTTACCGTAATTTCAACGGCTACGTGCCCATCTCGCTGCTTCCTGATGATGACCGGATGTGGGACTACGGGCAGCCGTACCTGGAGAAGTCCAGCTACTACTATGACGATGAAGGCAGCGGCTGGTATAGTCGATATCGCGATTACGATGACGACGGTTACGAGTTGAGTCGTGATCTCGACGTGAGCTACACGACGCCGCAGGGTGCACAGGTGCGTCTCCAGCGGAGCAGCCGACTCGAACGGTTGGACTAGTACAGCGGGACTACAACCGGCTGATGTCGAAAGGCGCCGCTTCCGATCTCGGGGGCGGCGCCTTTTAATATTGACGAAAAACCGGCCGGTGCCGGGCCGGGACTCCCACGTCCTGAAACCCTTTCCGTCGGTATGGGGTACGAGCAGCCGGATTTGGACCGTCAGAATGGCAGTCACTCGCGCCATTTCGCGACAAGAGAACACCTGAGACGAAGCGAGCCGGGCTGCTTTTCAGATCGGCAAGGCTTTTGTGTCAGTGAAAGGAATGCCGGAAAGCATTAAGAATAGCCCTTTGGAGGCGGCCCCGTCGGGATTGACCGAGCGGGAACGGCGGATACTGCGGCTCGTCGTTCAGAGCTTTATTGACACGGCGGGCCCCGTCGGCTCGCGGTACGTCGCCCGTAAGTACGCGCTCGGCTTGAGCCCGGCCTCGATTCGAAACACGATGAGCGACCTGGAGGACCAGGGGTTTCTGGACCATCCGTATACGTCCGCCGGACGCGTACCGACCGAACTCGGTTACCGCATGTTCGTCGATCAGTTGATGGACTCGCAGGAGCTGACGACGGCCGAAAAGAAAGCGATACGGAAGGAGCTGGAGGACCTCATGGGCGACACCGAGAAACTGCTCAGGGAGAGTTCCAAGTTGCTCGGCCGGCTGACTAACCTTCTGGGCCTGGTGTTGAGCCCGCGCCTTTCTACCGGCGTGTTGGAACGACTCGAGGTTGTTCCGCTATCCTCGTCACGCGTGATGTTCGTTGTCAGTGTTCGAGGGGGGCTGATAAGGACGATTATCATGAAGCTCGAATCCGAGCTCGATCGACATGACCTCGACGTCATCGTAGCCATGCTGAATGAGCGGCTTTCCGGACTCACGCTGGAAGAGATCCGTACCACGTGCGCAGAGAGGGTCAAAGACATCGACGACGACGTTACCGGAATTGTCGAGCTTGTGATGAGCGAGCACGCTGCCCTGTTTAACGAGGAGGTTGATGCGAGCCGCCTCCAATACGGGGATCCCACCGCCGTGATCACGCAGCCCGAGTTCAGTGAACCAAAGGATCTGCGAACGTTCATGGAATTGATCGAGGACCGCGAGTCGCTTGTGGATATGATCGAGGGTAGTGACGCACCGGGTGATAGGGGCCGAGCACAGATTCGCATCGGGTCCGCCATTGGGAGCCGAGAGGGGATGAGCGACTATTCAATGGTAACGGCGCACTATGCTCTCGGCCAGACTATGGGAACGGTCGGGGTACTCGGGCCGAAAAGAATGGACTACGGACGCGTACTGGCGCTGGTCGAGGGCATGGCTGCACTGCTGTCCACTCCGGCCGATAACGTCAGAAACTGACCAACCTAGAAACCCTGAGATTACGAGTAAGGCGAATGACCGCTCGTTCAGATAACGAACTTCACACCGACGGTACCGAGGAACGCGTTGATGCACCGGGTGCTCGTGGTGACGGGGACACTTCGCCGGAGCTGGCAAGCCCGTCCGTACCAATGGATGTAGGAGGAGCACAGGACTCGCCGCCGGACGAACCGCTCGATCCGGTTGCCGAGTTGGAGGAGGAGGTGAGCTCGCTGCGTGAGCGTCTCCTGCGACAGGCGGCCGAGTTTCAGAATTTCCGCAAACGCGTCGACCAGGAACGCAAGTCAGACGTCAAGTTCGGACAGAGTCTTGTACTGCAGCAGTTCCTCGATGTTTATGACGACTTGCGGCGCTCACTGGAGGCTGCGCGCGACGCTGACGACGGTGAGGACGCAGCGTCGAACCCGGTATTTATAGCGCTTCGCGAAGGGATGGATCTCGTCTTCAAGAAGTTCAGTGATGAACTGGAGCGATTCGGGGTTCAGCCGATAGACGCGGTCGGGAAGCCGTTCAATGAAGACGAGCATGAAGCGATGCTACAGCAGCCCGCTCCCAATGGGACGGCCGCCGGCATCGTACTCGAGGAGATACAGAAGGGCTATCGCATGGGCGACCGCGTACTTCGTCATACGAAAGTCGTCGTGTCTGCCTAGGATCGCTGATGCGTGACTACTACGATATACTCGGTGTGAGCAAGGGCGTCTCTGAAAAAGAACTCAAGAGCGCCTACCGCAAGCTGGCTCTCCAGCATCACCCGGATCGCAACCCCGGCGACAAGGAGGCCGAGGCACGGTTCAAGGAGGCCGCGGAAGCATACGAGGTCCTTTCAGATCCGGCCAAGCGTCAGCGCTACGATCGGTTTGGCCACGCCGGCGTACGCGGCAACGGTGCCACCGGTAGTCCGGGCTTCCAGGACATCAACGACATCTTCAGTGCTTTCAGTGACATCTTCGGCGGCGGCGGAAGTATCTTCGACGAGGTTTTCGGCGGAAGGGGTCGTTCCTCTCGGCCGCGCCGGGGAGGACGTCCGGGCTCGGATCTCAGGATCAAGCTTAAACTCACGCTGGAAGAAATCGCTGAGGGCACGGAGAAGAAGATCAAGGTGCGCAAGCATGTCCCGTGTACGACGTGCTCGGGCTCCGGTGCGAAGCCGGGCTCGGACGGTCAGACGACATGCGGCACGTGCGGCGGTGCCGGTGAAGTTCGTCAGGTCACGCGTTCGGTGTTCGGACAGTTTGTAAACGTGCAGACCTGTCCGGAATGCCACGGCGAAGGACGGGTGGTCAAGGAACGTTGCACCGACTGCGGTGGGGAGGGGCGGCAGAAGGGAGAGGAAACGATCCCCGTCACATTCCCCCCGGGTGTGCTCGAAGGACATTACCTGACGCTGCGCGGCGCCGGCAACGCGGGGATCCGCAGTGGCCCGTCCGGAGACCTCCGGGTAGAGATCGAAGAAATTCCCCACGAGGACTTCGTTCGCGAAGGTCTTGACATATACCACGACCTGTATATCTCCTTTCCGGATGCGGCGCTCGGAACTGAGGTAGAGGTGCCCACCCTCAAGGGACGTGCCCGGCTTCAAATCGACGCGGGAATACAGTCCGGCAAAATCCTGCGCATGCGCGAACGCGGGCTACCGGACCTGAATACCGGACGACGGGGTGACCAGATGGTGCGAGTTCAACTCTGGACGCCAATCGAAATGTCTGGAGAGGAAAAGCGCATACTTGAAAAGCTGCGCAAGTCGGATGCATTCAAGCCGGCCCCGGACTCCATTGATGACCGCAAGTCCTTTTTTAGTAAGGTGAAAGACGTATTCTCCGGATAACACCGACGCATCTCGTTAACACGGCGGCCGGGTACACGCTGCTCTCCTCCAGCAAATAGATGATATGAAGACTGTATCCGGTGCCGAACTGCGACATGCAATGCGTCGGCTTGCTTCGCCGGTAACCGTCGTTACGAGCTGCTCCGAATCGGAGATTCGTGGCATTACGATCGGCTCGTTTGCCAGCACATCGCTGGAGCCGGCACTCGTCAGCTTTAATCTGTCCCGGGAAACGCCGATGCTGCCGCTCCTCGAGAAGGCTTCCGCTTTCGCCGTCCACTTCCTGCGGAGTGATCAGGTCTCTCTATCGGAGGCCTTCGCAGTCCCGGACAGGTCGGGGGACGAGCAGTTTGTCAATGTCTCCTATCATCTTGACCAGCGAGGCCTACCGGTTCTGGACAATGTGCTTGCCCGTCTAGTATGCACGGTTGAAGCACTTTTTGCGGCGGGCGATCACACGATCGTTTTGGGGCGCGTCGGAGAAGTGTACGAAGGCGAGCCTGGAGAACCGCTGGTCTACTTTAAGCGTGGCTATCACACGGTTGGCGACGCACTCTCGGTTTCGACGGATCTTCCCTCGGACGGCGACGCGGCCGACACACCATAGGCCCCCATTCCGAAGAGGGCCAGGTCGTAGCGAGACGGGTCTGTGGCGTTCATCAGACGGCATGCCACCGTAAGCTCCATTGCTGCTTTCCAATCGTTCGCCCGCCTTTCGAGCAGGCCCAAGCGGCGCGCCTGTCGCCCGCTGTGAACGTCGAGCGGAAGTACCAGTTGGTCCGTGCGAACGGATTTCCATACGCCAAGATCAAACGGTCCCGGTCGCACCATCCACCGCGCGTACATGCACAGACGTTTGCAGGCGCTTCCCGCGCTCGGACGGGCTAGATGCTTCGACAGGCGAGGGGGGGTGTCCGACTCCGCGAACAGCACAGACTTCGAAAAGCCGTCGATCGCGGCTCCGATATCCGATTCGCCTCCCGTTAGATGGCGCGAAAACAAGTTCTCCACCGTGGTGTGCTCGCGAAGTAGCAGGCCCAGATTTCTGGACAAATGGACCGCGTCGGCGGTTTGAAACGTCCGGTGCTTGAAGCCGTCCAGGCGCGGAGCATCCCGGGCGATCTTGAAATCGAGCACAAATCGGTACGGGCGATACCGCATGCGCTCACACAGCTCCGCCAGCTTGTTCAAAACGGTGCGTCGCTGCCCCCACGCCATAATGGCCGCGAAGAGGCCGATGACTTCCTGGTCACGCGGGTCATCGAAACCGTGAGGAACCGCGATTGGATCGGCCGCAATGTATCCGGTAGTCTCGAACCGTTGCACGAGCGGATCCAACGTCCGTTTTATGGCTGTGATCTGCTTCATTCGGATGATTCCGGCGCTACCGCGTATTGCTCGGAGGTGAACAGCGTCAGAGCGTATGCCAAATCCACGTTACCCCCTGAAATCACCACCCCGGTGCGCCTGCCCTTCACGTCCACACGGCCTGCGATCACTGCAGCCACGGCCAGAGCGCCCGTCGGCTCCACGACGATTTTCATCCGCTCCCAGAGAAACCGCATTGCGGCGACGATTTCCGACTCCGTGACCAGCGCCATCTCGTCGACAAAACTTCGGACGAGAGGAAACGTGACGTTGCCGAGTGACGGCGTTCGCGCACCGTCGGCGATTGTGTCGGGATCCCGTACACTTTGGAGTTGTCCGGAGTAGAACGACCGGTAAGCGTCGTCGGCCGCCTCGGGCTCGACGCCGACGACGTGAATGTTCGGGTTGAGTGACTTCGCGGCGATCGCGCAGCCTGATAACAAGCCGCCGCCACCGCAGCAGACAATTAGGTGCGATAACGACGAGATTTCCGTCGCAAGCTCCAGCCCGACAGTGCCCTGTCCAGCAACGATATCCGGGTGATCGTAGGGTGGTATGGTGGGCAGCCCACGTTCTTTCGCAAGTTCGGCGGCGAGCTCCTCGCGAGTGGTCTGCGCTCGCGAATAGGTGATGATCTCTGCGCCATAACTCTTTGTGGCACGAACCTTTACGGCGGGCGCATCATCGGGCATAACGACGGTAACGGCGATGCCCTGCAGACGGCCGGCGAGTGAGAGCGCCTGTGCGTGGTTGCCGGACGAGTATGTCAGCACACCCCGGGCCTTGGCTGTCGCGTCCAGTCTGCTCAGAGCGTTGAAGGCGCCACGAAACTTGAAGGAGCCCGTGCGCTGAAAGTTCTCGCACTTGAGAAAGAGCGGAGCCGCGACGACCTCGTCGAGCAATCGGGACCTCATCACGGGTGTCGTGTTAGCATGGCCGCGAAGTGTGGCAGCTGCTCGCCGAATGTCGTCCGGTGTGACGGTCTCCTTCTTTGTCATGACGGTGAGGGGGCGCCGTACAAAACAGAGGCGGCGACCGGTAATGTCCGATCGCCGCCCCGGAAACCGAATGTCGAGAGGCGAATCACGCGTCCGTGGTGGACTCTTCCGTCGCGGCTTCCTCGATTTCCTCAAACGGAGGCTGCGTGTCTCGCTCAACGACGACGCGGACGTCGCTAACGAGCGCTGCAAAGGCGCCAACGGCTGCGAGTACCGGTGCAAAGAGGATTGCCGCCGCCGCCCCGCCGACGCCCACCGAGAGCGGCAGTTCCATCACGGTCTTCTGGTCCTTCTTGATAATGATACGCCGTGCGTTACCCTCCTCAACGATTTCGCGCACTTTGTCGACGAGTTCGTTGCCCTTGACCTTGATTTCCTCCAGAGTGATCCGATGCTTATCTGATGCAGTCATGGTTCCATTCGTGCTGTTTAATTCTGGCCGAGTCACTTTGACCGTGGCCGGCAGGTTTCAGTACGAGAGCCGTGATAGCGTGTTTCTCAAAACCTCACATTCCCCGCCTGTATTCGGCACAGATTTACACGGGTGCGTCAACGGCCGCACGAAGGCCAAAAGTCCCACTTTCCGGGCGCCTGTTGAGAAAGAATTTCACCCGATAGGAAGACTTTTCCGCCCAAAAACGGCGGTTTAAGTGTCTTTTTCGGTTGCCGATACTTGAAGCCGACTACTACGGGTGACGCATCACCTGCTATCAACACAGTCTTGTTTAACTAACACAACTTAAGGAGAGACTACAATGGGTCAACAGCAACTTCTCCTTCTCGTTCTCGGCATCGTGATCGTCGGTCTGGCGGTTGTCGTCGGTATCCAGGCGTTCAGCGAGAACCAGAAAAAGGCAAATGCCGACGCGCTCGTAAACGATGCGATCCGCATCGCTTCGGACGCTCAGGCATGGATGCTGAAGCCGACGGCCTTTGGTGGCGGCGGCAACAGCTGTGGCACCGGTTCTTGTGCCTGGGACGGTCCGCCTCCTCTCACGTTCTCACAGCTCGGCTATGCGGTTACAGGGGGTGTCTATACGAACCTGAACGGCAACTTCACGCTGGACGTGAGCGGCGGAAGCTCGTTGGTCATCGAGGGTACCAACGCCGCAAATGACAACCAGGTTACGGTAACCGTCATTGGCACGACGCCACAGGATATCGCAACCGTCGTGACCACGGACTATACCGGCAGCTGATATTTAGTTTAGTCGGTTAGTTCGCCGTACGAAAGTGCGGCTTGACATCAGCGGCATCTCTGTGTGGGCTTGGCCCCTGCGGGGATGCCGCTGTGTCTTTTCAGAGTGATTCGAAAGTTTTCAAAGAGCGCTATTGAGGCAAAGCCGTGGGACAGCAGCAATTGCTCCTTTTGGTTATCTCAATCATTGTTGTTGCCTTCGCTGTCATGGCCGGTTTTTCTGCCGCCGAGACTAAGCTCAAGCAAAGTGAAGCCGATACCCTGATCAGTCGGAATCTCTCGATTGCTTCCGAAGCCGTCTTCTGGAAAACCAAACGAGATCCCTACAACGGCGGTAACGCCAGCTACGCGGGTCTGGCCTCGGACGGCATGCAGAAGCTCTTCCTGGGAGAGTCGACCCACAACGGAACATTTAAGATCACGTTGGCAACGACGAACGAGCTGCAGATCACTGCTGTGAGCACAAGTTATCCCGAGATCGGCGTGCGGACCTACATCCGCGAATACAGCATCGACTCGACGTCCGTTGCCTTCGACGGTTCCATAACTCTCGAGTAGTCGCCCCGTCCCACACCAAGCATCCCACCAACAATGGCAGTAAAGGAATTCAAGTTCACGGGACTTGGCGCCAACGGACAGCCCGTACAGGGTACCGTCTTTGCCCCATCAAAACGCGCCGCCAAGCAAAAGGTCACGTCGCTCGCGGACAAGCACAACTTCCGTCCGCGCGACGTACAGGAGCGCAGCACCTACCTCTACAAGGTGCGCCACCCCAACGGCAAGGTCGTCAACGGCGAGCAGAAGGCGTTCTCCCAACAGGAAATCTCCACCGCCCTGGGCAAAATGGGCCTGGAGGTTCTGAAGGTCAAGAAGAAGTTCCTGGACGTTCAGCGTAAGCCGCCCCGCAACGACATGATCATGTTCGTGCGGCTTGCGGCCAACCTCCTGAAAGAAAAGCTGCCCTTTGACGAGGTCCTAAACCTGCTCGTCAACGACGTGTCGTCGAACAGCCTCAAGCAGGTCATTCGTGATCTGAACGCCGATCTCAAGAGCGGTATGGAGGCGCAGCAGGCGTTCATGAAGCACCAGCACATGCTCGGCAAGTTCACCGCCTACATGCTCGGCATCGCGTCACGCAGTGGTAACATGGCCGAGATCTATGAGGCAACAGCCCGATTCCTCGAGCGTCAGAACGAGTTCAAGAAGAGCATCCGAAGCGCTATGATCACACCGGCGATCACCATCCTGGTGCTCATCGCCGCGTTTGTCTGGTATGTCTGGTACATCTTTCCCCAGACGGCCGGACTGTTCGAGGGCTTCGGCATCGAGTTGCCCCCGATGACGGCCAAGACACTCGAATTCTCCAAGTGGCTTGACAACAACTACATCTGGGTACTGGGTCTGCATCTCGCGGTCGGTGTCGGGATTTTCCTCTTTGCGCGTTCACAGAAAGGGCAGTTCATCCTGCATCAGTATCTGATCAAGATACCGGTCATCGGCTCGCTGCTGCACAAGCTGAACATTGAGATCTTCTGTCGTGTCTTCTCGGTCTTGTACTCCGGCAGTGGCGACAACATCAGCGTGATCAAGATCGCCGCCGAAGCTTGTGGCAATTCCTACATGGAGCACCGCGTCAAGACTATCACAGTACCGATGATGGTTGCGCAGGGAGCCGAGCTCGTTCGTTCGATGGAGGCGGCCGGCGTCTTTACACAGATGGCACTGGCGCGATTCCGCAGTGGTGCGGAAACGGGTAACGTGCGGTCCAGCGCCATGCAGATGGCGGACTACTACGAGGCCGAGACCACGCTCAAACTCAAGGAAGCCGTCGAAGGTATCCAGACGATCGTTGCAATCATCATTACGATTGCGATCTGCTTCCTGACCGTGATCTCCTCCGAGATCGCACTGATCTCGCCGTCGAGTACCGACATCATGGGTGTCTGATAATATTTCCCACCATGTGATCCCGCAGTATAGTGGAAGCACCCGATTCATTCGAAGACAGTGACGAGCGGCCCGTTCGGGAGCATCCGGAGCAGGAGTTCGAAGGGGACGCGAACGGCCTCGATGCACTGGCGGATGAACTGGGAATGGACGACGATGCGTTCGAGGATCTCGATGCCCTCGGTCTGGAGATAGACTCGTCGGACGACCTGGACGGACTGCTCGAGGATGCGGAAGGCGTGGAGGCGCTGATCGAGTCCGGTGCTGACCAAGACGAAGA
>JBFHWK010000030.1:0-18826 GCA_041589075.1 Rhodothermales bacterium
CAATGTGCCTGCCGGATCAGGGTGAACCCACAGAATGACGGTGTGCTGCTGGTGACATGGCTCCTGCCCCTGGCCCCTCGCAAACGAGGAGGAGGAAACAAGAAACCCGGGCCGTCCCCCCTCGCCGCAACTGCAATACGAGTGCGTCCCCCTCGCCGCAACTTCGATGCGAGTGCGTCGCCTTCACGAGGGGGGACTACAGGGGGGAGCGCACCGTTATTCGACGGTGAGGTTGCCTTAAGCGTCGGATGGATCCCGGATCAAGTCCGGGATGACAATGTGCCTTCCGGATGACGGTGTGCCTTTCGGATCACGGTGAACCCACAGGATGACGGTGTGCCTTCCGGATGACGGTATGCCCTTCCGGGAGCACGGTGAACCCGCCGAATCACGGTGTGCCTTCCGGATGACGGTGTGCCCGTAGGATGATGTTGTGCCCGCCAGATGACGTTGAGGCCCACCCTCACGTCATTCCCGCGAACGCGGGACACGAGCCACGCAGTGGCGACTGATGAAATAATCCATCCGACGGTGCAGTCGCCGCTTGCGCAGGTCCCCCCTCGCCGAGTGGGGAGCGGCATCAATGCGACAGAGGGAGCCTCCTAATTTCGCGCCGCAATCCGCGTCCGTTCATCGAACGCCGGTACGAGCGAAGGGAGGGGCCATCCCCTCTGGAACGTGCGCGCGGTCCTCCAAACCACATGCACGGCATCCGCTTCTTCGGCCGCCTCACGGGCCAGTCTCATCACGTCGCGCCGATTGCCCTCGCCCTCAAAGAGGACGTAGCGACCATCGTCCGTGCGACGGCATTTTGCGCGAAGGTTGCGGTGGGGCTTGCTGACGTAAACGGTGTAGATCATGACAACGTACTTCTTTTTGCATCGAATACCGTTCACAGGGTGACTGTACGCCGGCGCCTATCGCTGCTCCACAAAACAGTCGGTGAACCCGGGCTGTCACGGGTGATCGTGGGGATTCGTGACCAGGGATTAATACAGATGCTGCCTAGTCAAAGTTGGTAGGATGCACCGAGATTGCGCCGTAGGATTAGTCCTACACGCAAAAAACGCCCATTCTGTACAAAAAAAGGGCGACCCGCCCTGCGCGAGTCACCCCTTTTTGCCCCGATCAATGGCCGGGTTTCACTTGAGCATCACCGTTACGGAAACATCGAGGGCCTCGTCTATGCGGACCTTCGATTCAGCCAGGTGCGCTTGCATCGTCCGATCCACACCGGAGGTCTGCTGCGCACGGCCGATTGCGGCCGACAGTTCGACCAGCTCGAGACGCGCCAGTGATCGCGCATCTTCAGGCGCCGGGTAGGTCCCCGACGTTGGGCGAATGTCGAGCATGATACGTGTCAGCTCCTCGATATAGGCTCTCTGCAGATTCCGTCGGAAGCTATTCGCGTTGCGCAGCCGCGAGCCGTCACCGACTTCGGTCCAGATGTCGCGCGTGAGCGTCTGCAGGAGTTCAGCTACTGTGAACGGCTCGCCAGGCGTACGCACTTCATTGTCCAGCATTCGTGCGAGGCGCCCGTTGTGGAGCAAGCTGCTCAGAACGCCTCGTTGACGCCCGGCGATGACCTGGTGTATTGGATAGTCGATCGGTGTCGTGTATCGGTTGACACCCCAGTGGACCAGGCGCGTCGGCGGAAGCTTGTTCAGCAGGTCGGCATCGTACTGGAACGCATCCTCGGAGAACATATTTTTGGAGATGAACTGCAGCGCCTCTCGCTGGCGGGCTGCCGGCACAGGCGTGAACGGCTGCCGAGCACCGGGCGTGTTCTTGTGGTCTCGAGAAAATCTAACGCCACCGATCGTGCGCACCACCGCTGTCGTGCTCCGCGCCTTCTCAAAGGAGAGCCTGCCGAAGACAGTACGCAGCTTATCGTAAGACTCTCCATCCTCAACCATGCGGGTCTCTATGCGAGGCTCTATCATCTCCACGAGCTTTGCCCGATCGCGCGCGTACTTCAGCGGGTCCGAGGACAAGTCCCAGGTGTTCGTCTCGGGGTCGATGCCCATCGCCCCGAGGTGCGTGTCCTCGTCCGTGTTGAACGCTAGCAAGGGTTCCGCTGAGCGCTGGGCGATCTTGCGCAATCCAACCCTCTCCTCTTGCGGCGACGTGGCCGGTTCTCCCGTCATCGCAAACTGTCCTTCCGTGGGCTGCTTGTAGACGGGTGCGTAACCGTATTGAATCGCCCAAACATCGTACACACCTATTTCAGGATTCGTATAGTACCCCTGCGCGCTGCGCTCCGGCGAGATGTTCGTGGGGCCGTAGTCCATCACCGAGGCCGTCAACCCGTTCTTTCGGGTAAACTCTCGGTCATTGAGATGTTCATATGGTATCGCTGCCGACGACCTGAAGTTGTGGCGCAATCCGATCGCGTGCCCGATTTCGTGCATGATAAGATCACGAATCGCGTCGCCCAGGTAGTCGTCCGTCATCGGGGCCGTTCCGTCAACGACGCCGAGCGCGGCTAGAGCAGCGTGTTGAAAACCAAGCTCGTGCGACTTGCCCATCTCCGCCAGACACATCCGCTCTGCCATAGCCTCGGATGTTGCGCGCCGGAAAGCGTCAGCGTCATCAAAAGCGTCGAGGGATGCTTCCGGCCCGATGAATCGAGCGTATTCGTTCGCCCATCCGCGCACGAACGATGACGAGATCAGCACATCCGAATTGAGGATTTCTCCCGTCCGAGGATCGGTCTGGGACGGCCCGATCGCATAGCTCATGGCATAGGAAGCCGTCCACCGTACCGTAGAGTAGCGCGTGTCCTCCGCGCTCCACGTGCTGTCCGTCGGTGCATCCCGCGCGACGATCGCATTCCTGATGCCGGCGGCCTCGAAACCCTTGTTCCAGGCTTCAATCCCCTCCTTGACGTACTTGCGATACTCGATCGGCACACTATGGTCGATGTAAAAGGCAATCGGCTTCACCGGCTCCGACACAGCGGCTGTGTGGTCTTTCTTTTCAAGACGCCACCGATTCGCGTAGACGCGAAACGGATCCGGGCTGCGATCACGCGAGAAATCCATAACGGCATCGGTGAAGTAGCCGATGCGGTCGTCGGCGAACCGTGGCTGCATCGGTACGTCCGGCAGTTGGAAAAGCGAGTACCGAACGCCCACAGGCACGGAACGATAGTCGGACACGCCCGCCGAACTAAAGCGGGGTGAATCGCCTGCCTTGTACGTCAGCATCACATCGATCTCGACGTTCTCAGGGAAACCCTGAACCTCTGCAACATAGCTCCGCCCCTTGTCGAAGCTCACCGGCTTGTTCGCGTAGTAGTACTTGATCTGGTCGCCCACGTCCGGATAATCCGAAACGACAAATCCGGTGATGTCGACGAGCAGTGCCTTCGAAGCAGTGTCCTGACTCGCAATGTCGAACGCATCCACGATCGAGTGACCGACGTTATCAGCGAGCGAGGTCATCATCGGCGAGCCGGCATCGGCAGTAAAGCGGTGGTTGACATGCACAAGGAGCACCTTGTCGCCCTGCCGCTCGAATCGCATAAGTCGTGAGTCGCTCAACGGAAGTCCGTCGTGCACGCCGAAGACCCCGGTCCCCCTCGAGAAATGCATGATCAGGCCGAACTCTTTTTCGAGTTGGTCCGGCCGCAGTTCGGCGTAGAGCGTGTTGTCGCGCTTGATATGCATTTTGAAGTATCCATCGACGGCGCGGGTGTCCTCGAGCACCTCTTTCCATGGCTTGAACGGAGGTTTCTTGTCATCCTTCTTTGCAGACGACGGTGCAGAGGCAGTTGAGGCGGTCTTACCGGTCGTCACCTCACCGGGCGGTGTGACGTTCACGGTCGTACAGCCTGCCAGCGACAGAAGTACGGCTATCGAAAGAGCTGCCGTGGTTTTCATGTGAGCCTATAGCGTTGTTGGAAAGTGTAAACCTAGTCTGGACTTGCGACCGATTCCGCGGCATTCTCAGTGCCCTCCGGTACTTGAGATGCACGTGCCAGGTCCAAATCGCCTACCGGCGTACCGCCCACCGAGAGTTTGCCGCGCAAGGTGTCGTCGACGACCTTCCCGGAGAACAGGGCGGCATGTCCGGACGACGGGTCCCCGAACTCGAGGCGAAATACGGTCACGGCCACGGTGCCGGTCACGCTGACCTTATTCTCCGTCGCGGGGCCACCATCGATCACGCGGATGCGGATTCCCTCGCCCACCACTCGTTCCCCATCGGCTTCGAGTGTCACGAGCAGCGAGTCGGTCAGAGGCCGACCGGCGCCGTCGTAGACGGTGTAACCACCGGTCCACGTGCCCGTGACGTCAACCGGTATGATCGGCTCGATGGGAGGATCGCATGACGAGCAGGACGCGAGCCCGACACAGAGGACGCCAAAAATCAGAGCAGAAACGTGGCCGGAGGCAGATTTCATAAGGGTAAAGCGGCAGGACGACGAAGACGTGCAGGTGCCCAAACGCACCCGCGACGCAAAAGTTACGGCCCGATCCCTGTCGGCTCGGCGTACCGGTTCGTGAAGAAATGGAAAGGTCGAACCGCAGACGACAGCCGTGTCGGAACCGCTGCCACACGCTTCGTTTGAACGACCGCAGGGCACATCTTTACTCGCGACGGTTCGTCTATGGCAGGCATTGTCGGTCACCTTCTCATTCTCACAGCTTTCGTAGCCTGCGGTGTTGCGGGCGTCGCGTATTACCGATCAGCCCGTGAGGGCGCATCCGCCGAGTGGCTGACAACCGCAAGAGCCGCCTGGGTCGTGATGGCGGCATGTGTGGTCGGGGCTTTCGTAATCCTCGGTTATACAGTTGTTACGCACCAGTTTCAGTATGCGTACGTGTACGAGCATTCATCACGCGCACTGCCGACGCACTATCTCGTCTCCGCTACGTGGGCCGGTCAGGAAGGATCGTTTCTGCTCTGGATCATCCTGAATGCACTCGTTGGGCTCGCCATGATGCGGTGGTCGAAGGGCTTCGAAAATACCGCGATGACGGTGATCGCCCTGTGCCAGGTGTTTTTGATTTCGATGGTCGTCGGTCTGAAGATCGGCGCGATTCCCATCGGATCCTCGCCGTTCATGACGCTCGCAGAGAAGTTTCCGGACGCTCCGATGCTCAAGGCGGGGATCGTTCCAGCCGACGGCAGCGGTCTTAATGACCTGCTGCAGAACTATTGGATGGTCATACACCCGCCAACGCTTTTCGTGGGCTTTGCTTCGATGATCGTCCCATTCGCCTTCGCGGTGTCGGCGCTGTGGAAGAAGCGTTACACCGAGTGGGTGCGTCCGGCGCTGCCGTGGACTCTCTTCGCGGTCATGATACTCGGCGTCGGAATATCCATGGGAGGCTATTGGGCCTATGTGACGCTGTCGTTCGGCGGATACTGGGCGTGGGATCCGGTAGAGAACTCCTCGCTTGTGCCGTGGATCATCGGCATCGCGGCCGTGCACACAATGATCATCCAGAAACGCAGCGGCACAAGCCACAAGGCAGCGCTCTTTCTGAGTATCCTTGCCTACATGTTCGTCGTGTACTCGACGTTCCTGACACGGAGCGGCATCCTGGGCGACATCTCGGTACACTCGTTTGTAGATCTCGGACTCTACAATCAGCTGCTGCTCTGGATTCTGACGATGGGTGTCGTCGGCTTCGGGCTGTTTGCGTACCGCTACAAAGAACTGCCGACGCCGCGTCAAGAGCCGCAACTGCTTTCACGAGAGTCGATGATTTTCATCGGTGCGATGCTCTTGTGTGCGACGGCGCTTGTCGTCATCCTTGGTACCAGCGCCCCCATCCTCGGAAGGATCTTTCGCGACAACCCGTCGACCGTGCCCATCGCATTCTACAACAAGTGGTCCCTGCCGCTTTCGATAGGCTTCGTGTTTTTGGCCGGTCTTGGGCAGTTGTTCTGGTGGAACAAGATGACCATCGAGAACGCGAACCGTGTCTTAATGAAGCCGGTGGCGCTGGCAGTTGCAAGCACGATCAGTGTGTTGATCTTCACACCGTTTGTAGAGAGGAGCGTACGAGCCGTGCAGGTGGATCCGACACTCGCCGCCGTACAGGCTGGCGTGTTTGACGGGCTCGGGACTTTCTGGCAATCGTACGGGTTGGGTTTGTTGCTGCTGGTGCTGCTGTTCGTCGCCTTCTTCGCGTTCTATGGAAACGGCCTCGTGATGTGGCGCGTGGGGCGCGGCAACCCGAAACTAGCCGGTGGTGCGCTCGCTCACGTCGGTTTCGCGATACTGGTGCTCGGCATTATTGCGTCCAGCGGATTCAGCCGCACCGTTGCACCGACGGATCCCGCCACGGGACAGCGCCGAGACAATTTCGTCCTGAACCGCGGCCAGACCGCCCAAGTCGCGGGATACACCGTCACGTACCTCGGGCAAGAGCCGGCCGAGATGGGACGGCCCGCTTACATCCTCGACGTAACGGATCCATCCGGCGACAGCTACCGCCTCAAACCCGTCACGTACCGATCCTCGACGGACCAGTGGATCCAGCACCCCGACGTGAAGCTCGGAGCGAAGTACGACCTCTTCCTCGCGGTAGCTCCTAACCAGATGTTTGATGAAGGAGACGGGCCCGCGACGCTCACGCTGACGAAAGGTGAGTCCAAGGTCGTCGGAAATAACGAATACTCGATTTCGTTCGAGAACTTCGAGATGAACATGGAGGAAGCGCACGCCAACCAGTCCGCGCAGATCGTGGTCGGCGCTAAACTGCTTGTTCGTAAGCTCGACGAGGATGCGGTGCGAGAGATCACGCCACTCTATGTCGTGCGTGAGGACACGACTGTGCGGTTCGAGTCAGTGGCGATCGATGACTGGGGTCTGGACATCGCGTTCGTCGGGATGAACGTCGACAACGGTGCGATCAATGTCTCGGTTGTGGGTGTCACGAAGGCTGAGGAGGATTGGCTTCTGGTCCAGGCCTACGAGAAACCGCTCATCAACCTGGTCTGGATCGGCATCATCCTGCTGAGCCTGGGCTTTGTCCTCGCCATCTACCGACGCGGGACCGAGCTCGACCGAAAACGCGGCCCTGCCGTCGCCTGATTCCGCTTCAACGCGAGCAGTCGGGGGGCCGATGCTTGGTTATATTGTCGCGCATGTGAACGCTCGTGTACGACAACACGCCCCGCTCCCTTCATGTCCGTCGCGTTCCTCTCTGAGGGCCTTCAATTCCTGAAAGGCATCGGGCCGCACAGGTCCTCGGTGCTGGTTCAGAACGGTATCGAAACGATTCGGGACCTGCTCCACTATTTCCCGCGACGCTACCTGGATCGGAGCTCCGTCGTGGCCGTGCGTGACTTGGTCGAAGGCGGCCCGCCCGTTACACTCGTGGGCACCGTCCGCGCCGCCGGCGTCGTGCCGAGCCGTCGCCGGAAGCGGTTCGAGGTGCTGATAGAGGATCCGTACGGCGGCCGCGTGAAATGCGTCTGGTTTCAGCAGGTCGGGTGGATCAGTAAGCTGTTTTCGGTGGACGACCGCGTTGCCATACACGGTCGCCCGCAGATGTACGGCCGCCTCTTTTCTTTTTCGCATCCCGACTTTGACAAGCTCGACGAAGAGGGTCCCGCGCTGGATACCGGCCGAATTATCTCTCTATACCGAGGGAGCGCAGCTCTCCAGAAGGCCGGTCTGACGAGCCGGGCGTTCCGACGCATCATACACAATCTGTTCAAGGAACAGGGACAGAAGATTCCTGAGATCGTGCCGCAGTGGATCAGGAAGGAGTACCATCTCGTCGATGGCCGGGTAGCGCTGCGAGCGGCGCATTTTCCGAAAAGCAGGGACGAACTTCAGCAGGCAATCGAGCGACTGAAATTCGAGGAGCTGTTCTTTATCCAGATGATGTTGGTCCTGGCGCGGCAGACACAACAGGAGTCGAGCGGACCCTCGTTTGACAGGCCCGGTACACTGTCGTCGCGCTTCCTGTCCGAGGTGCTGCCCTTCGATCTTACGAAGGGACAGCAGTCCGCGCTGAACGACATCGTCACCGATACCACGTCGGGGCGGCAGATGAGCCGGCTCGTGCAGGGTGACGTAGGCAGCGGCAAAACGATCGTGGCACTGGCGGCACTGCTGCAGGCCGTTGATAGTGGCTATCAGGGTGCGTTCATGGCTCCCACCGAGATTCTGGCGGAGCAGCACTTCGTGAATCTCATCCGGTACCTGCACCCGCTGGGAATCAAGGTCGATGTGCTTCTAGGTCGCCAGACCAAGAAGGAGCGCGAGCAGGTCCTTGCCGGGATAAAGACTGGCCGAACGCAGATCGTCGTCGGGACGCATGCGATTATCCAGGACGGCGTTGATTTCAGAAATCTCGGTCTCGCGGTAATCGACGAGCAGCATCGCTTCGGCGTCATGCAGAGGGCGAAGATGTTCGCAAAGGGGCAACAGCCGCATCAACTGCTGATGACCGCGACGCCGATTCCGCGATCACTCGCAATGACGTTATACGGGGATCTTGACGTCTCCGTCATCCGAGAGATGCCACCGGGACGTACACCCGTCGAAACACGCCTTTACTTCGACAACCGACGCGAGGACATGTACGGTTTTGTCCAGGCGCAGATCGCAGATGGCCGCCAGGTGTACGTGGTCTATCCACTCGTCGAAGAGAGTGAGAAAGTGGACCTCAAGGATGCGCAGTCGGGATTCGAGAACCTGAAAGCCGCTTTTCCGGATTGCTCCGTGGATCTTGTCCACGGTCGGATGAAGCCGGCCGAAAAGGATCGCGCTATGGCGGCGTTCAGAAAGGGCAAGACCGACATTCTCGTCGCGACAACGGTCATCGAGGTGGGGGTCGATATTCCGAACGCGACCGTGATGGTGATCGAGCACGCGGAGCGTTTCGGTCTCAGTCAGCTTCATCAGCTTCGCGGACGTGTGGGCCGGGGCTCGAAGCAGAGTTACTGCCTCCTTATGGCCGACTACAAGCGGTCGGCGGAGTCGCGCGAGCGTCTTGAAGCGATGGTCCGTACGACGGACGGATTCGAGATTTCAGAGATCGACCTGAAGATTCGCGGGGCCGGTGATTTCTTCGGCACCCGGCAGAGCGGGCTTCCGGACCTGCGAATCGCGGACCTCGCAACCGATTTGCACCTCCTCGAGCGCGCGCGCGCGGCTGCACAAACGCTTATCGACCGTGACCCCTTTCTTTCGCAAGACGATCATCGCAACGTCCGTGACTATTTCGAGCGATTTTACGCCGGTCATGGGTTGCGACTGGCGCGCGTCGGCTGAAGCGTACGCGGCTCCGTGCGGACGCGACAACGTCAGTGCACGTAAGAGCCGGCATTCACATCGATCGTGCAGCCGGTTGCGTGGTCGGCGAGGCCGCTGGCCAGGAACACAACGATGGAGGCGACATCGGACGGTTCCGTAAGTCGCTCGAGCGCAATATCGCCGAGCGCATAGTCCTCGCCATACGCATCTATGAAATCCTGGGCCATATCGGTTCGTGTGAATCCCGGGGCCACGAGGAAAGCCCTCACGCCCTGCTTTCCGAAACCGCGTGCGATGGACCGGGTAAGTGAAACGAGTCCTCCTTTGGAAGCGGCATACGCCATGTAGTCAGGGGTGTCGCCGCGAAACGCGGCGCGCGACGTGATGGTCACGATGCGCCCGCCACCGCGTTCGATGAAGTGCCGCACGGCGAGCCTCGACAAGAGGGCGGCGGCCTTGAGGTTTACGTTCATCGTCGTGTCCCAGACGGACTCCCAGCGCTCGGACGTGTCGGCGGCTTCGATGCTAAGCGCAACACCGGCGTTGTTCACGAGAACATCGACCGCTCCAAAGGCATCGACGACATCCGCAAAAAGTTTTCGGACAGCATCCATGTCTGAGAGATCAGTCCGAAACAAGCGACTGCCATGCAGCTCAGCCACTGCTTCCGCTTCCGCTCGAGACCGATTGTAGTGAACGGCAACCTGCCCTCCCACCGCGGCCGTCGCATGCGCAACCGCACGGCCAATGCCGCGTGACGCTCCGGTCACCAGAACAACTTTGCCATTAAGATCGATGTTCATCATTCCTGTGTTTTGATTCCCCTCAGTAGTACAAACGCGTCTTCATCGGCGCCGTGACGCTGTCGACCGGTACGATGTCGAACGTCACTTTGCCCAGCACAAAGCCACGCTCGTCCTCGACGAGAACACGCCAGGGGCCGACGTGGACTGTGCGCTTGTATGTGAACCCGCGATATCCCCGGGCTCGACCGCCGACGACTTCATACGGTATGCGGTCTGTCTCGACCCATTTACCGCGTCGCTCGTCTCGATACTGCCAGGCATGATAGATCCGCTCCCTGAGGTCCGTCGGCGCAAAGACGGCGGCAAAACAGTACACGGGCTCACCTTTCACATGACGAAACGGATCGCTCGTCTGTGACCAGAAGCGATGCCAAGGCGGTGCTTCGTAGGTCAGGCGATAGGCTTCTCCGCTCCGGTACACGTCATGAAACACGCCGCCGTACTTCATCGCCAGCGGGACGGGCGGAATGAGGTTGGTCAGATAGAACACATTGAGTAATGCGAACAGACCACCTACGGCGGCAACCGCCTTCGTTCGAGTCAGCCGTCCGGGAAGCGCGCAGCGCGTGTCCACGTACCACACGAGACCTGCCGACAGCAGGGCACCGGTAATCCCGGCACCTATAAAAGATGCGAAGTCGACTCGCAGCAGAAGAACGGGCAGCAAGAGAATCAGGTAGGAGGCGGCGGCCAGAAAGTAAAGAGCGATCAGCAGGGTCAGGTTGAATCGGCGGCGATGTACGAACTCGTTAGCGACGAGCAGTGCGATCAGAACTACGACATACACTGACGTGCGACCCAACGATGCGCTCTGTCCATAGAATACCACGGAAGCGCTGAAGAGCGCGCCCATGAGGAACTGCGTGGCGTCGCGCAGCACGGTGCGAAAGCGAAGCAGCCGCCGGTCGCGATTGCCTGAGGGGCGGTCGCCGAATTCGACGCGTGCCGTCAAGACGATCAGCGCCGTCAGTGCGGACAGATACGAGGCGAGCAGAAGGTTGTCCAGCCATGCGTCGGCGCGGCGGAGCGTGAGCAGGTCCCACAAAAACCCACCAAAAAAGAAGGCCGCCGCTACGAGGTTGCGGTGGCGAGCGCCGAAATCGGCAAGTCTTCTGATGCGTGGACGGCGCTGCAGGCGGTCCAGGATGGTGTCGGTCGACTCCTCATCCGCCGCGGCCGAGTTGGGTACGGGGACCTCGGCGGACACTCACGCTTTCCGTGTGGGGAGTGCCGAACCAACGGCGCGTGCGGCGTTCTCCGGCGCGGGCTTTGCCGAAGGCCGCCGCCAGATAGGGACCGACGAGCAGGGTTCGCCATACATGATCTTCGACGCGACGTGCTGCAAGCGCAAACTCGCGGCGAGATAAGCGCTCTCGGGCACGATGTTGCTCGCGCAACCCTTGACGACGACATTGGCGCCGCGGTACGCCTCCCAATCAACGGCTTCCAGGGCACGCGCAAAGTAATCACGAATCAAGTCGGTGCGATTCCCCACGGCCGTAGAAACAGCGACGTCTTTCAGCTTCGAAGCGATGAGCATGTATGCCCAGGTGGGCACGATCGCATCAGTCGAACAAGTTATAGCAACGTGCCGGCCGGCATACTGTCTCCAATCGAACTCCTTCACCCGCACGCGGAACTCCTTCTCACGAAGAACCAGACCCTCCGCCAGAAATCCGGCGATGTCAATCTCTGCCACGTCGCATCCATCCCAGAGGTCTTCGAGGTTGAACACCTGGATGTCGCTTTCGGCAACCTTGTTTCTAATCGGCTCCATGCTTGTCATCGTCAGCGCACCGGTGCAGCTGCTTCCGTCGACACTTTCGCGCACGCTTCCTCAACCATACTGATGGCGGCATCCACGTCATCTTCGGTCGTGAAGCGTCCCAGGCTAAACCGAATAGTGGAGAGAGCCTCGGCGTCCGACAGTCCAATAGCCTTCAAGACACGACTGGGCTTGCCGGTTCCACTGGAGCATGCGCTTCCGGCCGAAAGTGCGAGACCGCGGAGTTCTGCGAGGAGGTTTGCGGCACGCACACCGGAGAAGGTAATGCTGGACGTCTGCGGTAGCCTTTCGCCGACAGCAGCATTGAGGCGTACGGGAAGCGATCCGCTGATGCGTTGCTCCAGCCGGTCCCGGAGTCTCGACAGGCGATCCGTCTCCGACGCCAGAGTGCGAGCCGCTTCGGCAGCGGCCGCCCCCATGCCGACGATGCCCGGTACGTTGAGCGTCCCGGATCTCAATCCCGACTCCTGACCTCCTCCATGAATCAGTGGCGGCAGTTTGATTCCATCACGAACCCAGAGCGCACCGACACCCTTCGGCCCGTAGAACTTGTGTGCGGAACAGGCGAGCATGTCGACGTACTCCGCGTTCACGGGGATCTTCCCGACAGCCTGCGTAGCGTCCGTCAGGAAGAAGACCTCGCGGCGGCGCGCCTCCCGTCCCAGTTCCGCGATGGAGTTGACGGCTCCGATCTCATTGTTCGCCCACATCACGGTGAGCAAAATGGTCTGGTCCGTAATCGCGTCGCGAACCGCCTCCGGATCGACGCGGCCGTTCCGGTCGACCGGAAGAAACGTGACGTTGAACCCGATCCGTTCGAGTTCGCGGCAGGCCTCGGTCACCGCACTGTGCTCTGCGTTTGTCGTCACGACGTGCCGGCCTCTAGCAGCATGGAGTCGAGCAACACCCTTGATAGCGGTGTTGACAGACTCTGTCGCGCCGGCCGTAAACGTAATCGCGCCGCCCTCGCCTCTGATCAGGTCCGCGATTTCCTCGCGGGCGATCTCGACCGCCTCCTCGGCCGCCCACCCGAACGCGTGACCCTTACTGGATGCGTTGCCGTAATGACGATCGAAGAACGGCAGCATGCGCTCGAGCACCGCCGGATCGACGGGCGTCGTAGCATTGTAGTCTAAATAGATGATGTCCACGCGGATACACGGGTTGCCGGATTGTTGCAACGGAGGCGCACTCCGGTCGTTCCAATTGATCGGCCGTGCCGCGCCTAGAAGCGCGTCTTCACACCGATCGACAGTTGCCGCGGCAGGCCTGGACGCACACCGGCCGGTCGCCGCGCAGCGATGTACGCCACATCCGTGACGTTGAGCACCCGACCGAACACGCTGACGAAAGAATTCACTCTGTACGAGGCCGCCACGTCCACGGTCAGATGCGCATCGGTACTTTCACTATTCGGGTACTGCCCTGAACCGGCTTGTGTACGCATTCGGCCTATGGACTTACCGGCAACATCGATGCTGTAGCGTGTCGTCTCGAAACCCAGTGCGACTCCGATTTGGTGGTGGGGGACGTAGGGCAATTCATCGCCGCGGCTGACGGTCCCCCAGCCGTCGAATTCGCTCTCAAAGCTGGACCGAAAGCGTGCCGACGTATACGTGTACGTCAGGGCAATCGGCACCGAGTAGCCGCGGCTCGACAGAATGCCAAGGTCCTGCCGGGCCGACAATTCAATGCCGTACACATCGACGCGTCCACCGTTGAACTGGTCCGTCGTTCCCTGGCCGCCGGCGGCCGCCAGGTCCGCTCCCAGCAGATTCTCATAATCGTTAAAGAAGACGACGGCCTCGAGATACGTCAATGCATCTACGAAGCGACTGCCCACTTCGTAGCTGACGCTCGACTCCGGCCGCGTCCCCTCGCGGGAGCCCGGCGGTGCAAAACCGCGATGAATGCCGGCGAACGCATGTGCCCCGGCGCCAATTCGATAATCCACACCGACGCCGGGGATGAGCGTCCCGACCGTGTTGAACCTGCGCGACAACGATGCCGCGGCGCGCTCCGGATCACTCTTACCGTAGTCACTTCGTGAGATTGTCACGTGTTCGTATCGCAGCCCCGGCGTGATCGACAGACGGCCGGCACTCGTCGTTGTCTGCACATACGCAGCGACAGCGTCCGCCCGCTCGACGCGATTGCTTTCGGAACCGGGCTGCCCGGCAGCGGCGAGCTCCATGGTCCCGTTCGCCATGTTGTAGGTGTCGACCCACTGGAACCGATCGATTTCGTCCTGATGAACGCGGACGCCGGCTTCGATATAGTGGCGCAGACCTCCCGCAACGAGCGTGATACCAGCCACGGTCTCGACGCCCATAGCGTAATACGATCTGTTGTTCGCTTTGACGTCCAGCAGATCTTGCGAGCCGGCGTCGCCCTCCAAAATCGCGAGCTCACGGGCATAGTCATCCGGCCGGTTCAGAATTTCGGAGATGCTGACGGATTCGCCGGTGCCGCCCGCCCGTACCCTGTCCAGCTTGTACCAGTTTCGGGAGAAGTCGGTACGGTAGAGTGTGGTCGTCACGTTGATCCAACGGGCAGGCTCAATCACGTGGCGCGCCACAAACTGGGTCTGCTCCGTTTTCATCACGTCCTTTTGAGAACCCGCATATCGACGCTTCGGGGTCTGCGCAAAATCGGCGTCCGTAAGTCCCAGGTACGTTTCGTCCGACGTCTCCTCGGCCCGCCCGGCCTTCAGCGTGAGGGACTGGAAAGTGCGCGCGGATCTCGGCGTGCTGAATCGAACCTTCGCCATGTAATCACGCTTGTCGTAGCCCGTTCGCCCCCCGCCATCGAGCTCCTTGAAACCATCGGTCCGATTCTGATAGGTCTCCAGTACAAATCCGAACCGATCGAAAGTGTCGCCGACACTCGCATGAATGGTGCGGTTGTCATCGTTTCCGGCCAGAAGGGTTAAACGTCCAGTGAGTCGCGCCGGTATGCGTGTCGAAACCAGGTTGAGTGCACCCCCGGTCGTGTACGGACCGAACTTGATCTGGCTCGAACCTTTACGAACCTCGACCGCTTCCATTCGTCCGATCGTGGGGAAGTAATACGCGGCGGGCGCGACGTAAGGCGCGGGCGCAATAAGAACGCCGTCCTCCATTACCGTTATCTTTGAGCTCCGCTCCGAACCCGAACCGCGCAGGCCGATGTTGGGGCGCAGTCCGTAACCGTCTTCCTCCTGCACGTTCACTCCGGGAACACTGCGAAGGACTCGCCCCACGTCGTTGTAGTGGAACGTCTCCAGCTCGGCAGGCGAGATGAAGTGCGCCGATCCGGGCAGCGACTCGATCCCGCGGAAGCCGCCGGTCATCAACGCTCGCTCTACCACCACTTCGGGAATCTCCACCCACGTCTCGTCGAGACGAAAGGTCAACCGCGTCGTGCCGCCAGCCTCTACCTCGGCGTTAACCACGACGGTCTCATACCCCACCGAACTCGCTCGCACCCGGTACACGTCGGGGGCGACTTCGCGAATCACAAATCGTCCGTTCGTGCCGGTCGACGCGCCCAGACTCGTCCCCACAATGGAGACGTTTGCCGAGGCGAGCGGCCGCCCGGTGAACCCGTCGACGACCGTTCCGGTCACAGCGCCCATCTGGGCCATGGCGGAGGCGGCCAGGATCGCCGAAAACGCCAGAAAACCGGTAATCTTGACCTTCTTCAATGCCCTCTCTCGTGATTGGCGGCGTCGTGGCCTGGGGCGCCCCCACCACCCGAGACGACCGCTAGCCTCCTTATTTAGACTCAATCTATGTAATTATTTAGATCGAATCTATGTAAGGGAACGGTACCGGAGTTAGTATTCGGCGAACGCTGGGTGATTTTTGGTGGCATCATGGGGGAGGACAGACTGAGGGTCAGGGCCGTGTCCGGCGAAGGCGACTGGGACAAAGCGCGCGGTATCCGCTGGACCGTCTTCGTCGAGGAGCAGAACTGCCCGCCCGAGGTCGAAATGGATGAGCACGATGAGACGGCGCGACATATCCTCGCGTGGCTCGGGAACGAGGCTGTGGGAGTGGCTCGGTGGCGGGTGGTACCCTACGAAGGCCGCCTCCTGGCAAAGCTTGAGCGCTTCGCGATCCTTCCCGAGCACCGCGGAAAGGGACTAGGCCGCGAACTCGTTCGATGGACGATAGATGACGCCGCAAAGGCGGGCTTCGACGAATGTCTGATCCATGCCCAGCAATATCTCGAGAAGTTCTATGGCGACCTCGGTTTTCACACGTTCGGTGAAACTTTCATGGAAGCGGGCATCGCTCATGTCCGAATGCTGCGGCCCGCGCCAACCACAGCATGATTACTGGAACATGCCGCCGTCGCGGGTCATTCCACGACACCCTGATTGCCGCGTTCGTCTAGGGGTCTAGGACGCCGGCCTCTCACGCCGGTAACACGGGTTCAAATCCCGTACGCGGTACTCAAGACAAGCCTCGGAGGGTCACGAAAACTCCGAGGCTTTGTTATACGCACGCTCGGGAGTTGAACCCGCAGGGTTCACACGAGGAGCCCGCGTAGCGGGCGACGACTGATGGAGCGAGCGCAGCGAGTGGAATAAATCCCGTACGCGGTACTCGAGACAAGCACCGGAGGGTCACGTCATCTCCGGGGCTTTGTTATACGCATGCTCGGGAGTTGAACCCGCAGGGTTCACACGAGGAGCCCGCATAGGGGGCGACGACTGATGGAACGAGCGCAGCGAGCAGAATAAATCCCGTACGCGGTACTCGAGACAAGCCCCGGAGGGTCACGTCAACTCCGGGGTTTTGTTATACGCAGGCTCGGGAGTTTTTTTTCTACGCGACCGCCACGTACGGGCGCGCCGCAGCGACCGACTAGTCGTCCCCTTTCTTCTTCTCGACCGCTGCCTTCTCAAGCACGTTATCGATCAGGCCGTACTCCTTGGACTCCTCGCTGCTCAGCCAGTAATCGCGATCCGAGTCCCTTTCGACCTCTTCGATCGTACGACCCGTGTGTTTTGCGATGATCTCGTGGAGTCGATGTTTCGTCTTCAGGATCTCCTGCGCCTGGATCTGGATATCGGACGCCTGGCCCTGTGCACCGCCCAGCGGTTGATGGATCATCACGCGAGAATTCGGCAGTGCCGCGCGTTTTCCGGCCGCGCCTGCCGCGAGGAGCACCGCCCCCATCGAGGCGGCAAGGCCCACGCAAATCGTCGCGATAGGACTCGACACGTACTGCATCGTATCGTAGATCGCCAGGCCAGCATAGACGCCACCGCCCGGCGAGTTGATGTACAGGTTGATGTCGCGCTCGGGATCCTCGCTGGCCAGGAAGAGCAACTGCGCAACCGTCAGGTTCGCTATCTGGTCATTGATCGGCGTACCGACCATGACAATGCGCTCCTTGAGCAGCCTGCTGAAAATGTCGTAAGCGCGTTCTCCGCGTGTAGTCTGCTCCACCACCATCGGTACCAGCGCACTCATCGGTCCGTCCCCAAACGGACCGCTGTAAATGTCGCGGGGGATGGACGTCAGGCTCTTGGTGAACTTCACAAAGTCGTCGACCATGGCAGGATCGATTAGGTTTGGGTGGGATTCAGGGCGATTACCGAGCGTGACCGGATGGTGTTCCAAGCAGCCACAACTCAGCCTAGTTACTTCTTTTTATTCTTCTTGGCCTGTTTCTCGAGTTCTTTCTCGAAGGCCTTACGGTCCTTTTCGACCAGCTTGAACTTATCTGAAAGGAACGCGATCACTTTTTCTGTCAAGAGCCGTTGATCGAGCCGCTCCGTAAGCCCTCCGATCGACTGGTAGTACTGTCGCAGCATCTCCGGAGAGACGCCGCCTTCCGAAGCTGACCGGTCAAAGAACCCGGCGCGGTCCTCCTCCGTAACCTCCATCCCCTCATCACCGACGAGCTTGTCCTTGATCAACATCCACCGTGCCTGCTGAACGGCGTCCTCCCGACGCCTCTCCCGATAGGCTTCCTCGTCAAAATCCGCGGGCAGTTCAACTTCACCGTTCTTCCTGAGGTCCTCGACAAAAGCGTCCAAATACATGTCGACGACGGACTCCGGCACACCGATTGGATTGAGTGCGACAATCTTTTCGACGACCGTCGTCTCCAACAATTCACTGGAACGCTGGTCCCAGTTCTTCTGAAGCCGTTCACGCACCTCCGCACGAAGCCCTTCAACGGTTTCCTGACGACCGCGCGACACGTTGCTCGCAAACTCGTCGTCTAGGTCGGGTAACTCCTTTCGTTTGATCTCATTGATCGTTATGTCGTAGACCGTAGGTCCGCCTGCTTCTGATTCTTCAGATTTCGGTATGGTGACGCGAACGGTCGAACCGGGACTGGCACCAACAAGTGGCTGCTTGAACTCATCCTTCAGCCGTTCGTCGCCGAGGTAGAACGTTGCGCTTTCCCGCCTCTGCCCGATCAGCGGCATTCCGGTGGACGCATCGACCGTTTGTACGTCCGCAACCACAAAGTCCTCGGCTCCCACTGGCCCCGTTACCGGCACGAGTTCTGCCTCAGACTCTCTGAGATGCTCCAATTCGTGATCGACCTCCTCGTCAGTAACGACGTGGATGAGTTTGGAGATGGACTCTCGCTTTGGAAATTTGATCTCGAACTCCGGCCGCACGCCAAAGCGAATGACGGCACGCAGAGGTCCGTCCATCTCATAGTCAAGCACGGTAATCTTCGGGTGGCCCAGGACGTCGTGCTCGCCCGGCTTTACGACCGTCTCTTCGTACGATTGCTGAACGGATCGCTCCGCAACACCGAAAGCAAGTTCGCGGCCGTAGAGCTTCTTGACGAGGGACAGCGGCACCTTCCCTTTCCGAAAACCCTTGAGGACGGTACGGGAGCGTTGCGCACGGAGCTGCGAGAGGATCTCCTCCGCAAGATCCTCCGGTGTAGCTTCGATCTCGAGTTCGTACTCGACCGGCGTTACCTTCTTAATGTTCTTTTCCATCCTGGACTCCTAACTGGAGGGCGATCATTCGCACGCACCGA